>NZ_LOKU01000005.1:0-189886 GCF_002211295.1 Rhizobium sp. N122 | reverse complement strand
GCCGAGCCTAGTCGTTCGACTAGCTCCTCCCAATCCAATGCTTGTAACGAATCGCTCATGGCCACGGTGAATCATCTGCAACCATCACCGTCAAGGCTAAGTTAGCGCATATGGGGCTTGACCCGAGCATCCACGCCCAGCCCCCCCCCTGCGCATCTACCGCCGCAGACTTTTCCAACACGGAGAAGGCCGCTGAACCTGCCACGGCAGCAGCTGTCGCCAGCAGTCGAGAATGGTTCTAAACGCCCTGTATTACAGCGCATTCATTTGCCATTCAGGTCGCGTGAGTACATATTCGGGGCACGTTGGCATTACCTTGAAAGCATAGCACATGGCCTTTCCTTTGAGCGTCGCAGCATTGGCCGCCGGACTGGTGGTATCGGCGCCCTCACCGGATGGCGCGGGCACCCTCGTTCATAGCGTGGCAGGCGATTGCAGTGCCGCCGCGGCCCAGGTTGTCGAGCAGACGGGCGGGCAGCTGCTGTCCGTGCAGCCGGTGGGCGATACCTGCATCATCACCGTTCTGGTGTCGGGCAACGGCCAGCGTCCACGCAAGGTGACGGTAAAGGTTCCGATGTAGGCGGAATCGGTCTATTCAGGACATAACCGATTTGAAGCGGACGAAGGCGGACCGATGCGCATTCTGGTAGTCGAAGACGACGTCAATCTGAACCGGCAGTTGGCCGACACGCTGAAGGAGGCGGGTTATGTCGTCGACCAGGCGTTCGACGGCGAGGAAGGCCATTTCCTCGGCGATACCGAGCCCTATGATGCCATCATTCTCGATATCGGCCTGCCGGAGCTGGACGGGGTCTCCGTTCTTGAAAAATGGCGAGGCGCCGGCCGCGGCGTGCCGGTGCTGATCTTGACGGCGCGCGACCGCTGGAGCGACAAGGTCGCCGGCATCGACGCAGGCGCCGACGACTATGTGACCAAGCCCTTCCATGTCGAGGAGGTGCTGGCGCGCATTCGGGCGCTGATCCGGCGTGCGGCCGGGCATTCCTCATCCGAGATCGTCTGCGGGCCGGTGCGGCTCGATACGAAATCTTCCAAGGCGACTGTCAATGGCACGACGCTGAAGCTGACCTCGCACGAATACCGTCTGCTCGCCTATCTCATGCATCACATGGGGGAGGTCGTCTCGCGCACCGAGCTGGTCGAGCACATGTACGACCAGGATTTTGATCGCGATTCCAACACGATCGAGGTTTTTGTCGGCCGTTTGCGCAAGAAGATGGGCGTCGATCTGATCGAAACGGTGCGCGGTCTCGGTTACCGCATCCAAGCGCCGAAACATGCGAATTAAGTCGCTCACAGCACGTGTGTTGCTGCTGACCACGGTCTGGTCGACGGTGGCGCTCGTGGTGATCGGCCTGTTGATCTCCACCCTTTACCGCAAGAGCGCCGAGCGTGGTTTCCAGGATCTGTTGCGGGCCCAGCTTTATAATGTCATCAACTCGGTGACCATAGGCGATCAGGGCGCGCTCAGCGGCAGCCCGCAGCTGGGCGACCTGCGCTTTGCCCAGCCGAAGACCGGCTGGTATTGGGTGGTGGAGCCGCTCGGCACCTATACGACGGCGCCGCTGGTGTCGCCCTCGCTCGGCTCGGCGCTCATTCCGGTGCCTTCGGTCGTCGAGGCGCCCTTCGACAAGAATTACGAACGCTACTACCAGGTGACGGATGCCTCCGGAAACCGCGTGCAGGTGGCCGAAACCGAAGTGGTGCTCGATACCGATGGGCGCGCCGCGCGTGTCCGCGTCACCGGCAATGTCGATGTCGTCGAGGACGACGTGCGCACCTTTTCCCACAGCCTCTATCTGGCGCTCGCCGGCTTCGGCGTCGGCAGCCTGATCGTCAATGCGCTGGCGATTCTCTATGGCCTGAAGCCGCTCGACAAGGCGCGGGCCGCCTTGGAGCGCATCCGCGCCGGCGAGAGCGAGCAGCTGAAAGGCGATTTCCCGCGGGAGATTCTGCCGCTCGCCAATGAGGTCAACGCGCTGATCGACAGCAACCGCCGCATCGTCGAGCGGGCCCGCATGCAGGTCGGCAATCTCGCCCATTCGCTGAAGACGCCGATCGCCGTTCTCCTCAATGAGGCGCGCGTTCTCGAAAAATCCCATGGCGAACTGGTGCGCAGCCAGGCGGAATCGATGCAGGGTCAGGTACAATCCTATCTGAACCGGGCCCGCATCGCCGCGCAGCGCGAATCCGTGCTCGCCCGCACCGATGCCGAGCCGGCGCTGGAGCGGCTGGTGCGCGTCATGCGCCGGCTGAACGTCGATACCGAATTCGATCTCGTCGTCTCGCCGCCGCATCTGGCCGTTGCCATGGAGCAGCAGGATCTCGAGGAGACGGTCGGCAACCTCCTGGAGAATGCGGCCCGTTTTGCCAAGAGCAAGGTCCGGCTTTCCGCCGTCGAGGCCGGCGACGACGTCAGGGGGGCTGAGGCGAGCGCGCGCCGCCACTGGGTGGAGCTCGCCGTCGAGGATGACGGGCCGGGCCTGGAGCCCGACCAGATCCGCGAGGCGCTGAAGCGCGGCCGCAGGCTCGACGAAAGCAAGCCCGGAACCGGGCTTGGCCTGTCGATCGTCACCGAGATTTCCGGTGAGTATCAGGGGCGGCTCGAACTCTCCCGCGGCGAATGGGGCGGGCTCAAGGCGAAGCTTATCCTGCCGGGCATCACAAAGGATGTTGCATGAGCAACTGCTTGATGTCACAAAGATACTGGCAAGCGTATAGCATGCTTTGCCTTAATGCTGACACGGGGACGCTGCACTTCGATCGGCTGAATTTGACCCCTGATCGTGGTTCGACGCAATGATTTTACGCTCGCAAGGCATGATCGCTTCCGCTCTTCTCGTCGCCGTCGCGCTCTCCGGCTGCACGACGACGAAAGGTGCCGCTTCACGCGGCATTTTTTCGAGCAAGCCCTCGGCCTCGGCCGCCTTCCTCACCGCGCTGCAGGGCGGCCTTGCCGGCCGCAGCGGCGTGACGCTGAACGATAGCGACAAGCAGCGGGCGCTGGAGGCGGAATATCGGGCGCTGGAAGGTGCGGCCGTCGGCCAGCCGGTGCTGTGGACCGGCAACGACGTCACCGGCAAGGTGGTTGCCGCCGCACCCTATCAGGTTGGCTCGCAGAACTGCCGGCAATATACCCATACGCTGACCGTCGACGGCAAGGACACCGTGGTGCGGGGCGCTGCCTGCCGCAACGAGGATGGCAGCTGGTCGCCGCTCGGCTAAATCAGGTGAATTGCGGCTTATAGCCTCAAATCTTCGTCATTCCGGCTTTGGCAGTTGGAATGGCGGCCCGCTTCACGTATTTGGGCCGATATGCTGTTCTGGATTCTCGTTGCCGTTCTGACGGCAGTCGTCGCTGCCATCCTGCTCTACCCCCTTCTGCGCGGTGCGAAGGCGGCGGAAAACCTCCGTGCGGGTGAGGCGGCGGTCTATCGCGACCAGCTGCGCGAACTCGACCGCGATCTCAATGGCGGGCTCATCACGCCTGAAGAAGCCGATTATGCCAGGGCCGAAATCGGCCGTCGGCTGATCGCCGTTTCCGCCGGCGAGTCGGAAGAGGCGCCGAAGCCCGCGCGGCATCACCGTTTCACCGAGGCCTTCGTGCTGCTCGTGCTGCCGCTTCTCGGGCTCTGTCTTTATTTGACGACGGGCCGGCCGGACTTGCCCGCGCAGCCGCTGGAAGCGCGGCTGGAAAATCCCGGCAACGATGTGGCGGTGCTGATCGCCAAGGCGGAACGGCACCTGGCGCAAAGCCCCGATGACGGTAAGGGCTGGGACGTGCTGGCGCCGATCTATCTCCGCACCATGCGGGTGAACGATGCGCAACTGGCCTACCGCAACGCCATCCGGCTGCTCGGCCCAAGCCCGGCCCGGCTCGACGGCCTTGCCGAGACGCTGATGGCCGTCTCCGACGGTGTGGTGACCGAGGAGACGCGTCAGGTGCTGGAACAGTCGCTGACGCTGGAACCGGACAATCCGCGCGCCCGCTTCTACGTCGCCCTCAGCATGGAGCAGGCGGGACGGTCCGATGAGGCGCGCAAGGCCTTCGAGGCGCTGGCGAAACAATCGCCGGCCGATGCGCCCTGGCTGCCGCTGGTCAACGAGCATATCGCCATGAATGGCGGCGCGCCGGCCGGTGCGGCTGCCCCGGGCGCCAATCAGGCTGCCCCCGGCAATCCCACGCAGCAGGATGTCGCGGCGGCCGAAAACATGAGCGCCGGCGACCGGCAGCAGATGATCCGCGGCATGGTTGAAAGCCTCGATGCCAAGCTTAGCGCAGAACCGAACAATTTCGAGGGATGGGTGCGGCTCGTCCGCTCTTACGCCGTCTTGAACGACAAGGATCGTGCCGCCGCTGCGCTGAAGCGCGGGCTTGCAGCCTTTCCGCCGCCCGGCGAACAGGGCAGGCAATTGCTGGCGATGGCCAAGGAACTCGGCATATCAACGGAAGGATTGTCTGAATGACCCGCAAGCAGAAGCGCCTGGCGGTGATATCAGGCGGCATGGGCTTCATCATTGCAGCGGTATTGCTGGTCATGTTCGCCTTCAGCCAGTCGGTCGCCTATTTCTACATGCCGGCCGATCTGGCCAAGACGCCGGTGGCGCCGGAAACCCGCATCCGGCTCGGCGGCCTCGTCGGCGAAGGCAGCGTCGTGCGCGGCGCCGGCTCGACCGTGGAATTTTCCGTCACCGACGGCAGCGCCAATGCCGTGAAGGTCCAATATACCGGCATTCTCCCCGATCTGTTCCGCGAAGGGCAGGGGGTCGTCACCGAAGGCATGTTTGCGCCGGGGACCAACATCTTTACCGCCGATACCGTGCTTGCCAAGCATGACGAGACCTATATGCCGAAAGACGTGGCCGACAGGCTGAAGCAGCAGGGGCTGTGGAAAGAGGGGCAAGGCGAGGAGGCGAAGGCGACGCAATGATCATCGAGATCGGCCATTACGCGCTGGTGCTGGCGCTGGCAACGGCGCTCATCCTTTCGATCGTGCCGGTCATCGGCGCCCGCCGCCACGACCGGGCGATGATGGATGTGGCGACCGTCGGTTCGCTGGCGATGTTCGCGCTTGTCGCCTTCTCCTTCGGCGTCTTGACCTATGCCCATGTCGTCTCCGACTTCTCGGTCGAGAACGTCTGGGAGAATTCGCATTCGCTGGTGCCGTTGATCTACAAATATTCCGGCGTCTGGGGCAATCACGAGGGATCGATGATGCTCTGGCTGCTGATCCTGACGCTGTTCAGCGCCCTGGTAGCCGTCTTCGGGCGCAACCTGCCGGAGACGCTGAAGGCCAATGTGCTGGCCGTCCAGGCCTGGATTTCGGTCGCCTTCACCCTGTTCATCCTGCTGACCTCCAATCCCTTCCTGCGGCTCGATCCGGCGCCGGCCGAGGGCCGCGACCTCAATCCGGTCCTGCAGGATATCGGTCTGGCGATCCACCCGCCGCTGCTCTATCTCGGTTATGTCGGCTTCTCCGTCTGCTTCTCCTTTGCGGTCGCCGCACTCCTCGAAGGCCGCATCGACGCCGCCTGGGCCCGCTGGGTGCGGCCCTGGACGCTCGCCGCCTGGACCTTCCTGACGCTTGGCATCGCCATGGGCTCCTACTGGGCCTATTACGAACTCGGCTGGGGCGGCTGGTGGTTCTGGGATCCGGTTGAGAACGCCTCCTTCATGCCCTGGCTCGCCGGCACCGCGCTGCTGCATTCGGCCCTCGTCATGGAAAAGCGCGAGGCGCTGAAGATCTGGACGGTGCTGCTGGCCATCCTCACCTTCTCGCTGTCGCTGATGGGCACCTTCCTGGTGCGTTCCGGCGTGCTGACCTCGGTGCATGCCTTCGCCAGCGATCCCTCCCGCGGCGTCTTCATTCTCTGCATCCTGCTGATCTTCATCGGCGGGGCGCTGTCGCTGTTTGCCTTCCGGGCGCCGAAGCTTTCGGCCGGCGGGCTGTTTGCCCCGATTTCGCGCGAGGGCGCGCTCGTCGTCAACAATCTGATCCTGACGGTCGCCTGCGGCACGGTGCTGACCGGCACGCTCTATCCGCTGCTGCTGGAGACGCTGACCGGCGACAAGATTTCCGTCGGGCCGCCTTTCTTCAACCTGACCTTCGGCCTGTTGATGGCGCCGCTGATCGTCATCGTGCCCTTCGGACCGCTGCTGGCCTGGAAGCGCGGCGATTTGCTCGGCGTTTTGCAGCGGCTCTATCTGGTTGCCGGTCTCGCCTTCCTTGCTGCCGTGATCTTCTTCTATCTCCAGCATGGCGGGCCGGTGCTGTCCGTGCTGGGGCTGGCGGCCGGGCTTTTCCTGATCCTCGGGGCCATCGCCGATCTCTGGTATCGCGCCGGCCTCGGCAAGGTTGAGGGTAACGTCGCCTGGCGCCGCCTGACCGGCCTGCCGCGGTCGGCCTTCGGCACCGCGCTCGCCCATGCCGGGCTCGGCATCAGCGTGCTCGGCATCGTCGCGGTGACGACCTTCCAGACCGAGCATGTCATCGAGATGAAGCCCGGCGAGACCACTGAAGCCGGCGGCTACAGCCTGCATTTCGACGGCATACAGCCGGCGACCGGGCCGAACTACACCGAGGAGCGCGGCCACTTCACCATTCGCCGCGCTGGTGTCGCAGTCGCCGATACCTGGTCGGCCAAACGCCTCTACACCGCCCGCCAGATGCCGACGACGGAGGCCGGCATCCTGACCTTCGGCCTCAGCCAGCTCTACGTCTCATTGGGTGACGCCACCAAGGATGGCGGCATCGTCGTGCGCATCTGGTGGAAGCCGTTCATCCTCTGCATCTGGGGCGGAGCGCTTGTCATGGCCTTCGGCGGCCTCGTCTCCCTCACCGACCGCCGCCTGCGCGTCGGCGCGCCACGGAGGAAGGCGAAGGCGGCAAAGCCGGCAGAGCCTGCCATGGAGCCGGCGGAATGATACCCCCACGGACTCCCTCATTCCTGTCCTCGGGCTTGACCCGAGGGATGTCACAGGAATCCAGCGCGCCCAAGTCCTTGGGCGCAGGAGACTCTTATTCGCCAAAAGGTTCATTCACGGCGCAGACGCGCCGTGGCTGGATTCCTGTGACATCGCTCGGGAGCCCTGAGGACACAGGAATGAGGGGAGGAGAGGTTCGGCGCATTCAGCAGTTATTGTCTTTTCTCTCTCGGTTCCTCATCGTCCTTTTTGTTCTTTTGGCGCCCTTCTCCGCCTTCGCCGTCAATCCCGATGAGGTACTGGCTGACCCGGCTTTGGAAGCCCGGGCGCGGGCCCTTTCGGCTGAACTGCGCTGCATGGTCTGCCAGAACCAGTCGATCGACGATTCCAATGCTGATCTCGCCAAGGACCTGCGCCTCTTGGTGCGCGAGCGCATCACCGATGGCGACAGCGACGAGGCGGTGCTGAACTATATCGTCTCGCGCTACGGCGAATTCGTTCTGCTGAAGCCGCGGTTCAGCATGAAGACGGGCCTGCTGTGGGGCGCCCCGGCGCTGCTGGTGCTCGCCGGCGGACTGTCGCTGCTGGTCTTTGCCCGCAGGCGCTCAGGCAAGCCGACGGGAAGTAAATTGACCGCGGATGAACAGTCGAAGTTGAACGATCTTCTGAAAAAGTAGGCGGTCCATCGGCGGCAATCGTCGGCTCCGGCGGATTGGCCGAAGCAAACATTTCAACATTACCAATTTTTCATTGGCCGGACAGTTCGCAGTAAGGTGCGCCATCCTATATCTTGATGCATCGACTGATCCGGCGCTGCCGGGCTGAAGATTTAAGAACAAGAGAAGGTGCTCCAATGCTCAAGAATTTCAACGGACGTCCGTCCCTCGCCACCGTGCTCAAGGCTTCTACCGTTGCCGGTATCGCGGCCGCTGTGCTCGCAACCGGCGTTCCGCTCGAAATCACCCGGTCCTATGCCGAAGCAGTCAAGGTTCAAGCACCTGCTGTCCCGAGCTTTGCCAATGTTGTCGATGCCGTTTCGCCGGCCGTCGTTTCCGTTCGCGTCGAAAATCGCGTCAATCCCGTCTCCGACAATGACGGCCTGTCCTTCGATTTCAACGGCCGCGGTTTTGACGATCTTCCCGACGATCACCCGCTGAAGCGCTTCTTCAAGCAGTTCGGCGGCCAGGAGCCAAATGATCAGCAGGGCCATCAGCGGCGCTTTGGCCAGAACGGCCCCGGCGGCCCGAACGGCCCCGGCGGCAAGGGCCGTCTGCGTCCGGTTGCTCAAGGCTCGGGCTTCTTCATCTCCGAGGACGGCTACATCGTCACCAACAACCACGTCGTGTCCGATGGCCAGGCCTTCGTCGCCGTCATGAATGACGGCACCGAACTCGATGCCAAGCTGATCGGCAGGGATCCGCGCACCGACCTCGCCGTGCTGAAGGTCGACGGCAAGGGCAAGAAGTTCACCTACGTCAACTGGGCCGACGACAACAACGTCCGCGTCGGCGATTGGGTCGTCGCCGTCGGCAATCCCTTCGGTCTCGGCGGCACGGTCACAGCCGGCATCGTCTCGGCCCGCGGCCGCGATATCGGCTCCGGTCCTTATGACGACTACCTGCAGGTGGACGCGGCCGTGAACCGCGGCAACTCCGGTGGCCCGACCTTCAACCTCAGCGGCGAAGTGGTCGGCATCAACACCGCGATCTTCTCGCCGTCGGGCGGCAGCGTCGGCATTGCCTTCGCCATTCCCGCCTCGACGGCCAAGGATGTCGTTGCCGATCTGATGAAGGATGGCCAGGTGTCGCGCGGCTGGCTGGGCGTCCAGATCCAGCCGGTGACCAAGGATATCGCCGAATCCATCGGTCTGTCCGAGCCGAGCGGCGCCCTCGTCGTCGCCCCGCAGGCGGGCTCTCCCGGCGACAAGGCCGGCATGAAGGCCGGCGACGTCGTCACGGCGCTGAACGGTGAAACGATCAAGGATGCGCGCGATCTCAGCCGCCGCATCGGTGCGATGCAGCCGGGCAGCAAGGTCGAGCTTTCGGTCTGGCGTGCCGGCAAGGCGCAGTCTTTGACCGTCGAACTCGGCACGCTGCCGGCCGACCAGAAGGATGCGAACGCCGACGACAACAGTCAGCCGCAGCAGCCCGAGGCGCCGGCGTCTGAAAAGGCGCTCGCCGATCTCGGCCTGACGGTCGGTCCCTCCGATGACGGCAAGGGCCTGGCGATCACCGGCATCGACCCGGACTCCGACGCCGCCGACAAGGGCATCAAGGAAGGCGAGAAGATCACCTCGGTCAACAACCAGGAGGTCACCACCGCCGCCGATGTCGTCAAGGTGCTGAACCAGGCCAAGAAGGACGGCCGCACCCGCGCGCTGTTCCAGATTCAGTCCAGTGAAGGAAGCCGTTTCGTCGCGCTTCCGATCAACGGCCAGGGCTGATCCTTTAAGACGACAGGAGCCGTGCGGGCGAGAGTCCGCGCGGCTTGATTCTTCTGACCTTTGAAGGATGATCGCGATGGGTGCCGCCCCGCAGGAAGATGCTTTGAGCCTTGCCGAAACGCCGCCGGTGGGTAATGTCGGCCGCATGAAGATTCTCATCATCGAAGATGATCTCGAAGCCGCGGTCTACCTCACGAAAGCCTTTCGCGAGGCGGGCATCGTCGCCGATCACGCCAGCGACGGCGAGGCCGGCCTGTTCATGGGGTCGGAAAATACCTACGACGTCATCGTCATCGACCGCATGCTGCCGCGCCGCGACGGCCTCTCCGTCATCAGCGAGCTGCGCCGCAAGGCGATCCATACGCCGGTTCTCATTCTCTCCGCGCTTGGTCAGGTCGACGACCGCGTCACCGGCTTGCGTGCCGGCGGCGACGACTACCTGCCGAAGCCCTATGCCTTCAGCGAGCTGCTGGCGCGTGTCGAGGTGCTCGGCCGCCGCAAAGGCACGCCGGAGCAGGACGTCGTCTATCGCGTCGGCGATCTCGAACTCGACCGGCTCTCCCACGAGGTGCGCCGCGGCGGCAAGGAAATCCCGCTGCAGCCGCGCGAATTCCGCCTGCTCGAATATCTGA
This sequence comes from Rhizobium sp. N122, assembly GCF_002211295.1. Taxonomy (NCBI): domain Bacteria; kingdom Pseudomonadati; phylum Pseudomonadota; class Alphaproteobacteria; order Hyphomicrobiales; family Rhizobiaceae; genus Rhizobium; species Rhizobium sp. N122. The sequence goes on along the minus strand of NZ_LOKU01000005.1, from coordinate 179,868 downwards.
TGAAGAATGCCGGCCAGGTGGTGACCCGGACTATGCTGCTCGAAAACGTCTGGGACTATCACTTCGACCCGCAGACCAACGTCATCGACGTCCACGTCTCGCGGCTGCGCTCGAAGATCGAGAAGGACTACAGCCAGCCGCTCCTGAAGACCATTCGGGGTGCGGGGTACATGATCAAGGATGAGGGATGAGCCGCTTCAGGGTTCTCTTCAAGTCTACCGCAGTCCGTCTTTCGGCACTCTATATCCTGCTTTTCGCCATCTGCGCCGCAACGCTCGTCTTCTATGTGACGGCGATGTCGGAACGGCTGTTGACCGGCCAGATCCGCGATGCCGTCAAGCAGGAGGTGGAGCAGGTGCAGCGCGCCTATGACACCGGCGGCATGAATCTTCTGCTGCGCACGATGGAGCGGCGCGCTCGCCAGCCGGGCGCCAATCTCTATATCATCGCCGGTCCCTCGGGCGATATCCTCGCCGGCAACGTCGCCTCGGTGCAGCCGGGTGTTTTCGAGGAAATTGGCTGGACCTCGGCGCCCTTCGCCTATCAACGCTATACCGACGGCGGTGGCATCGAGCGCCGCCACAAGGCGATCGCCAATATCTTCGTGCTCGACAACGGCTTACGGATCCTGATCGGCCGCGATCTTGGCGACCCCGAGCGGTTTCGTCTGCTGGTGCGCCAGGCGCTGATGGTGGCGCTGGCGATCATGGGGCTCGGCGCGATCATCATCTGGTTCGCCATCGGCCGCAATGCGCTGAAACGCATCGACCGCATGTCGGATGCGAGCAAGAAGATCATGGCTGGCGACCTGTCGCAGCGCCTGCCGGTCGGCGGCTCCGGCGATGAGTTCGACCGGCTGTCGATGTCGTTGAATACGATGCTGGAGCGCATCGAGAAGCTGAATGAAGGTCTGCGGCAGGTCTCCGACAACATCGCCCACGATCTGAAGACGCCGCTGACGCGGCTGCGCAACAAGGCGGCCGATGCGCTCGACATGGCCGACGGAGAGACGCGGCGCACCGCGCTCGAAGGCATCATTTCTGAATCGGATCAGCTGATACGCACCTTCAACGCGCTGCTGATGATCTCGCGCGTCGAGGCGGGATCGGTGGCGGCGGAGATGTCGCCGGTCGAGCTTTCGGCGATCGTCTCCGACAGCGCCGAGCTTTACGAACCGGCGGCCGAGGAAGCCGGGCTCGGCCTCAGCGCCAGCGTCGAACCCGGTGTCGAGGTGCAGGGCAATCGCGAGCTGATCGGCCAGGCGATCTTCAACCTGCTCGACAATGCCATCAAATATTCCTCCGATACCGAAGGGGCAGGCACGGTGTCGCTGAAACTTGCCCGCCACCCGGACGGCATCTGCCTTTCGGTGGCCGACCATGGGCCGGGCGTTCCGGCCGAGAGGCGCGACGACGTGGTGAAGCGTTTCGTCCGCCTCGATGAAAGCCGTTCGAAGCCCGGGACGGGGCTCGGTCTTTCGCTGGTGGAAGCCGTCATGGAATTGCACAACGGCCGGCTGGAGCTCTCCGATACCGATCCGGACAAACCCGGACAGCGAGGCCTGACCGTCAGCATGATCTTCCCGGCCAAGGCGGCGTGAACTCTTCTCCCGATTGACCATCGGCTGAATCGCGTATTGGCGGTTTGCCGCCAAGACCCTAGTTTAATGCCGATCGAAGCAGACGGTTCGCGATTCCCTGTGGCCGTTTTCTTTCGCTTAGCCAGGGAGAGCGCATGCTGACGAAATCGACGCATGGCCTGAAGGATGTGGCCGAAGGGCTGCTGCGTCCGCTGAACCAGACGGAGCTGAAGCTGGCGATGGCCGATCTTCAGGAGGCCGGCAAAAGCGAGCCGTCGGTCGCCGCGATGCTGAAGACGGAAGGCCCGCTGCGCGATTTCATTGCCGCTGCGCTGACGCTGTCGCCCTATCTCCGCGAAATCGCCAATCTCGATCCGGCCATCCTCGCCGGCGCCATCACGCAGCCGCTGGAGCCGCAGATCGAGGCGCTGGTCGCCGAAGCGCGCGGCTGCTGGCGGCCGGAGGGCGAGGGAGCCGCACCGGCGGAATCGGCTGTGATGACCAGGCTGCGGATCATCAAGCGCAAGGTCGCCTTCCTGGTCGCGCTCGCCGATCTCTCGCGCATCTTCGACGGGCGGGCGACGACGGCGTGGCTGAGCGAGCTTGCCGAGGCTTCGGTCGCCGCCGCGATCGACCATCTGCTGCTGGCGGCCCATGAGGGCGGAAAGCTCAGGCTGCGCGATCCGGCGGCCCCGAGCGACGGCTCCGGGCTGATCGTACTCGGCATGGGCAAACTCGGCGCCTGCGAACTCAACTATTCCTCCGATATCGATCTGGTCGTCTTCTTCGATGAGGAGGCCGGCATCGTGCCTGCCCCCGATGACGCAATCGAGATCTTCCCCCGGATGATGCGGCGGCTGGTGCGCATCCTGCAGGAGCGCACCGCCGACGGCTACGTCTTCCGTACCGATTTGAGATTGCGCCCCGATCCCGGCTCGACGCCGCTGGCGATCCCGGTCGAGGCGGCGATGATCTATTACGAGGGCAGGGGCCAGAACTGGGAGCGGGCAGCCTTCATCAAGGCGCGCGCCGTCGCCGGCGACCTTGTGGCGGGAAGCGAGTTCCTGCGCGGGCTTTCCCCTTTCGTCTTCCGCAAATATCTCGATTATGCGGCGATCGCCGATATCCATTCGATCAAGCGGCAGATCCACGCGCATAAGGGCCACGGCGCAATCGCCGTCAAAGGCCACAACGTCAAGCTTGGCCGCGGCGGCATCCGCGAGATCGAATTCTTCGTCCAGACCCAGCAACTGATCGCCGGCGGTCGCATGCCGGCCTTGCGCGGCCGGGCGACGGAGGAAACGCTCGGTGAACTCACCAAGGCGAAATGGATCGATGCCGAGACGCGGGACGAACTGACGGAGGCCTACTGGTTCCTGCGCAATGTCGAGCATCGCATCCAGATGGTGCGCGACGAGCAGACCCACCTGCTGCCGGAGACCGATGGCGACCTGAAGCGCATCGCCTTCATGATGGGCTTTACCGATACGCCGAGCTTCGCCGAGCGGCTGGTCGGCGTGCTGAAGACGGTCGAGCGGCGTTATGCCCATCTGTTCGAGCAGGAAAGCAAGCTTTCCACCGGCACCGGAAACCTCGTCTTCACTGGCCAGGGCGACGATCCCGATACGCTGGAGACGCTGAAGAAGCTCGGTTTCACCCGGCCCTCCGACATCTCCCGCATCATCCGCACCTGGCACTATGGCCGCTACCGCGCGACGCAATCGGTCGAGGCGCGCGAAAGGCTGACGGAACTGGCGCCGGAGCTTTTGCGCGTCTTCGGCGAAAGCAAGCGCGCCGATGAAGCGCTGCTGCGCTTCGACAGCTTCATCTCCGGCCTTCCCTCCGGCATCCAGCTGTTCTCGCTGCTCGGCAGCAACCCGGCGCTGCTGTCGCTGATCGTCAACATCATGTCCTCGGCACCCCGCCTGGCCGAGGTGATTGCCGCAAGGCCCCATGTCTTCGACGGCATGCTCGACCCCGGCCTGATGGCCGAACTGCCGACCCGCGATTATCTCGGCGAACGGTTGAAGGGCTCGCTTGCCCAGGCGCGCCACTATGAGGAAGTGCTCGACCGGCTGCGCATCTTTGCCGCCGAGCAGCGCTTCCTCATCGGCATTCGCCTGTTGACCGGCGCGATCAACGGCGACATGGCCGCACGCGCCTTCACCCATCTCGCCGACCTCATCATCACAGCCGCGCTCGATGCCGTGGTGAGCGAGATGCGGGGGGCACATGGCGACTATCCCGGCGGACGCATCGCCGTCGCCGGCATGGGCAAGCTCGGCAGCTTCGAGCTGACGGCGGGGTCCGACATCGACCTGATCCTGCTCTATGACTATGACGACGCTGCCTCCGAATCCGATGGGGCAAAACCGCTCGACGCGACGCGTTACTTCACCCGCATCACCCAGAGGCTGATCGCCGCCTTGTCGGCGCCGACCGCCGAAGGCGTGCTCTATGAGGTCGACATGCGGCTGCGCCCTTCCGGCAACAAGGGACCGGTTGCCACCCGCATTAATGCCTTCGGCAAATATCAGCGCGAGGAGGCCTGGACCTGGGAGCACATGGCGCTCAGCCGCGCCCGGCTGATCTCGGGCGATGGCAGCCTGGTCGCCGAGGCGGAGCATATCGTCCGGGAGGTGCTATCGGCCGATCGCGACATCGCCAAGGTGGCGCATGACGTTGCCGAGATGCGCGAACTGATCGACACGGAAAAGCCGCCGTCCGGCCCATGGGACCTGAAACTGATCCCCGGCGGCGTCATCGATCTCGAATTCATCGCCCAGTACCTGGCGCTGATCGCCCCCACCAAGGGCGTCGGCATTGCCGTCAACGGCATGAGCACCGGCGAGGCTCTGAAGGTGCTGGGTGACCGGCTGATGGCGCCGGCCGATCTCGACATATGCCTCGAGGCTTTCGGCCTTTATACCAGCCTGTCGCAGTTGATCCGCCTGTCGATCGACGGCCTCTTCGATCCCGAGGACGCGCCGGCCGGCCTCGTCGAACTCGTCTGCCGCGCCGGCGACTGCCCTGACATCAAGACGCTGGAAGCGGAGGTGAAGCGGCTTTCGAAAGCGGTTCGGAAGATATGCCTGGCGACCGTGAAGGGCTGATAGACATCGATCCTCGATCGAAATCCTATCCGTTCTTGGAGATCTTATCCATTTTGCGCAACCAACTCTTCGTCTTCCACCGAAATGTAGGAGTTTGTTTAGCTTAACAGATTTCAATCGGCCTGACGCAATCCTTCATTGGGTTTGTGAATATTATCCCGCTTAGATTGCAGATAAACAGGTATACGATGAAAAATATTGAAGAGCAGATCAAACCTTGGAGCGATGCACAAAAGCGACTGGGTACCGAAGTTAGGGATCTCGTTCAAAAAAATCTGCGCCACGTCCTGACTTGCGCCTATCGCTCGGTCGATCCGAATTTCAAAGGGCTTTCGGAAGCGCTGTTTCAACAGGAACTGCGCAAGTTCAACCGTATCGCTACCGGCGATCTTTCCGCGCCGTATTTTACCGAACAGGCGGCGATTGCCCAAAACATCGCGCAGATGGTCGAATATCCCGCTTACCTCTCTGGCTACGCAATTTATGCAGCGGAACTCGTGATCACGCTCGTCGAAGCGTCGAAATGGAAAACCGCCGCCAAACGCCGGGAACTCCTTCGCAGCCTGTTGAATTCGATTTTTGTCGACGTGTCCGTTGCGATGCATCATTTTTTTGCGGAAATTTCCGCAACGGCAGAAAGAGAGCGCAGCGAATTCGATCGCCGGCTCAAGGAAAGCGAGACCGAGGCCGACCGGGTCTCCATGGCCAACCTCAGCGACGCGCTCACCGCACTTGCCAACCGGGATCTGAGTTACCGGATCGAGGCTGAGTTTCCCGCAAAGAGCGAGGCCGCCAAGACCAACTTCAACGGTGCGACCGAGGCTTTACTGGATGCCATGCTGCGCATCAGCGCGACAGCCGAGGAAATTCGCACCGGCACCGAGGAAATTGCCACAGCATCGGACGATCTCTCTCAGCGCACCGAGCGGCAGGCGAGTTCGCTTGAAAAGACGGCGGCTGCCGTCGAGGAAATCACCACGACCGTGCAACGCACTTCGCAGGATGCAAAACGGGCGAACGAGGTCGCATCCGGCGCCAAAGCCGATGTTGGCCGATCCGGCGAAATCATGAGCCAGGCCGAACATGCCATGAGCGAAATCGCCAAAAGCTCAGGGGAAATCAATCAGATCATCGCAGTTATCGATGAAATCGCTTTCCAGACAAATTTGCTGGCGCTCAATGCCGGCGTCGAAGCTGCACGTGCCGGCGATGCGGGAAAAGGCTTCGCCGTTGTCGCGTCCGAAGTGCGTGCTCTCGCGCAGCGTTCGGCGGAAGCCGCCAAGGAAATTCGCGGCCTTATCGCGGCAAGTTCGCAGCAGGTGAAACGCGGAGTCGAGCTTGTGGAAAATACCAGCCAGACGCTCGGAACCATTGTCAGCAAGGTCAACGAGATTGACAGTTTGATAGGCGCAATAGCAACCTCCGCGCAAGAACAGGCTGCCGGCCTGACCGAGGTGAACGCGGCAATCGTGCAGATGGATCAGGTTACCCAGCAGAATTCGGCGATGGTCGAAGAAACAACAACCGCTGCGTCCGATCTTCGAGCCAAGACGCGGCACCTCGCCGACCTGGTGAATAACTTCAAACTTGCCGCCGATCCCGTTCGTTCACGATCCATCATTCGCGGCAATATCGCCGCGTGATGCTCATAGGACGGTATGCCCTGCAGCGCGCCCGTTTTCAGGCGCGCAAGAGACGCTGCAATCCTGTGATTTCCGCAGAATTTAATCCTTAAATCGGTTCCGGTTTCAAGAATTATGCAGGGAACATCGTCGGGAATGCGCAACGAGGTCGGCGAGCGGGAGAAACGCCGCGCCGACTGCAACGGTTACCGACATTGCGCAACAGCGGGGATTTGTCCACATGGGGCGGTTTCCCGCGAATAACGCTCGCATTTGGCGTCTCGCCGTCGGCCGATTTGGGCCGACGCAGCTAGCCGATCGTACTTTAGACGTCGTCCGGAATGCGCAGCGAGATCACCGTGCCCACCGCTTCGCGGGAGCGGATTTTCATGCGGCCGCCATGCAGTGCGGTCAGCGAGCGGGATATGGCCAGCCCGAGGCCGGAGCCGCCCTTGCTCTTGGCATATTGGCTCTGCACCTGTTCGAAGGGCTGGCCGATCTTCGACAGCGCCGAGCGGGGAATGCCGATGCCGGTGTCGGCGATGGTGACGAGCACGGCGCCGTCGATGCGGCGTGTGCGCACCGCGATGCGGCCGCCATTGTCGGTGAACTTCACCGCATTGGAGAGCAGGTTGAGAAGCACCTGTTTCATCGCCCGGCGGTCGGCCGTCAGCGTCAGGCCGGATGAGATGCGCTGATCGATGACGATGTTCTTCTCGGCCGCCGGAATGGCGGTGAAGCGCAAGCTTTCCTCGATCAGCGGCACGAGATCGATGCGCTCGCAATGCAGCCGGAGATGGCCGGCCTCGATCTTCGACATGTCGAGAATGTCGTTGATGACGTTGAGCAGATGTTTGCCGCTGTCATGGATATCGCGGGCATATTCGTCGTATTTCAGCGAGCCGAGCGGTCCGAACATCTGGTTCTGCAGGATTTCGGAAAAACCGAGAATGGCGTTGAGCGGCGTGCGTAGCTCGTGCGACATGTTGGCGAGAAATTCCGATTTCGCCTTGTTGGCGGCCTCGGCGCGTTCCTTCTCCGCCTGGTAGTTGGCATTCGCCGTCGAAAGCTCGAATTTCTGGATCTCCAGCGTCTGGCGCGAGGCCGAGAGATCGCCGATCGTCGCCATCAGCCGGCGTTCGGATTCGCGCAGCCGCTCCTGGTGACGTTTCATCAGCGTGATGTCGGTTCCCACAGAAACCCTGCCGCCGTCACGGGTGCGACGCTCGTTGATCTGCAGCCAGCGCTCGTCGGCAAGCTGCACCTCGGTCGTGCGCGAATAGCCGGGGCCGTCGGCATCGGCGATCCGCCGCTCGATGACCGGGCGGGCAGCGGCGGCATTGACGATCGAGCGCTCGGTGCCGGGCACGAGCACGCTGTCCGGCAGGCCGTAAGCCTGCTGGAAATGCGTGTTGCACATGACCAGCCGATCGTTCTTGTCCCAGAGCACAAAGGCCTCGGAGGTGCATTCGATGGCATCTGCCAGGCGTTGATCGGCTTCCGCGTAACGCTGGGCGAGCCGATGCTGTTCGGTCACATCCATGGCGATGCCGATCAGGTGCACGCGGCCGGAATTGCTGCGGATCACCTGGGCGCGGGCGCGCATCCAGACATAGTGGCCGCCGGCATGGCGCATGCGGAAGATCTGATCCACCTGGCCGGAATGGCCCTTGGCGATGGCGCGGGCGATCTCGTAGAGCCCGCCGTCATCGGGATGCATCAGCCGTGCGGCTTCGCCGAAGCCCATCGTCTTGTCGGAGCCCGGCAGGCCGAGCATGTCGTACATCGAGCGCGACCAGAAGAATTCGCGGTTCTCGAAATCGAAGTCCCACAGGCCGCAGCGGCCGCGCGATAGCGCCGTCTCGACGCGCAGATTCGATTCCAGAAAGATGTCGTCGGCGTCGCGGGCGCGCTTCACCTGCGTGTAATAGGCATAGAGGATGACCAGCAGGATCGAGGAGATGCCGGCAAACAACGTGACGTTGAGGGCCAGCTGTTCGCGCCAGAGCCGGCTGATCTCCTCGAGCGAGGTGGCGGCGATGATATAGCCGCCCGCATTGCCCATCAGCGTGATCTCGGCGTAGTGCGGCACGCCGCCGATCGTCGTTTCGATGACACCGGCGCGATCGCCGAAACGGCGGATCGCCGAGACCTCGGGGAAGAAATCGCCGACATTGCTGCCGACATGCGAAAGCCCGGCGGTCGTCGCGGCAAAGACCTTGCCGCTTGCCTGCACGAGCAGCACGAAGGCGCCGCTGTCGAGCCGGTCCTGCGGCAGGAACCTGGCCAGCCGGGCCTGCGCTTCTGCGATATCGCCGCTGTCGAAAATGTCGGATGTATCGGCAAACACCGCGGAGGCGGTCGCGGCCGAAAGCGCCGTGGCATGGCGGGCAGAGGCTTCCAGGCGGGAGTATTCGCTGACCATGCCGAAGAAATGCGAGGCGGCGACGACAACGAGGAAGGCGACGATCAGCGCCGGAATGGCGCGCTTCAAGAGCAGTTCCGCCTTCGGCAGATGACGCAGAAGCGGTTCCGATGTCGCATGGCCGGAAAGGCTGTCTCGCCAGGCTTTCAGCCCGTCAAAATCGACACGCAGCCGTCCTCCGGCCACGGTTGCCCGCCGCACGTCCATCATCTTTTCGCCTTGTCCCTCGTGTGATTCGCGCGCCGCTCGCTCGAACCTGACCTAGAGAATCATGGGTGATTCGCCTTGTCCAGAGGCAAAGGTAAAAATCCGTTAACTATTTATAATTTCGTGTTTTTCGGACGATTCGATTTGCTCGGCAACCGGCCGCCGAATGTTTCGCGGCAGCCGGTCGAAGCAAATCACCCTTTAAGCGTGCGCTCGACGATATCGCGCACGTCCGTGGAAAGAGAGCCAGCCTGCTCGATCTCGATCAGCGCGGCGCGGGCGTGATCGGCGCGCGCCGGTTCGAGCGAGCGCCAGGAGCGCATTGAGGTGAGAATGCGGGCGGCAAGCTGCGGGTTGCGCTCGTCGATATCGAGAATCTGACCGGCGAGGAAACGATAGCCTTCGCCGTCGGCGCGGCCGAAGCCGGTCGGATTGGCAAAGGCGAAGGTGCCGACCAGCGACCGCATCCGGTTTGGATTGGTTCGCTTGAACAGCGGGTCGTTCATCAGGGCGCGGACCCGATCCAGGGTTTTCGCGCCGGGAATGCCGGCCTGGATCGCAAACCATTTGTCGATGACCAGCGCATTCTCCGCAAAGCGCTCGCGGAAGCTCGCCAGCGCTTCGGCCGTCTCCGCGCTGTCGGGGAAACGATGGGCAAGGATCGTCAGCGCATGGCTGCGATCGGTCATGTTGTTGGCCGCATTGAAGGCGGCCCAGGCGCGGGCCGGCGTCGGCTCGGCATGGGAAAGATAGGTCAGCGCCGTATTGCGCAGCGCCCTGAGGCCGGCGCTTTTTGCGTCCGGGCTGAAATCGCCCGATGTCGTCGTCGCGGCGTAGAGGCCGGCAAAAACATCCTTCCCGGCATCGGCGATCTGCTTCAGGATCGCCTGCCGGCCGGCATGGATGGCATCGGGATCGTTGTTGCCGCCGAGTTCGCGGGCGATGTCGGATTCGCTCGGCAGCGCCAGCGCCTGAGCGCGGAAGGCGGGCTCGAGGCTGTCGTCGGCGGCCGCCGCGATCAGCGTCTCGACGAAGGTCGCCTCGCAGACGACCGGCTTGCCCTCGCGGGCGTCGCGCGCTGCCTTGAGGAGGTTCGGCAGCGCCAGATCGGTCAGGGCCTGCCAGCGGGCGAAGTGATCGGTCTCATGGCGGGCGAGGTGGGCGAGATCGGCCGGGCTCTGATCGAAATGCAGGTTGATCGGCGCCGAGAAGCTGCGGTTGATCGAAACGACCGGCCGCGAGCCGATGCCGTGGAACACTACCGTCTGCGTGCGGCCGGTGAGATGCAGCACCTCGCCGGCATATTCGGCGCCCTCGACCGAACTCGGCTCGATCTTGCCGCCGTTTTCGCCGAAGAGCGCCAGGCTGAGCGGAATATGCATCGGCTCCTTGCTTGGCTGGCCGGGGGTGGCCGGGATCATCTGCTCGAGCGACAGGGTGAAGGTGGCCGCCGCCGCATCATAGCTGCCCGATGCGGTGACGAGCGGCGTGCCGGCCTGGTGATACCAGAGGGAGAATTGCGTGAGGTCGCGCCCGCTCGCATCCTCGAAGCATTTGACGAAATCCTCGATCGTCACGGCCTGGCCGTCATGGCGCTCGAAATAGAGGTCCATGCCCTGCTTGAAGCCGTCCTTGCCGAGCAGGGTCGCGATCATGCGGGTGACTTCGCTGCCCTTTTCGTAGACCGTCGTCGTGTAGAAATTGTTGATCTCGCGATATGTCGTCGGCCGCACCGGATGAGCGAGCGGACCGCCATCTTCCGGGAACTGCTCCGATTTCAGATGGCGCACCTCGGCGATGCGCTTGACCGGGCGCGAGCGCTGGTCGGACGAGAACTCGTGGTCGCGATAGACCGTCAGGCCTTCCTTGAGGCAGAGCTGGAACCAGTCGCGGCAGGTGATGCGGTTGCCGGTCCAGTTGTGGAAATATTCATGCGCAATGATGGTTTCGATATTGGCGTAGTCGGCGTCGGTCGCCAGTTCCGGATCGGCAAGGACGTATTTGTCATTGAAGACGTTGAGGCCCTTGTTCTCCATCGCGCCCATGTTGAAGTCGGAGACGGCGACGATCATGAAGATGTCGAGATCGTATTCGCGCCCGAACCTCTCTTCGTCCCACTTCATCGAGCGTTTCAGCGCGTCCATGGCATAGGCGGCGCGCGGCTCCTTGCCGTGCTCGACATAGATCTTCAGCACCACCTCGCGGCCGGACATGGTGGTGAACGTGTCTTCGACGACGCCGAGATCGCCGGCGACCAGCGCGAAGAGATAGCTCGGTTTCGGATGCGGGTCGAACCAGGCGGCGAAATGCTTGCCGGGGCCGTAGCCGGCGCCGCCGAGGAAGTTGCCGTTCGACAGGAGCAGCGGATTGGCCTCCTTGTCGGCGATGATGTTGACCGTGAACGGCGCAAGCACGTCGGGCCGGTCGGGGAAATAGGTGATGCGGCGGAAGCCCTCCGCCTCGCATTGCGTGCAGTAGATGCCGCCGGTGCGATAAAGGCCCATCAGCTGGGTGTTGGCCTCGGGATTGATCACCGTGGTGATCGTCAGCTCGAAGGGCGCGCTCTCAGGCAGATCGCGCACCGTCAGGCTTTCCGCTGTTGCCTCATAACGCGAAGGATCGAGCTCCACCTGGTCGAACAGCAGCCCCGACAGCGTCAGTTCGTCGCCGTCGAGCACGATCGGCGCTGCCGGATCGGCGCCGGGGCGGCGATGAAAGATCAGCCGTGCCTCGACCTTTGTTTCCGTCGGGTCGAGTTCGAAGGTCAGGTCCACGCGTTCCAGCACGAAGTCGGTGGGACGGTAATCTGCCAGATGAATGACCTGGCCGGTATCTGTTCGCATGGTGTTTCCTGAAGACCGTTATTTGACAACCGCGGAATACAGAGGCGGGCGCACTCTGCCATAAATTTGCCGGGCATGATTACATTAAAGTCTGAACTAAAGTTAAAGCAAATTGCCCGCGAACACCAAGTTCACGGGCAAAATATCCTGTTTGGAGCGGATAAGCGCGGCCGCTGCGGAGCGCGGCACTATTTCAGATTGAGCGCCGCCTTGATCGTCGCGTCATTTTCCGTCTGCTGCACGACGACGCCGCACCAGCCGAGCCCGTCATAATCCTCGTAGCCGAGCGTGCGCGCGAAGGCGACGAGCGAGCCGTTATTGTCGTAGTAGCTGCCCTTCGCCCGGCCGGAAGGGTTGGCGAGGGCGAAATGCGAAAACAGCAGAGCAGGATTGGTGGTGGCGATCACCCGGCTCTTGCCGTCGAGCAGCATGACCGTTGTTTTCTCCGCCAGCTGCGGCGGCAGGTTCGCCTCCTTTTCGACGATCGCCTGGCCCTGGTTCTGCCAGTCGAAATAGACGCCGAGCGTGCCGATCAGCCGTCCATTGAGCTTGCCCTCTTCGCGGATGCCGGTGGCATAGACGAGCGCATGCCTGTTGTCGTGGAGCGGGCTCGCCTTGACCTCGTCGACAATATAGGCGTCGCCGGAGGCGCAGGCCGATGCCGCGCGGAACCACGGATCGCCGGCAAGGCTTGTCCCGGCGAGCTTGCGCTGGAACTTGGGATTGGCGGATGCGATCACCTTGCCCGAGAGATCGGTCATGACGAGATCGAGATAGACGGTGTAGAAGCGGTTGATGGCGCCGAGACGCTCCGCTGCAAAGGCGACGGTTTCCCGATCCGGATTCTCAAGCGCCTGCCAGAGCGCCGGGTCCGTCGCCCACCAGCGCACATCGGCGGTGCGCTCGAAAAGATTGCGGACGATGAGCTGCACCAGCGTCTGCGCCAGATCGGTGAGGCGAACGCCTTCCATCTCCTCGACCAGGCTATCCGCCATGGCGCGGCTGAGGCCGATGCGGCCGAGCACGTTGCTCTCGAACCTGCCGGTGATGTCGGTTGCGATCTGCGCCAGCCGCTGCACCTCGTTGGCAACGACCGCAAAGCCCTTTCCGGTCTCGCCGGCTCTTGCCGCTTCGATCAGCGCATTGATGGCGAGCAGCTTGATCTGCTTGACGATATTGGTGTTATCGGCGCTGAAGCGCTCGAGGTCGGTGCTGATGCCGTCGGTGACGACGCGCATCGAGCGCGGTGTCGCATTCTGCGACTGGGCAATGGTTTCGGCGCTAAGCGGCTTCATCAAATGATCCTGGAAGGGGCGGGCAATCGTTTGCAGGTCGAATAATTCGAGATCTGCAAAAACGATGCGTGCCTATGGTTTTCAATTGGTTAACACCGACCGGTCGGAGGTGAACATTTTGGTGCGAAAGGGCTGAAGAGAGGAAAAATTCGATGCGTGGGCGCGTATCGCCTCTCCGTCGGCCTGCGGTCGAAGGTGATTTTGCGATTCTGCCTCGCTGCTTGCGAATTTTTCGCCAATCCGGATTTTCTTCGCTACGATGCCGAACGTCATCCTTTGCGTTCCCGAGTCGAACGCGTCTTCCCGTTCCCGTTAAGTCGGTACCAAGAGCCAGGATCATGCACGCGGTTCTCAAAAACCCGATGAGAGGCATTGCGCTGAAGGTCTCGTCGGTCGTGGTCTTCCTGGCCATGCAGACCTTCATCAAGCTGGCGGGATCGGACATCCCGCCGGGGCAGGTCACTTTCTGCAGGTCCTTCTTCGCGCTCTTTCCGATCATGGCCTATCTCGCCTATATCGGGCAGCTGCGTGCCGCCTTCTACACCGCCAATCCGGTCGGCCATCTGAAGCGCGGCACGATCGGCATCATGTCGATGGCGTTCGGTTTCTACGGCCTGCTGCATCTGCCGCTGCCGGAGGCGATCGCGCTCGGCTATGCGCTGCCGCTCGTCGCCGTTATCTTCGCCGCGGTTTTTCTCGGCGAGACCGTGCGCATCTATCGCTGGAGCGCCGTCCTGGTCGGCATCGTCGGCGTCGCCATCGTCTCCTGGCCGAAACTCACTCTGTTCCGCAACGGCGGCATGGAAGCCGAACAGGCCGTCGGCGCGCTCGCAGTGCTCATCTCGGCCGTTCTCGGCGGCATGGCGATGATCCAGGTGCGCCGTCTCGTCGAGGAGGAGAAGACGGCGACGATCGTGCTCTATTTCTCGCTCACCGCTTCGGTCTTCTCGCTGGTTTCCCTGCCGTTCGGCTGGCTCGCCCTTGCATGGCCGTCGGCGCTTTATCTGGTCGCGGCCGGCTTTTGCGGCGGCGTCGCGCAGATCCTGCTGACGGAAAGCTACCGCCATGCCGACGTCTCCACCATCGCGCCGTTCGAATATACCTCGATCCTGCTCGGCGGCATCGTCGCCTATTTAGTCTTCGGCGACGTGCCGAGCGCGACCATGCTGATCGGCACCCTCATCGTCATCTCCGCCGGCATCTTCATCATCTATCGCGAGCATCAGCTGGGCATCGAGCAGCGGGAGGCGCGCAAAGCCACGACGCCGCCAGCCTGATACCGGCAAGCTGCTGATATGAAAGGCTTTAAGGCGATGGCTGCAGTAATTCGAAAATTGCGCGCGGAGGACGAAAAGAATGGTGAATTCTTGGGATACCGTTGCTTCTTGGAATATGTTTGTTGAAGGTGAGAGACTATCATTTATTCGAAGCTGTGCATGTCTGAATGGCGCTGATGCCGGAAGAAGCGCTCGGTGACGCTGCTCCGATCGTCGGCCGGCGAGGGAGGTGGAGAAAAGCGCAATGGCATTGACGGCGGAGCAATTGGCGGGGAACTGTTCCTTTCTGCTGAGCGTCCGCTTTTTAGCTGGGCAGATGCGCGGCATGTTCGATGCCGGCCCGCGCCTGGCGCGATTGCTCGCCTCGCATCAACGCTGGCTTCTGACCCAGACTGCCTATGCCCTCAACCTGGAATTTGATCCGCGCGACCCGACCTCGGGTTTCACCGCCGTCCGGCTGACCGGGCGCATCACCGCGCATAAGGTGGCGAGCCGCAACACCGTGCTCGCCTTCATCGAAGAACTATATACCTACCGTTTCATCATCCACACCCCCGGCGACGAGCGGCGGCGGCCGCGTCATTTCGAGCCGGCCGACGTCAGCCATCAGGCGATGTTTGCCTGGATTCATTCCAATCTCGGCGCGCTCGATCTGCTTGACGGCGGTCAAAGGGCGGCGTTTTTCCTGGCAAATCCATCGATGATGCGGCTCGTTCAGCCGCGCATTGCCCGCCATTGCCTTGAGGATGCCGCCTGGCGGGAACCGCCGGAACAGGTGGCGATGTTCCTCTGGACGGAAGCCGGTGGCCTCGTCGTCGACAATTTCATCGCCCGCATGGATATAGAAAGCAGCGAAGCGGATCGGTTTTCCGTCGGCCGGGTCGAAACCCGCGCGCTCGCTGCCGATTTCATGATGTCGCGCACCCATCTGCAGCGGCTGTTGGCAAAGGCGGCGCAGCGCGGCTGCGTCGGCTGGGACGACGAACCACGCAAGGCGAATCTTTGGATATCGCGGGATTTCGTCGAGCAATATTGTGCCTGGCAGGCGGTCAAGTTCGCCTATGTCGACGAAGCCTTCGAATGGGCGAAAGCCCGGTTCGAGGCAATGGCCGTCTGATCAGAGAACGATTGCCGCAGCACTTGAGCCGCCATTGCCGGCATCGGCCGGCTTTACCGAAAGCTCGCGCTCATATTCCCGCGCGGCTGAGACTGCGACGCGGATATGTTCGAAGGTCTCGATGTTGCGCAGAAGCGATATCAGGGTCGTCATCGTCTTACTCTTAAAGGCAGGCGAAACGCCTGCCGCTCAATATTGCTGGAAGTCCGAGAAAATCGCGTCGGGGCGCGCCGTGCGGCCGTTGATGCCGGTGCCGCGGGCGGTCATCTGTTCGTTGGCGGCAAAACCGAAACGGCTGTAGCCGTGGGTGGAACGAACTTGGTCGCCGGCGAGGCGGAGGGTTTCAAACCCGCTATGGATAGGACGAAAATGCTTGTTCATGGCCTTGGTTCCTGTGGTTCCTCCCAAGACACCCCTTCATATTGCGGTGCAGCATCGATTCCGCAATGCGTCACGGCGGGATGCAGCTATGCGTAAGGCGCATAGGCCAATTCACAAATTATTCAACTTTGGCTAATTTCTAAGCAAAGAGAGAGACTTAAGCTTTGCTTGAAAGGCGAGCAGGTCGTTCCAGGCCAGCCGTTTGTTGACCGGCGCGGTCAGCAGATCCTGCGGATGCAGGCTGGCTATGGCAGAAATGACACAGTCCGCAGCGGCAATCTCCTTCCAACGGCCGCGCAGGCCGTGAATCGTGTCGTTTTCGCCGAAGAAGAAGCGAGCCGCAAAATTGCCGAGCAGCAGAATCGCCTTGGGTTCGGCCAGCGCGATCTGCCGCTCGATGAAGGGCCGGCAGATGTCCATTTCTGCCGCCGAGGGCGCACGATTGCCGGGCGGCCGCCAGGGAATGACCTGCGTCAGCAGAACGCTCGAGCGCGTCAGCCCGATCGCCGCCAGCATCTTGTCGAACAACTGGCCGGATTTCCCCGAGAAGGGTATGCCTTCGCGATCGTCTTCGGCGCCGGGCGCCGAGCCGATCACCATGATACCGCTCTCGGCATCGCCGCTGGCAAAGATGGTCGAGCGGGCACTGTGCTTGAGGTTGCAGCCGTTGAAAGCCTCGATCGCGGTTTTAAGTTCTGCCAGCGACCGCGCGGATTCGGCGACGAAACGCGCCTGCTGCACTGCCTCGCCGTCCGGGATGGCCGGTTGCGGCCCGGAAGCGGCGCGTTCGGCCGGGGCAGGGCGTGCCGCTGCATTCGGGCGCGGCGATGCCCGGCCTTCGCCGGGCACGGCTCGTTCACCGGCGGCGGCAGGTTGCGCCTGCGTCGCCGGGCGCCGGGCGGCCTTCATCGCTTCGAACTCGGCGAAGCGGTCGATCGCCTCTTCCTCCAGCAGCCATTCCACGCCGGCATCCGCATGGAAATGCAGAAGCGCTGCAAGCTCGGCGGGGGAAAGGTCGTTGGCGGAGATCATAGGGACAGGTTTAGCGGAGAGACTGCGGCATTGAAAGGGCAGGCGACGGATTGCCCGTCCTTGCCTGATCTATTGCACAGTCCATTGCGCGATGTCGTCGCGTTCGCCGATCAGTGCCAAGCCGTGGGCGATCGACAACAGCTCGCCGCCGCTTTCGATCCGGTCGCGGTCGAAGCGCTCGGTGAAGATGCGGCGTACCGCTGGCACGAAGGAGGTGCCGCCGGTCAGGAACACCTTGTCGATCTCTGACGCCTTTGTCTCGGTCTTGTCGAGCACGTCGTCGAGCGCGCCTTCGATACGGGCGAGATCCTCTGAAATCCAGCCTTCGAAGTCGCGGCGCTTGATGCTGCGGTGTCCGCCGCTGCCGAGCGGCGCGAAATCGAAAGGCGCCTCCTCGGCGGCCGACAGCGCCATCTTCGTCGCCGACACCGCCTGATAGAGCGGGTAACCCTCGTCATGGTCGATGAGGTCGATGAAGATTTCGAGCTTTTCCGGTTCCAGGCTGGTGCGCACCAGCTTCTTCAGATCCTCGAATTCGCGTGTGGTCTTGAAGATCGACAGCTGGTTCCAGCGGCCGAAGCTGGAATAGTAGTTGGACGGGACTTCAAGGATCTTGTCGAAGCTTTTGAAATGGCTGCCCTTGCCGATCTGCGGCGCGACGATGTTGTCGATCATCCTGTAGTCGAAATGGTCGCCGGCGACGCCGACGCCGGAATGGCCGATCGGCGTTGCCGTCAGCTTGCCGGCGACGATCTCGAAGCGGATCAGCGAATAGTCGGTCGTGCCGCCGCCGAAATCGGCAACCAGCACGGTCGCATCCTGCTTCAGATTCTGCGCGAAGTAGAAGGCGGCGGCGACCGGCTCGTAGACATAGTGGATTTCGGGAAAGCCGAAGCGCGACAGCGCCTCGTTGTAGCGTTCGGTCGCGAGATCAGGATCGGGGCTGGCGCCGGCAAAATGCACCGGCCGGCCGGTGACGATGCGGCTGACGTCGGACGGCCAGTTGTCGCCGGCATAGTTGCGCAGCCGCCTGACGAAAACCTCCATCAGATCCTCGAAATTATGCCGCTTGGCGAAGATCAGCGTGCCCTGGAACAGCGCGCTGGCCGCAAAGGTCTTGATCGACTGCAGAAAGCGGCATTCGCCGGGATTGTCGATGAACTGGCGGATCGCCGCATGGCCGGCCTCCACCTTCAGCGCCGAGGCGCCAAGCTGCGCATCCTTCATGAAGGAAAGCGCCGTGCGCATGCTGTCGGCCGTGCCTGCCGTGCTGGTGAACGCCATCGAGCGCGTCGCCCCGCCATCCGCCATGGCGAGAACCGTATTGGTCGTGCCGAAGTCCAAACCCAGCGCCTGAGCCATGCCCGCACCTCTTTCATGCCGATTGTTATTGGAGACGGAGCGTTGCTCCGCGAAAGGGCGTGTCAACGCCCGGATCAAGGAGGGCGGGTGATGCCACAGAGGCGTGACACATTCAAGAGGATCGAAAGCGGATGTGATCGCAGGCGCACTTCTTCTCCCGGGCAGGGAAAAGAAGTGCGCCGCAAGGGCTGATGGGTGATGCCGAACTCAGAGGGCCGTCATCATTCGGCTGCCATTGCCCTTGCCTCCCTTACCACCGGTTCCTCCACCTTTTTTCCGCCCATCAGGCGGCCGAGGAAGTTTCCGAAGCGGTCCATCTCGACGAAGATGACCGGGGTGATGAACAGCGTCAGCATCTGCGAGACGATCAGGCCGCCGACGACGGCGATGCCGAGCGGCTGGCGCAGCTCCGAGCTTGCGCCGGTGCCGAGCGCGATCGGCAGGGCGCCGAGCAGGGCGCAGAAGGTCGTCATCATGATTGGCCGGAAGCGCCGCACGCAGGCCTCGTGGATCGCCGCCGTCGCCTTTTCGCCGGTCGTGCGCATGGTCTCCACCGCTACGTCGATCATCATGATCGCGTTCTTCTTGACGATGCCGATCAGCATCAGCAGGCCGATCAGGGCGATGATCGACAGATCGAAGCCCATGATCTTCAGCGCCAGCAGCGCGCCGAAGGCGGCGGCCGGCAGGCCGGAGAGAATGGTCAGCGGATGGATGAAGCTCTCATAGAGCACGCCGAGCACGACATAGATGGTCAGCACCGCCGCCAGGATCAGGTAGGGCGTATTGCCCTGCGACTGCTGGAAAATTTCAGCCGTGCCGCCATAGGAAGTGAAGACATCTGCCGGCACGCTGATGTCCTTCTTGATCTGTTCGACCGCCGCCGTCGCATCGCTGAGCGACACGCCTTCCGGCAGGTTGAAGGAAACCGTGGTCGAGACCAGCTGGCCCGTCTGGTTGATGGTCACCGGGCCGGTGGTGCGTTGCACATGCGCGAAGTTCGACAGCGGCACCAGGCTTCCATTGGCGGAGGCGACCCGGATTTCCGACAGTTTCTGGTCGTCCCAGGGTTTGCTGGTGTCGTATTCGACGATGACGTCGTAGCTGTCGCCGGTCGACTGGATTTCGGCGGCCGCATAGCCGCTGAAGGATTCCTGCAGCGTCGTGCGCAGCGTGTCATTGTCGATGCCGTAGGCGGCCGCCCGTTCGGTGTCGATGACGATATTGGCCTGCAGGGCGTTGTTCTGGGCGTCCGAGGTCACGTCGGTGAACAGGCCGCGGTCGCCACGCATTGCCGCCTGGATCTTGCCCGCCCACAGGTTGGTCTGGTCGGCGCTGAGCGCCTGCACCACCAACTGATACTGGCTGGCAGTCTGGCGGCCGCCGAAGCGCAGGCTCTGGTTCGGCGTCACGAAGGCCTGCAATCCGGGGATCTTGTTGATCGCAGCGCGCAGCTCGCGCAGCGTCTGGTCAAGCGGCGGCCGCTCCTTCTTGTCCTTGAGTTCGACGAACATCGAGCCGTTGTTCTGCGGCTTGTTCGGGTTGCCGCCGATCGTCGACATCACGTGGTTGACCGCCGGATTTGCCTTGACGGCGGCTGCCGCCTGCTGCTGCAGCGCTTCCATGGCGGTATAGGAAATGTCCTGCCGCGCTTGCGTGCTGATCGTCAGGCGGCCGATATCTTCCTGCGGGAAGAAGCTCGTCGGCAGCGTCATGAAGAAATAGATCGTCAACGCCACCGAGCCGAGGAAAACCCCGAGGATGGTCAGGCGGTGCTGAAGGCACCAGCCGACCGCATTGTCATAGCCGTTGAGCGTCCGCTCGAAACCGGCATCGAAGATGCGGATGAGCAGCGGCGGGCGACTGTGGTTGTTGGACAGGCGCGAGCCGAGCATCGGCGTCACGGTCAGCGAGACGATCGCCGACGAGATGATGGCGATGGCGACCACCATGCCGAATTCGTTGAACACCCGGCCGACGACGCCGCCCATCAGCAGGATCGGGATGAACACCGCAATCAGCGAAACCGACATGGAGATGATGGTGTAACTGACTTCGCCCGCCCCCTTGATCGCCGCTTCCCGCACCGGCATGCCTTCTTCGACATGGCGCAGGATGTTTTCGAGCATGACGATCGCGTCGTCGACCACCAGCCCCACCGCGAGCGTCAACCCCAATAGCGAGATGTTGTCGATGCTGTAGCCGAGCACATACATCATGCCGAAGGTCGAGATCAGCGACAGCGGAACGGCAAGTCCCGGAATGATCGTTGCCGTGGCATGGCCGGTAAAGAGATAGATGACGAGAACGACGAGACCGATCGTCAGGAACAGCGTGAACTTCACGTCGGCGATCGCGGCGCGAATGGGTTTTGCCGCGTCGTTCATCACGACCGTATTGACTGAGGGCGGGATTTCGGCGTGAAGCTGCGGCAGCTTGGCGTTGATCGCGTCGACGACATCGACCGTGTTGGCATCCGGCTGACGCTGGATGGCGAGGATGATGCCGCGCTGGCCGTCATACCAGCTGCCGGTATATTGGTTCTCGACGCTGTCCTGCACATCGGCGATATCGCCGAGATGGATCGGCGCGCCGTTCGGATTGGCGATGACCAGCGAGCGGAATTGTTCGGCGTTGGTGCGCTGGGTGTTTGCCGTGATGGTCATGCTCTGCGAGTTGTTCTGCAGCGTTCCCACCGGCTGCTGGCTGTTGGCGGCAGCAAGCGCCTTGTTGACGGTATCGATGCCGATACCGCGGGTGAGCAACTTGTTGGGATCGACCTCGACGCGCACGGCATAGGTTTGCGCACCGTAGACGCTGACCTGGGCAACGCCGGGCAACGTCGAAAGCGACGGCGAGATAATATCCTCCGCGATCTCGTCGAGCTTGCTGCGCGGCATGGTGTTGCTCTGTACCGAAAGCAGCATGACCGGCGCATCGGCCGGGTTGGTTTTGCGGTAGCTCGGCGGCGTCGTCAGATTGTCGGGCAGCTGACGTGTCGCATGCGAGATTGCCGCCTGCACATCGGCTGCAGCGGCGTCGATATCGCGATTGAGGTCGAACTGCAGCACGATGCTGCTGCTGCCGAGCGAACTCGAGGCGCTGATTTCGCTGATCCCGGGAATGGTTTCGAACTGCTTGATCAGCGGCGTGGCGACCGAGGTCGCCATCGTCTGCGGTGAGGCGCCGCTCAACTGCGCCGAAACGTTGATCGTCGGGAAATCGACCTGCGGCAGGGCCGCGACCGGCACGAGCCGATAACCGGCAAGACCGGCCAGAATGACGCCGATGGCGAGCAGCGTCGTGGCGACGGGGCGCTGGATACAGAAATTGGGGATCATTGCTGAGCTCCCACCGCGATCGTCTCGGACTGATGCTGTTGCCGAGGCTCTTCGGCGGAGGCGACATCAAGCGCCTTTTCATCGAATTGCTCGTTGATCGCCTGCTGGTCGCTGAGCTGGCCCTGGCCCTCGATGACGACATGGTCGCCTTCCGAAAGACCGGACTCGATGGCGGTGAAGCCGCCATTGGCGCGGGCAACGGTGACCGGCGTCAGATGCGATTTGCCGTCCTTGGCGACGAAGGCGAAGAAACCGTCGGGACCGGGGCTGACGGCAACCGTCGGCACCACCACCTGCTGGTCGTCATTGTTGAAATGCACCACGATATTGACCGACTGGCCGGGCCAGAGCGCGCCGGAGGCGTTTTCGAATTTCGCCTTGGCGAGGATCGTGCCCGAGGCGGTGTCGACCGTGTTGTCGTAGAAGCTGATCTCGCCCTTCCTGATCTGGCCCTTGGTGGAACTGGGAACGGTGCTGACCTCGACCGGACCGGCTGCCAGGGCACTTTTCAAGGTGCGCAGGTAACGCTCCTGCAGATGGAATTTAACATAGATCGGATCGTATTTGGCGATGGTGACGACGGCCGAGCCGGCATTGAGGAAGGCGCCCTTGCTGATGGCGATATCGCCGAGCCGGCCGTCGAAGGGAGCGCGGATATCAGTGTTTTCGAGGATGATCTGATCGGAGGCAAGCGAGGCCTTGTCGGCGTCGACGGTGGCGGCGGCGGTATCGCGGGCAGCGACCGCTTGGTCGAGGCTCTGCTGGGTGCCGGCCTTCTGGTTGAAGAGATCCTGCGCGCGCGTCAATTCGGTCTCGGATTCCGAAAGCGTCGCCGTGTCACGCACGATCATCGCTTTGTCTTTGTCGACCGCCGCCTTGGCCGTCCGGTCGTCCAGCTTGGCGATCAAGTCGCCGGCTTTGACAGTTGCCCCATCCTGCGCATCGATGCTGACGATCAGGCCCTGTTCCTGTGCGGCAATGGTCGTGTTGTCATCGGCATCGGCCCAGCCGGTCGCGGTCACATCCGTCGGCAGCGTCGTTTTCACCGCCGCGACGGTTTTGACGACGGTTGGGCCGCCGCCGCCGTGTCTGCGCCCGCCGCCCTGATGCTGGCCACCGTTCTGCGCTTGATCGGCCTGCGCCTGATCGCCCTGTGCCGGCTGCCCGCCATTGCCGCTAACCGGCGGTTTGATGAACTGCGAGAGGTAGGGAATGCGGGAGGCATAAGGAATCTGATTCCCGAATTGCCAGACTCCGACGGCGGCAACTACGATAACGCTGACAGTGATCGAAAATTTCTTCATGGGCGAGACCGGGGGTTGAACGGGGTTTGCGAATTTATGCTCTGATTGAGCCGCTTATATTGCGGCGCAAAAAAGACATAATTCCCCGGTCGCCATCACTAAGTGGTTATAACGGCTTAAATTTTTGTAATGAATATTCCGTAATATTCAAACTATACTAATATAGACCCAGTGTAACCCGGTGCCGTTTGACGGCGGAGGGGCAGGCGGCGCGAAACAAGACGCTGTCGGCCCGCGTGCCATTCGTTGCCCGGCGAAAAACACGGGAAAAACCCGAGAAAGCAGGTCATCATGACCGAGTTGAACGCCAGCGAATTTCGCTCTCTCATCATAAGCGTATTTCCTGAACTCACGGCCTCCGCCTTCAAGCTGGCGGCGAAGGGCTGGGATTCCCTTGCCGTCGATGTCGATGACACGCTGATCTTCAAATTTCCCCGTCATTCAGGCGCGGAAAGAGCGCTTGTGAAGGAAGCCGCCTTGCTCGACATCATCAGGCCGGCGCTGTCGATGGCGGTTCCCGACATGCGCATTCACGACGGGCCCCCGATCTTTTCCAGCCATGCCAAGATCGACGGCGAACATCTCATTGCCGACGATTACGCTGCGCTTGGCGAAGGCGATCGTCAGCACCTCGCCGACGATCTGGCGCGCTTTTACGCCGAGCTGCATGTGCTCGATGCCGATCGGATACGCTCGGCCGGCGCCGGGCCGATCCAGCCCTGGCAATCGCCCGAGACAGTGCGAACAGAGGCTTTACCGCTGCTGCCGCCCGAGATCAGGCCCTTTGCCGAGGCTGTTATTTCGGATTTCGAAAGCTTGCCGCCCGATCCCCACGGCAATATCTACGGCTTCTTCGACGGTCATGGCTGGAATATGGCCTTCAATCATGCGCAAGGCAGGCTCAACGGCATTTACGATTTCGCCGATTCGGGCTTCGGGCCGTTGCACCAGGAGTTCATCTATTCGAACTTCATCTCGCCCGATCTGACCGCCCGCATCATATCGGCCTATGAAATGCTGACCGGACGCCGGCTCGACCGGCGGCGCATTTCAATCCTGACCGGCTTCCACCGTCTGTCCGAGCTTGCCGACGATCCGGCCCATGTCGGATCGATGGTCCAAAGTGCGGCGAGTTGGGCCGCTGTTGCGGCCCATGCCGGCTGAGGCAGAGGTCAGACGGATCGGGCCGCGCCGCCGTCGCAGCGGATCAGCGAACCGGTGATGTAGCTTGCCGGCTGGCTGCACAGGAAGGCCGCGGTTGCGGCAAATTCCTCCACGCGGCCGTAGCGGCCGACCGGGATGCGCGCTTCCTTGTCGGTGCGGATCTCTTCGAGGCTCTTGCCTGTCCGCTTTGCCGCCGCCCCGTCGAGATCGTCGAGCCGTGCGGTCAGGATGCTGCCCGGCAGGAGCAGGTTGGTGGTCACGCCGAAGCCCGCCACTTCGGTGGCAAGCGTCTTGCTCCAGCCGGCCAGTGCCGGGCGCAGCGTATTGGACAGCGCCAGATTGGCGATCGGTTCGATCACCCCTGAGGAGGCCACCGTCAGGATCCGGCCCCAGCCCTGCGCCTTCATGCCGGGTAGCAGCGCATTGGTCAGCGTGATGACGCGGGCGACCATGGAAAGGAAATAGGTCTCGAGCTTTTCACCCGTCATCTCCTCGGTCGTGCCGGGCGTCGGCCCGCCGGTATTGTTGACGAGGATATCGAGTCCGCCGAACTTCTCCTTCACCGCCGCTGTCGCCGTCTCGACGAAGCGTTCATCCCCGAGGTCGGCCCAGATCCAGTCGGCCCGGCCTTTGCCTTCGCTGTTGATCGCCTTGCAATTGGCCTCCAACTGCTCGCCGCTGCGCCCGCAAAGCAGCACGTTGGCGCCTTCGCGGGCCAGTGCTGTGGCGATGCCGAGGCCGAGCCCACGTGAGGAGGCGAGGACGAGCGCCCGTTTGCCTTCGATGCCGAGATCCATGATTGTCCTCCTATATCTTAGAGCGATGTATAAGGCGCACGCGGCGGAAAAGGAAAGGGCGTGTCACCGGTTCGGCGGCGTTTGCTAATTGACGTTGACGTAAACGTTATATAATTCTGGCGCGCAGGGCCTATCATTGTGCGAATTGAAGATTGGCTGTCGTATCCCGGCTCGACAATGCTTTCTCGTTTTGACAGAAAGTGCCTGAGAGGGATGACGGCTGCGCGCCGCCAAGCGGAGACGAGTGAATGACCGAGACGACTGAGTTGCCTGAACGCGAGAGCATGGAATTCGACGTGGTGATCGTCGGCGCCGGTCCGGCCGGTCTTTCGGCGGCAATCCGGCTGAAGCAGGTCAACCCGGAACTGTCGGTCGTCGTCCTGGAGAAGGGCGCCGAGGTCGGCGCCCATATCCTCTCGGGCGCTGTGGTCGATCCGATCGGCATCGACCGGCTGCTGCCCGGCTGGCGCGACGAGGCCGATCATCCCTTCAAGACCGAAGTCACATCAGACCACTTCCTGCTGCTCGGCCCGGCCGGCTCGATCCGCCTGCCGAACATCCTGATGCCGCCGTTGATGAACAATCACGGCAATTACATCGTCTCGCTCGGCAACGTCTGTCGGTGGCTGGCGGTCAAGGCCGAAGAGCTCGGGGTCGAGATCTATCCGGGCTTTGCCGCGGCCGAAGTGCTCTATGACGACAAGGGCGCGGTCATCGGCGTTGCCACCGGCGACATGGGCATCGAGAAGAATGGCGAGCCCGGCCCGAACTATACCCGCGGCATGGAGCTGCGCGGCAAGTACACGCTGATCGGCGAAGGCGTGCGCGGCTCGCTCGCCAAGCAGCTGATCGCCAAGTTCGATCTGCAGAAGGACCGCGAACCCCAAAAATTCGGCATCGGCATCAAGGAACTCTGGCAGGTCAAGCCGGAGAACCACAAGCAGGGCCTGGTGCAGCATTCCTTCGGCTGGCCATTGGGGATGAAGACCGGCGGCGGTTCCTTCCTCTATCACCTCGAAGACAATCTGGTCGCCGTCGGCTTCGTCGTTCATCTCAATTACAAGAACCCTTACCTTTATCCCTTCGAGGAATTCCAGCGCTTCAAGACCCATCCGGCGATCCGCGGCACCTTCGAGGGCGGCAAGCGGCTCTCCTATGGGGCGCGTGCCATCACAGAGGGCGGTTATCAGTCGGTGCCGAAGCTGTCTTTCCCCGGCGGAGCGCTGATCGGTTGTTCGGCGGGTCTCGTCAACGTTCCCCGCATCAAGGGCAGCCACAATGCGGTGCTGTCGGGCATGCTCGCGGCCGAGAAGCTGGCCGCTGCCATCGAAGCTGGCCGCAGCCATGACGAGGTGGCCGAGATCGAGAACGACTGGCGCAAGGGCGACATCGGCAAGGATCTCAAGCGGGTGCGCAACGTCAAGCCGCTGTGGTCGAAGTTCGGCACGGCACTCGGTGTGGCGCTTGGCGGCCTCGACATGTGGACCAATACCTTGTTCGGCTTTTCTTTCTTCGGCACGCTTGGCCACGGCAAGACCGATGCGCAGTCGCTGGAGCCGGCAGCACAGCACAAGCCGATCGCCTATCCGAAGCCGGACGGCGTTTTGACCTTCGACCGCCTGTCCTCGGTGTTCCTGTCGAACACCAATCACGAGGAGGACCAGCCGGTGCATCTGCAGGTCAAGGACATCGGGCTGCAGAAGCGGTCGGAACACGACATCTATGCCGGCCCGTCGACGCGCTACTGTCCGGCCGGCGTCTATGAGTGGGTGGAGAAGGACGGCGAGGACACCTTCGTCATCAACGCCCAGAACTGCGTGCACTGCAAGACCTGCGACATCAAGGATCCCAACCAGAACATCAACTGGGTGCCGCCGCAGGGCGGCGAGGGGCCGGTCTATCCGAACATGTAGATCGGATGGTCGTCCGCCATCCCAGATCTGCTACGCTTTCCCTGCTCTCCTTTCTTCGAACAGGAGCGCTCGGGCCGCTTACGCGTGGCGCGACGATGCGCGAGGTCTCGAAATTTCTGGGACCGCCCGACTGTGGATGGATGGCGGAAGCGAGGCGCCCGTGCCTCTACTCTGGGGCTACCGGCCCTTTCTCGAAATCCGCTTCGAGTCGGAGCCGCCCTATCTGCTGCAGACCATCAAGGTGCCGCAGCTTCCGCCGCCGGATAAGAAATATATTCGCATTGCACGCCTTCGCATCGCAACAGATGGGTTCCACGATCAAATGCGACTGTCGGATTTCTTGCGCCGGGACATCTGGGGGGATGACGAAATCGTCGTAGGCAGTTGTGCCGGCTGGAATCCTGTTGTCGACATTTGCACTGCGAACACCCGGTTGGTCTGGTCAATGTCGGCAGGGAACGAAGAAATCCTGAGTCGGGAAAGCGAGGGCGGCCTATCGAAGGCGGCTTACATGGCCCGGCGCGACCAACTCTCCGATGGATTCTTCGGTATCTATTCCGCTCTTTCGCCACAACTCAATCGTGCGCCGCAAGACGGATGGGAAAACTTTTCGGCTGATCAATATCTCGCGCTGGCGGGCAATATTGAAACTGTCGTGAAATAGCGGTGGGCTATACATGATAACGCAGTCGTTATCTCTGTCTGCTGTGCTCCTTTAGCGTTTCATTAACCATAATCTCCTTAGCTTGCGACATCATGTTGACGCACTAAGGACACATTCATGACGATCTCCCGCCGGGGCTTCCTGATCGCTCTGCCGCTTTTTGTCGCCGGCTGCTCTGCGACCGGCCTGAACAGTCAGACGAATTACGCCGCACTTCCGGATGAAAAATTCCCGTTGAAGCAGGTGCCGATCGACAAGATCAAGCCGGAGCTCCGCCGTCAGGAAGTGGCCTATGAAACCACTCATGCAGCGGGCACGATCGTCGTCGATACCCCGGCACGGCGCGCTTACTATGTCCTCGGTGACAACAGGGCAGTGCGCTACGGCGTCGGCGTCGGCCGCGAGGGGCTGGCCTTTGCCGGCAACGCCTATATCGGCCGCAAGGCCGAGTGGCCGAGCTGGACGCCGACCGAAAACATGCAAGCCCGCGAAGAGCGTTATCGCAAGCTTGCCGGCGGCATGCCGGGCGGCCCGAACAACCCGCTCGGTGCACGGGCGATGTATCTCTATCGTGGCGGCGGCGACACGCATTTCCGTATTCACGGCACCAACCAGCCGCAATCGATCGGTCTCGCCATGTCGAGCGGCTGCATCCGCATGATGAACCACGACGTGATCGATCTCTACAGCCGCGTCGAAGTCGGCGCCAGGGTCGTCGTCATCCAGGCTTGAGCTGGTAAAATCACCTTCATTGAAAAAGCCGCCGCAGCGATGGCTGTCGGCGGCTTTCGACCTTTGTTGGCCCTAGCTGGCGGTCAGCGGCGCTGGGCGGCGATGCCGGTGGAAAGCGCAACGCCGATGCCGGTGATCACGGCGGCGCTGATTTCCGCCAGGCCGATCGCCTCGCCAAGCAACAAGCCGCCGCCGAGCGTTGCCAATACCGGGGTCAGCGCCGTGAAGGCGGCGGCCTGTGTTCCGCCGAGGGTCCTGACGGCGGTGCCGTAGGCGACCATGGCGACGAGACCGGAAAGCATGCCCTGGCTCAGCACCTGCAGGCCGATTTCCGGGAGAGGCGCCTGCGGCAGCGAGATGCCGAAGATAAGCGCCAGCACGCCCATGATCAGGAAGGACCAGACGGCGATCAGCGCGCTTGCCTGCACGGCCGTCAGGCCCGAGCGGCGGAAGGCATGCGTATAGCTCGCCCACAGAACGGCGCCGGCCGGCAGCAGCACGAAGCTCGTCCATGCCAGCGAGGCGTCCGCAAGGCTCCGCGTCAGCAGGATCAGCACGCCGGCGACGATCGCGACGAGCCCGGCGATGCGGGTGGTATCAGGTCTTTCGCCAAACAGCACGATGCCGATCAGCGCCGCAGCGAGCGGCATCGAGCCGCCGAGCAGAATGCCTGAGGAGGCAGCCGGCGTCGAATGGATTGCCAGCGTGGTCAGCAGGAAGAAGACGGCGCCCGAGCCGGACACCATGATCGCCAGCAGATGCAGCGGCAGGCCCTTCGGCAGCAGCCCGGTCCTCAGCCAGACCGGCGACAGGACCAGGGCGGGAATGCCGAAGCGGATCAGCCCGATGTCGATCGAGCCGAGCGGCGTTGCGGCGCTGTGGCGGGTGACAAGAAACCATGTCGCCCAGATCAGCACGGTAACAGTGCCGCCGGCATAACCCAGTGCCTGCGATGGCGACTTGTCGTTGGTAAATGCAATGGTGGTCATCGTCCTGTCCCTTCCTTCATCCGGAGCCTTCCGGTCGAGGAAAAGATTAGATCAGGAGGGTGGGGCATGTCCTTGCTATCTATGGCTCAAAAATCATGCTATGCGCAATCTTCTGCCAAATGGTGCCAACAGGAATCGCGAAAATGCCAAATCTCGATAAATTCGATATCGCCATCCTGAAGTGCCTGCAGGAGGATGCGCGGGCCACCAATGTCGAAATCGCCGAGAAGGTGAACCTCTCGCCGTCGCCCTGCCTGCGCCGCATCCGCAATCTCGAACGCTCCGGCGTCATTCGCGGTTACACCGCCGATATCGACCGCAAGGAAGTCGGTCTCGGGCTGACCGTCTTCGTCGAATTCAAGGTCGTCCATCACAGCCGCGAGAATTCCGAGGCGCAGCAGAAGGCGCTGCTCGCCATCCCCGAGATCGTCTCCTGCTTCCTGATTTCGGGCACGGCCGATTTCCTGGCCGAAGTGGTGGTGGAGGACCTCGCCGCCTATGAACGGCTGCTGACGGAGACGCTGCTGACCCTGCCGAATGTCAGCGACATCCGCTCCAACTTCGCCATCCGCAGCATCAAAACGCATGGGCCGCTGAAGCTGCCTGAGGGAAGATGATTTCCTTCGGGCTTGCTGGCCGTTGGTTGACGAACAATACTTTTTTCTCGGCTGGCGCCCGGAGCCTGCCCCTCATCCGGCTGCCGCCACCTTCTCCCCGTTTTAACGGGGCGAAGGGACCAAGCCGTAACGTCTCGGTCCCTCGGAAACGCCTCGCATGGCACGTCCCCTCTCCCCGTTTTACGGGGAGAGGGTTAGGGTGAGGGGCCTTTTGCTCTACAGCAGTGTCCCGCTGAGGATGAGTAGCGCCACCGAGAAGTAGATGACGAGCCCGGTGACGTCGACCAGCGTGGCGACGAAGGGGGCCGAGGCGCTGGCCGGATCGAGCCGCAGCTTCTGCAGCAGGAAGGGCAGCATCGAGCCGCAGATCGAGCCGAAGGTGACGATCCCGATCAGGGCGGCAAACACCGTGACGGCGACCATCTGCCAGTGCGGGCCGTAGTCGTAGAGGCCGGCCGACTGCCAGAAGACGATGCGGATAAAGCCGACGAGGCCGAGGATCGCGCCGAGCACGATGCCCGTCGGCAGTTCGCGCAGGAGCACTTTCCACCAGTCCGACAGCTTCAGCTCGCCGAGCGCCAAAGCCCGGATGATCAGCGACGTCGCCTGCGAGCCGGAATTGCCGCCCGAGCTCATGATCAGCGGGATGAACAGCGTCAGCACCACGGCCTTCTCAAGCTCACCTTCGAAATGCTGCATGGCGCTTGCCGTCAGCATTTCGCCGAGGAACAGGGCGGCGAGCCAGCCGGCGCGCTTGCGGATCATGCCGGCAAAGCCGATCTTCATATAGGGCTGGCCGAGCGCCTCCATGCCGCCGAACCTCTGGGCGGCTTCCGTCGTGTCCGAGATCATCGTGTCGATCACGTCGTCGACGGTGACGATGCCGAGCACCTGCCCATGGTCGTCGGTGACCGGCAAGGCGAGCAGGTCGTGCTTGCGGATCAGCCGGGCGACATCCTCCTGCTTCATCAGCGGATCGGCCGAAACTGGCGTGCCCTTCTGCGCCACCGAAAGGATGGAAGCCTCAGGCTCGCCTGTGATGAGGCGGCGCAGCGTCACCACATGCATGAGCGCATGGCTGGCCTCGTCGAGCACATAGATGGCGTAGACGGTTTCCCGCGAGCGTTCGACCTGGCGCACATGATCGAGCGTCTGGGCAACAGTCCAACTGACCGGCACGCTGACGAATTCCGTCGTCATGATGCCGCCGGCCGTGCGCGGCGGATAGCCCATCAGGTGCTGGATCGCGATGCGCACCGGCTCGTCGAGGCTGGCGAACAGCCGGCCGCGGGTCTCGCCGTCGAGTTCGAGCAGCACGTCGGCGACACGGTCGTTGGACATGCCGTGCAGCAGCCGTGCGGCATCCTCGGCGCTGATCAGCGCCAGGATCTGTGCGGCGTTGCGCAGCTCCGGCCGATCGAGAATGTTGACGGCATAGTCGAGCGGCATGCCGGTCAGCACACGCCCGGCATCCTGGACGGTCAGCGCGTTCAACGCATCGACGCGTTCGGCGATCGTTGCGCCGCGGCTGTTGTTGATGAAGGCACGGGCGGCATGGCCTGCCCGAAGTGGGAAGCGATTGATGTTCATTAAGGCTCGCCTTTCCGTCGATCCGCCGTAGCGTCCCGAACGGGCGAGCCGACAGGAGTCGGTCAGCGCACGAGGGCCGCGTACGGCAAAGGCAATCGACTTCTACTGTCGCTTGGCATCGTGAAGATGGCTCCGTTGAAATCCGCGGACGAGTGCCGTCCGCGTGAGGTTCTAGGTGGTCCCGAACGCAAAAAAAGTCAAGCGGGGTAAATGCTTAACGCCAGAATGTCGCACCCCCGCCCATTGCGAGCGGAGATGCTTTACGCAGCCTGCATGCTCCGGCTGCGGCGCTCCAGCCGCACGGAGGCTGCAAAGACGAAGAGGCCGAGGAAAGAGAGTGCGGCGCCGACATAACCGGTTGCCGCAAAACCGTAGCCCCAGGCGATGACGAGGCCGCCGAGCCAGGCGCCGATCGCATTGGCGATGTTGAAGGCGGAATGGTTGGAAGCGGCGGCAAGCGTCTGCGCATCGGCGGCGACATCCATCAGCCGAGTCTGCAGCGCCGGGCCGGCGGCAAAACCGCAGCCGACCAGGAAGACCGAGAGGCCGAGCATATAGGGATTGGCGGCGGTCAGCGAGAAGGTGGTCAGCACGACGATATTATAGACGAGCGAGCCGCCGATCGTGCCGAGCAGCGATTTGTCGGCAAGCCAGGAGCCAATGAAATTGCCGGCATTCATGCCGACGCCGAAAAGCACCAGCATGATCGGGACGGCCGTTTCCGGCAGCATCGCCACCTCAGTGGTCGTCGAGGCGATATAGCTGAACATTGCAAACATGCCGCCGTAACCAACGGCGGCGATGCCGAGCGTCAGCCATACCTGCGACCGGCGGAAGGCGCCGAGTTCGCGCAGGAAGCTTGCCTCCTCGGAAACCCTGTCCTTGGGAACGTAGAACCAGATCAGCGCCACCGTCAGCAGACCGACAATGCCGACCGACCAGAACGCCACCTGCCAGTCGAGCGACTGGCCGAAAAACGTCGTCAGCGGCGTGCCGAGAAGAGTAGCGACGGTGAGGCCGAGCATGACGCGGCCGACGGCACGGGCGCGGCGATGTATCGGCACCATCGAGGCGGCGACCAGGGCGGCGACGCCGAAATAGGCGCCGTGCGGCAGTCCGGTAACGAAGCGCAGGAAGGTGAAGGATTCGAAAGTCGGCGCCATGGCGCTGAGGATATTTCCGACGGCAAAAACCAGCATCAGTGTCAGGAGCAGCGTGCGGCGCGCCATCTTGGCGGCGAGCACAGCGATAACGGGCGCGCCGACGACGACGCCGAGCGCATAGGCGCTGATGACGTAGCCGGCCTGCGGCGTCGTCACCGAGAAAGTATCGGCGACATTCGGCAGCAGCCCCATGATCGCAAATTCACCGGTGCCGATGCCGAAGCCGCCGCAGGCGAGCGCCAACTGGACCAGCGCCACTGTCGTTGCCGACGGCAGTCCTTCATCCTGGCTGTCGATGGAATCATTGATGGCGATCTCACTCATGAGAGCTCCTCGGGACGGTTTTTGCTTGGCAACGGCCTCCGGCGCAAGCGCGGCCGCGAGGCGATCGTGGTCTATGGCGGGAGGTGGAGACGATCTCTCCGATATGTGATCTATCCGTGATATACCGGCAGGCGTCGAGTGCATTTTTCGCAGTGCAGCGTCCTGCTATGTGCATATGTCCGTTGCAATATTTGCATTTCTGATATTCTTGCGGAAAGGCTGATGCGCTTGAAATCGCCAATGCCGCAACCATCTCAGGGCAAAGGCAGGAGCATTTCCGCGCCAGGGACGGGAGCCCTCATGAAGCTTGTAGGCTTTTTCAATCGCGACGGCGGCACCTTCAGGACCACCGACATGCTGGCCTACGAAAAGAGGGCGGAGGAGGCGTTCCGCGACGCGGGGCACGATTTCGACGCTATCGTCTTCTCCGGAAAAGAGATCATTCCTGCCATGGAGCGGGCGGCCAAGCGCGACGATATCGACGGCATCGTCGCCGGCGGCGGCGACGGCACGATTTCGGCAGCGGCATCGATCGCCTGGAAAAACGGCATTGCCCTCGGCGTCGTGCCGGCCGGCACGATGAACCTCTTTGCCCGCTCGCTGCGCGTGCCGCTCGATATCTGGCAGGCGCTCGATGTGCTGGCGACCGGCGAGATCGACAATGTCGATATCGCCAGCGCCAACGGCCGCCCGTTCATCCACCAGTTTTCCGCCGGCCTGCATGCCCGCATGGTGCGCTACCGCAACGCCTACAGCTATCGTTCGCGGCTCGGCAAGATCCGGGCGAGCACGAAGGCCGCCCTCGGCGTGGTCTTCAACCCGCCGGAATTCGAAGTGGAATTCGAGGCAGCCGGCATGCGCGAGCGCCGCAGGGTGTCGGCAATCTCGGTCTCCAACAATCCCTTCGGCGAGAATGCGCTGCTTTACGCCGACAATCTGAGAAGCGGCGAGCTCGGCTTCTATACGGCAAATCCACTGAAGCCTCTCGGCGTCGCCCGTCTCGCCATCGACATGCTGCGCGGCAAGGTCCGCGAGAACGCCGATGTCATGGTGATGCATCCGGCCGAGGTGCAACTGCATTTCCCGAAACTGCGCTCCAAGGCCAATTGCGTGATGGACGGCGAGCTGCTGCCGCTTGCACGCGACGTTTCCATCCGGCTGCATCCGGGCGAGTTGAAGGTCCTCGTCAAGCAGGGGCTCGCCGCCCAGGTGAATGCCCATGAACGCCGCGAGCCCGCAGCCTGAGGCCGGATGCTTCAGAGCCGCGGCAGATAGGTGCGATAGTCGAAATCCGAAACGCTGCGCAGATGCGCCAGCGCTTCCTTGCGCTTGGTGTCGCCGTAAAGCGCCTGATAACGTGCGCCGAAGATGTCGGCGATGAAGGGCGAGGCACGGAAAGTCTCGACTGCGCTGAGGAAATCATGCGTCAGCCGCGCCGTATTCGCCGGTATGTGTGAAGGCGTCGTCTCCTCGCCGGGGTCGAGATCGCCATCGAGACCCAGGAGCATGCCGCCGAGGATCGCCGCCAGCAGTAGATGGGGATTGGCATCGGCGCCGGCGACGCGATGCTCGATGCGGGCGGCCGGCCCGTCCTGATCGGGTATGCGGATCGCGGTGCCGCGATGGCCGCTGCCCCAGGTCAAGTCGACCGGCGCGAACGAGCCCGGCTGGAAGCGGCGGTAAGAGTTGGCGAAGGGGGCGAAGATCAACTGCGCCGCGCGCATGCTGTCGAGCAGGCCTGCCGTGACCGATTTCAGGAGCTTCGGCTCGCCGCCCTTAGCATCGAGGATATTGCGGCCCTGGCTGTCGATGATGCTGGCATGCACATGCAGGCCGGAGCCGGCATGATCGGAATAGGGCTTGGCCATGCAGGTCGATTTCAGCCCGTGGCGGCGCGCCGCCTGCTCGGCGATGCGCTTGAGGCAGAGGCAATCGTCGGCGGCGGCGAGCGCATCGGGGCGGTGCAGCAGGTTGACCTCGAACTGGCCCGGCCCGAACTCCGCCGTCGTCGCATCCGCCGGCAGTCCTTGCGCCTTCGCATAGGCCCTCAGCGTCCCGAGATAGCCGTCGAGCGCGTCGACGGCGCTCATGTCGTAGAGCTGAAAGCCGTTCGGTTCGCCACGATAGGTCAGGCTTTCGGGCGGGGAGGGGCGGCCGGTCGCGCGCCAGTCCCCCGACATCACGTAGAATTCCAGCTCGGTGGCCACCACAGGCGTCAGGCCGCGCGCCGCATAGCGCTCGACCACCGAAGCGAGGATGGCGCGCGGATCCATGAAGCTCGGGCTGCCGTCGAATTCATGCATGGTGGCAAGCACCTGCATCGAGCCTTCGGGCGCCCAAGGCATCGGCGCGAGGCTGCGCCGGTCGGGGATGACCTTGCCGTCCGGATCGCCGATCGTCAGCGACAGGCCGGTGATGTCGTCATTGTCGTCGCCCCAGATGTCGAGCGACTGCGTCGATGTCGGTAGGCGAATGTCGCCGGCCCAGATCTTGCCTTCGGCGCCTGAAGGAAGCTGCTTGCCGCGCAGTTCGCCGTTCATGCCGACGATCAGGATTTCGAAACGCGGGTCGCTGCCCTCGGTCTTGCCGTCCATCCTGTCGCTCGCCATGACCTTGAAAATCCTCCGGGACAAGGCCAAGCTCCTATCCCATCGATAGCAGCCTTTCAATCCGCGAGGGTCCTCACCTTATGCCCGATACTTCCCCACCCTCGAACCTTGCGGCGATCGATGCCGCGCATCATCTGCATCCCTTCGCCGACATGAAGAAGCTGAATGCCGATGGCACGCGTATCATCCAGCGCGGCGAGGGCGTCCATATCTTCGACAACCATGGCCGGAAATATCTCGATGGCTTCGCCGGCCTCTGGTGCGTCAATATCGGTTATGGCCGCCGGGAGATCACCGAGGCCGTCGCACGGCAGATGACCGAACTGCCCTATTACAACACCTTCTTCGGCACGAGTTCGGCGCCCGCGACGCTGCTGGCCCAGAAGGTCACCGCCCATGCCGGCGAGCGGTTCAATCATATCTTCTTCACCGGCTCCGGCTCGGAGGCGAACGACACCTGGTTCCGCATGGCCCGTGTCTACTGGAGCGCCGTCGGCAAGCCGTCGAAGAAGATCGTCATCGCGAGAAAGAACGGCTATCACGGCTCGACCGTCGCCGGCGCCAGCCTCGGCGGCATGAAATATATGCATGAGCAGGGCGACCTGCCGATACCCGGCATTGTCCATATCGGCCAGCCTTACTGGTACGGCGAGGGCGGCGATCTCTCGCCTGATGAATTCGGGCTCAAGGTCGCCCGCGAGCTCGAAGCGAAGATCGATGAGTTGGGCGAGGAAAATGTCGCCGCCTTTGTCGCCGAGCCGGTGCAAGGCGCTGCCGGCGTCATCATCCCGCCCGAGACCTATTGGCCGGAGATCGACCGCATCTGCAAGGCGCGCAATATCCTGTTGGTGACCGACGAGGTGATCTGCGGTTTCGGCCGGCTGGGCGCCTGGTTCGGCTACCAGCATTTCGGCGTCGAGCCGGATCTGGCGCCGATCGCCAAGGGGCTGTCCTCCGGTTACTTGCCGATTGGCGGCGTGCTCGTCAGCGACCGCATCGCCGATGTGCTGATCGACGAGGTCGGCGAGTTCAATCACGGCTTCACCTATTCCGGCCATCCGGTCTGCGCCGCCGCCGCGCTCGAAAACCTGCGCATCATCGAGGAGGAGCGATTGGTCGAACGGGTGCGCGACGATATCGGCCCCTATTTCGGCAGGGCTTGGGCGGCGCTCGCTGATCATGATCTCGTCGGCGAGGCCGTCAGCATCGGCCTGATGGGCGCCCTGCAGCTTGCCGCCGACAAGAGCACGCGCACCCGTTATGAGAAGCCCGACCAGGTCGGGGCGCTGGTGCGCAACCATGCGCTCGCCAACGGCCTCGTGCTGCGCGCCACCGCCGACCGCATGCTGGCCTCGCCGCCCCTCGTCATCAGCCACGCGGAGGTGGACGAGATGGCCAGGATTACGAGGCTGGCGCTGGATTTGGCCTGGACGGAGCTGAGATCCTGATTGCGTCGTCCCGGCTGCTCGACCCGGGCGTAGGCAGAGCCAGTTCCGACGACGGAATGATCGTGACGGCTTGTTGTCCAGTAAATCCCTCAGGCCTAAAGATCGAAATCCTGTGGCTTGATATCCTCCGCGCCGTGTTTCACGCGTAGGATTACGACGCGGTCGTGATAGGAGCGATAGTAGATACAGCGGTTCCGGTATGGCAGGCCGCGCAGGCCTTCCGCGATGTGGTCACGGGGAGATCCGGTGAAGTCCACTTCGGCGATCCACGCGATCTTTGCGGTCAGGTCGTCCAGAAATTCCCGCGCGTAGTGGGGGCTGCTCTCGGCGATATAGCGCCGGATATTGCGTAGATCCTTGATGGCGGATGGCGCGATAATCAGACGCTTCGGTTTAATGGCCTTAGCTTTCGTTCATGACGTCATTGAGGATATCCGCGCCGGTTGTGTATTCCTTGCCAAGGCCGGCTTCAATTTCGGAATCGGCCGCCTGAATGTCCCTGCGCAGCGCTTCTATTTTTAGTTCGTGGTCGGCGAGCATACGGATGCCAGCCCGCACGGCTTCAGTTTCCGTGCCGAATCGGCCGTTGCGGACAAGATCCGACAGGATCCCGTCATAGGTGTCGCCAAGCGAAAAAGTCTTTGCGCGTGCCATGTGATGACTCCTTCCCTTTAATATGTGGCAAAATGCAATACTTTTGCAATACCGACTGCACGTCGGGGGAGGCTATCCTGCCGAGGGCAATGCGCCTGATGTTAAGCTCAAGGGTTGAGCCAAACATAGCCGAATCGGTAGCGGTCGTTGCCGCGCTGATAGAAATAGGGCACGTCGATCACCGAAGCCTGAGGTGCGGAGGCGCCGAGATTGGCCTGTAGCCATTCGGCCATGGCCGGCGGGAGCCCTTCGCTTCCCCCTTTCGGCGGGATCAGCCATACGAGAAGCAGCGGTTGCCGGCCGGCCAGATCCGGGTGGAAGCCGGGGTAATCGACGGAGAGAACCGGCACATCGGGAATATCCTGCCTGAGATTGCCGGCAAGCAGGCTGTCGCCGGCAAGGATCGCCGCCGGCTCGGCCTGTTTGCGCAGGTTTTCCAGCATCGTGGCATAGGGCCTGTTCAACCGTTCGTAATGGCCGGTGAAGCGTGCGGCGGCGACACTGCCGTAGAGGGCGGCCGGCACGCCGATCATGATGATGGCGACGACCGCCATGAAACGCCGGGACGCCCTGCCGGTCGCGACGCCGGCGGCCTCGATCTTCAGGCAGAAATAGAGCGGCAGGATGAAGAGCATCGGCACCAGCCAGCGATCCTTGATGCCGGCAGCACCGCCGAAGACGATCAGAAACAGAATGCCGATGAGGAAGACGAGCATCATCCGCTCGATGAGCTGCGTCCACTGCGAGCCGGCGGCGAGCGCCGGACGAAGGCTCTTGCCGAAGACGATCGCAAACACCGCCACGGTCAATCCGGCAAAGCTGATGGTGGCGAGAGCAAGCGAGCTGGTCCCCATGGCCACCTGCTTGAGATAGCTGGCATCGCCGCTCGCGGTCATCTTCTCCAGCGTGCGGGCGGTGGCGAAATCAAGATTGTCCTTCAGCCAGAAGAGATGCGGCAGGACGATGATAAGCGCCACGGCAGCCGTCAGCACCAGCCGCCAATCGAAGATCCGCTGCCGCAGGCGCGCATCCGCCAGCGCGGCAATCAGCGCTGCCGCCGGCAGGAGGGCGAAATTATATTTGGCGAGCAGGCCGAAACCGATGCCGATGCCGGCGAACAGATAGGAGGCAAAGCTCGGCTGCTTCAGGCTGCGGATGAAGCCGTAGAAGAAGATGCTGGCCGAGAAGAACACCGCGACCGTATGCGTCAGGTCGCGCTGCATCTCGAAAGCCATCTGCGGGATCGTCAGCAGCCCGAGCGTTGATATCGCCACCAGCGCCTTGTCGCGCAGGATAAGACGCGCGGTGAGGCCATAGAGCAGGTAGGAACTGAACAGCAGAAGGTTCTTTACGATAGAAAGCGCGGCAAGCGAGACGCCTGTAAATTGGAAAACCGCGTATTGCAGCCAGTTGTAGAAGGGCGGCTGCGGGCCGTAGCCGGCGGCAAGCCATTGCGAGCGGAAGGCCTGTTCGGCCTCGTCCAGATCGAGCGAATGCGACGTTGCCAGCCGCACGCCG
This sequence comes from Rhizobium sp. N122, assembly GCF_002211295.1. NCBI lineage: Bacteria > Pseudomonadati > Pseudomonadota > Alphaproteobacteria > Hyphomicrobiales > Rhizobiaceae > Rhizobium > Rhizobium sp. N122. The sequence continues at coordinate 140,788 of NZ_LOKU01000005.1, read as the reverse complement.
ATCTGAAGCACGAAATAGCCGGCCAGCAGGAGGAAAATCCGGCGGATGTCGCGGCTGTCGGTGTCGGTCATCTATCTCTCCGGCCGAACCCAGGCGTAGCCGAGCGCGAAATTGTCGCCCTGACGGCCGAAATAATAGGGAAGCGACAGCGAGCCGATCTCCTGCGGCGCGATGCCTGCCGTTGCCAGTGCCGATGAAAACCGCTCCGGCATGATCGCATCCGCGGCCGTCGCCGTCTTCTTGCCGCGCCAGACGATCAGCACCGGCCCCTTCGCCTCGGCAAAGGCGGGAATGCCCGGTGCCGGGAAATCCGGGATCACCACGGGCACATCTGGAAACTGCAGCCGTATGTTTCCGCCGACATAGGTATCCGAGGCGATCACCAGCGCCGGTTCCCCTTGTCGCGCCATCTCGCGGGAAAGCCCGGCCATCGGCACGTTCGGCCTCGCGTAGACGCCGACCAGCCCGGCGCCGACGACACGCAGGCCGAGCGCGATCAGCACGCAGGCCATCAGCACCGGCAGCACCGGCCTGAGGCGGCGCAGCCCGGCGGAAAGGTCGATGCCGGCAGCCTGCATCTTCGCCAGGAAATAGATCGGCAGCACCAGCAGGAACGGGTCTAGCCAGCGTTCACGCACCGTGGTGGAACCGGTGAACAGCACGATCAGAACGATCCCGGCAAGGCTCGCAAGCATCATCCGCTCCATCATCCCGGTCCAGCGGCTGCCGGCCGAAAGCATCAGGACAAAATCCCGGCGGAAGGCGGCGGCGAAAATGGCGACCGGCAGCGCCGCAAAGGCGACGATGGCGACGAGAAAGGCGAAGAGACCTTTGCCGATCCGCACGACGCCGGCCGGCTCGTTGCCGGCGGCCATCTTGACCAGAGTATCGGAGGAAGCGAAGGCGAGATTGCCCTGCAGCCAGATCGCGTGCGGCAGGACGATGACGAGGGCAACGGCGATCGCCGCCAGCATACGCCAGTCGAGCGCCCTGCGCCGCCATTCGGCATCGGGCAGGATGGCGATCAAGGCGGCGGCTGGCATCAGCGCGAAATTATATTTCGAGATCAGCCCGATGCCTGTGGCAAGCCCGAGCAGCAGATAGCTGCCGATATCCGGTCGATCGAGGGTTCGGAAAAAGCCGTAGAGAAACAGCGAACTGGCAAAGAGCAGTGCGGTCGTGTGGGTCAGATCCTGCTGAGCCATATAGGAGACCTGGGGCAGGGTGATCAGCGACAGCATGGCGACGGCGGCAAGCGCCTCGTCCTTCAGCACGCGCCGACCGGCAAGGGCATAGAAGAGATAGGATAGGAACAGCAGGATGTTCTTCGGCACGATAAGCGCGCCGATCGACATGCCGGTTACCGACACGACGGCATATTGCATCCAGTTGTAGAAAGGCGGCTGCGGGCCGTAGCCCGCCAGCAGATATTGCGAGAAGAAGGATTGCTCGGCCTCGTCGAGCTCAAGCGAATGCGGAAGCGCAGTGCGCAGCACGATGTTGAGCACGAAATAGGCCGCAAGCAGCAGGCCCGCGGTTCTGATCGTCCTCGTCGCGCGCTCCAGCATCGTGCTGCCGGGCTTAGGCTTGGCTTCGATCGTCGAAGATCTGCCGCACGATATAGTTCGGCGAGGCATCGTCGCGGTAGTAAGTGCGCGCGATCATCTCCGCCAGGATGCCGGTGGTGATCATCTGCACCGACGACAGCAGCAGCACGACGCCGACCATCAGCATCGGGCGCGTGCCGATATCGTTGCCCATGATGAACTTGTCGAAACCGAGATAGAGCAGGATCAGCATGGCGACGGCGCCGAGGCCGAGACCGAGCGAGCCGAAAAAATGCCCGGGCCGCGCCTTGTAGCGCATGAAGAACATCACCGACAGCAGGTCGAGGATGACGCGGAAGGTGCGAGAAATCCCGTATTTCGAAACGCCGTGCTCGCGGGCATGGTGGGTAACGGCCATCTCGCCGATGCGCGAGCTCGGGACGACGCCGGCCACCCAGGCCGGGATGAAGCGGTGCATTTCGCCCATCAGCTTCACCTGCTTGATGATCGAGGCCCGATAGATCTTCAGGCTGCAGCCGTAATCGTGCAGCTTGACGCCGGTGATACGGCCGATCAGGTAGTTGGCGCACCATGAGGGGATCTTGCGCAGGAACAGACCGTCCTTGCGGTTCTTTCGCCATCCCACAAGGAGGTCGAGTTCGCGCCGTTCCAATTCGGCGACCATCGAAGGAATGTCCTTCGGATCGTTCTGCAGGTCGCCGTCCATCGTCGCGATCAGGCGGCCCTGGGCGGTGTCGATACCGGCCTGCATGGCGGCGGTCTGGCCGAAATTGCGCTGCAATTCGACGATCCTCAGCGTCAGCCCGTCGCGTCCGACGAACTTGCGGGCGTTGACGAGCGTCGCATCCGTACTGCCGTCGTCGACGAGGATCAGCTCCCAGCGATGGGGATAGGCGGCCATCGCGGCCACGACACGCTCGACGAGCGGGCCGACGCTTTCCTCTTCGTTGAAAATCGGCACGACCAGCGACAGCTCGAGCGATTGTACCGGATCATTCGTACCGCGCATGGGCTCAACGGTTGTCTGCAACTCTCATCTCCAAAAGGCCGGACGGCCTGGCAATCTTTACTGCTGCCGGCGCGCTTGCGGAAGGCTAGTACATGAACTGTCCACCGGTTGCCAGCGGGCAATGCCGGTTTCCCCGCAATCGGCTGTCCTGCCGGAACGCTATTTCGAGCCGCCTTCCACCCAGGAATAACCGATAGAAAAACTGCGTTTGCCGTCACCGAAGAGATAGGGCAGCGTTAGCGTCTTCAACTCCTGCAGATGAATGCCCGATCTCACCAGATCACCCGCAAAACCAGGGGAAATGGTTGGGTCATCTGCGGTTTCGCCGCGCCAGATCACCAGCACCGGCCCCTTCGCCGCCGCATATTCGGGAACGCCGGAATCCGGGAAAAACGGTATCACCACCGGAACATCGGGGAATGCAAGCCTCAGATTGCCGGCCACGAACTTGGTCGCCGCCACGACGAGAACCGGTTTGCGGGTCGCGGTCAGTTCGGCGACGTAGCCGGCAAAGGGCACGTTCGTTCTCGTATAGGCGCCGATATATTGAATGCCGACGATCCGGAAGAGGAGGATCGACAGGATAACGACCATGAAGACCGGCACCACGGGCCGGAAGCGCGCAAGGCCGGCGGAAAGATCGACATCTGCGGTTTTCAGTTTCAGGAACAGATAGATCGGCAGGACGAGCAGGCAGGGGTCGAGCCAGCGCTCGTGGATGTCGCTTGCGCCGGCAAAGACGACAATGCCGACGAAGGCGAGCAGGCTGACGAGCATCATACGCTCGATCACCCGGATCATCGGGCTGGAGGAGGAGAGCGCGCGAAAGAAATCCCGCCGGAAGGCGGCTGCGAGGAGAACGATCGGCAATGCGACGAAGCCGAGAACGGCGATGACGAGGGATAACAGTCCCTGCCCGATGCGGGCAATGCCGGCAGGCGCCAGATCTTCGGCGGTCATCCGCTCCAGTGTCGGCTGAGAGGCGCTGGCGAGATTGTCAGGCAGCCAGAGCGCATGCGGCAACACGATCAGAATGGCGATGAGGATCGCCGGCAGCAAACGCCAGTCGATAAGACGGCTGCGCCATTCCCGCTCCGGCAGCACGGCGAAGAATGCTGCAGCCGGCAGGATGGCGAAATTATATTTCGAGATCAGCCCGATGCCGGTGGCGATGCCGATGACCAGGAAGCTTGTGATCGTCGGCTGGCGCAGCGTGCGGAAAAAGCCGAAGAGGAAGAGCGAGGTCGCAAACAGCAGCGCGACGGTATGGGTCAATTCGCGCTGCGCCATCAAACCCACCTGCGGCAGGGTGATCAGGCTCAGCATGGCGACGGCCGCGAGCGAACGGTTCTTCAGTACCTCGCGGGCGGCAAGCCCGTAGAAAATATAACAGCCGAAGAGAATGATGTTCTTGGGGACCGAGAGCACCCACATCGATATGCCGGTCACCGAAACGATGGCATATTGGATCCAGTTGTAGAACGGCGGCTGCGGGCCGTAGCCGGCAAGCAGGTATTGCGAATAGAAAGATTGCTCCGCCTCGTCGAGATCGAGCGTATGGGGCAAGGCGATGCGCAGCGCGATATTGAGCAGGAAATAGACCGCCAGAAAAAGGCTTGCGCTCGTAATGCTTCTGGTAATCCGCTCCAACATCGATCTCCACGTCAAGCCGGCAGGGCGTGTGATTTATCGGGTCAGCGCTCGGATCGCCGGCGGGCAAGCGGGTTCGCCCGCCATCGCCCATCAACTCCGCCGTTGTGCGCTACCTTCATTTCTCCTAAAAGGCCTGGCAGACGGGGCCAATGCCGACGCCAAGCGAGGAATGCCTACTACATGAAGAGTTCGATCGTTGAAAGCCGGCAATCCTGGTTTATGCGCAATCGCATGACGGTTCTGACGGTCGTTATCGTCGCAGCCTATGCCCTCTTCATCCAATGGTTCTGGGGTTGGCCCGTCATTATCCGCCAGTGGGCCGAGGTCGGCGCCGGGCCTGTGATCGGCGCGCTGGTGCTGTTGACGAGCACCTATTTCCTGCGCACCTGGCGCATCTATGACTATTTTCCGAAGGAGACGGCCGGCCGCTTCGCCGTCCTCTTTCGTGTCACGCAGATCCACAATCTATTGAACATCATGCTGCCCTTCCGCACCGGCGAGACCAGCTTTCCCCTGCTGATGCGCACGGAGTTCGGCATCCCGCTGACGCGCGGAACCTCGGCACTCCTCGTTATGCGGCTGCTCGACCTGCACGCGCTCATTGCCGCTGCCGGCATCGGTTTTGCGGTCGCGGCCGCCGATCCGATTGTTGCCTGGTCACTCTGGGCAGGCTTTCTGCTGCTGCCGGTCGCAGCTTTCGCCGCCCGCAAGCCGCTGCTGCGCCTCGCCGCCAGGCTGCTGCCGGAAAAGGCGCAGAAATTCGTCGTCGAGATCGAAAACGGGTTGCCGCTTAATGCCATCGCCTTTGCCCGCGCCTGGGCGATGACTATCGTCAACTGGCTGGTGAAGGTGATGGTGCTAGCCTGGGCGCTCGGCCTGATGGGCGTGCTGCCGATGGCGGCAAGCTTCGGCGGTGCGCTCGGCGGCGAGCTCTCTTCCGTGCTGCCGGTCCATGCGCCGGGCGGCGTCGGCACCTATCCGGCCGGCATCACCGCCGGCGCCATTGCTCTCGGGGCTTCGAGCGAGCGGCTGGCGCTGGCCGCGCTGGCGCAGGCGAGCGTCAATGCCCACCTGCTGATCATCGTCTCGGCGCTGACCGGCACGGCGATCTCACTGCCGCTCGGGCGTCGCGGCAAGCTCTGAAATCCGTTTTCTCAAGAATGCCTGCTCCGGCTCCTGCCGGCAGAGCGACAGCGCCGTTTCATAGGCGGCGATCGCCTCATGCTTCCGGCCGAGACGGCGCAGCAAATCGGCGCGCGCCGAATGGGCAAGGTGATAGGCCGTGAGCTCCCCGCGTCCGAGAATGGCATCGATCAGTTCCAGCCCCTTCGCCGGCCCTTCCGCCATCGCGACCGCCACGGCGCGGTTGAGTTCGACGATTGGCGAGGGCTGGGCCGCCAGAAGCAGGTCGTAATAGAAAGTAATCCGCCTCCAGTCGGTTTCCTCGGCGGTCGACACGTTCGCATGTTCGGCGGCGATCGCCGCCTGCACCGTATAGGTGCCGATCTCTCCTGTCCGCATCGCCTCGGCAAGCAGTGCCAGGCCCTCCGAAATCTTGGCGCTGTCCCAGAGCGAGCGGTTCTGATCGGCAAGCAGCACCAGCGCTCCCTCCTTGCCGCTGCGGGCGCTGCGGCGGGAATCCTGCCGCAGCATCAGTGCCAGCAGGCCTGAGACGTCGGGATGCGGCAGCAGCGCCAGGAGCAGCCGCGCCAGACGTATCGCCTCCGCGCTCAGGTCGGCGCGGACCACGTCCTCCCCCGAAGAGGCCGAATAACCTTCATTGAAGACGAGGTAGATCACCTGCAGCACACGGTCGAGCCGCTGAGGCAGCGCCTCGCGGTCGGGCACCTCGTAGGGGATTTTTTCCGCCCGGATCCGGCCTTTGGCACGCACGATCCGCTGGGCGACCGTCGGTGCCGGCACGAGGAAGGCATGGGCGATTTCTTCGGTGGTCAGCCCGCAGATTTCCCGAAGCGCCATCGCCATCTGCGCATCTGCTGCAATGGCGGGATGGCAGCAGGTGAAGATCAGCCGCAGCATGTCGTCTTCGATCGGTTCCATCTCGCTGATGTCAGTTGCATCGGGCGTGTAGAGGCTGTCTTCGATGTGCTGCTGCGAGGCATCGAAACGCGCCCGCCGCCGGATCGTGTCGATCGCCTTGAAACGGCCCGCCGAGACCAGCCAGGCGAAAGGGTTGCCGGGAACGCCGTCCGCCGGCCATGTCCGCGCGGCCGCGGCAAAGGCGTCGTGGAGCGCTTCCTCGGCCCGGTCGAAATCGCCGAGCAAGCGGATCAGCGTCGCCAGCACCCGGCGCGACTGTGTCCGGTAGATGTCCTCGATCATTTTTTCCAAAGGGGCACCTCAATCCGGCAGGGTCAGCATCCGCACCGGCCGGAGCTCCACCGCGCCGAAACGCGCCGAAGGGTTCCGGCCGGCAATCTCCTTTGCCATCGCCATGTCAGGCGCCTCGATGACGTAGAAGCCGGCCAGATGCTCCTTGGTCTCGACATAGGGACCATCGGTGACCGACAGGATATTGTCTCGAACCCGCAGTACCGTCGCCTTGTCGGGCATCTCAAGCGCATCGGCATGGACCAAGATGGCGTCGCGGCGCAGCTCCTCATCGAAGGCGAAATGCGCTTTGATAAGGTCGTCGGTCTCATCAGGTGTCAGCCTGCCGTCGGTGTCGGCGCTGTTATAGATCAGGCAGATGTAGCGCATGACTATTTCCCATCCTGGATGGCATAAGTCGGGCGCACTTCGATCGAGCAATATCTGAGGATTGGAAAACTGGAGACGATGGTCTTCGCCTCGTCGATATTCGCGGCTTCGATCAGCACGAAACCACCGAGATGTTCTTTTATTTCGGCAAACGGACCATCCGTCGTGGAGGCCTCGCCGTTGCGCAGGCGGACGGTGATCGCGGTGGATGGTTCATGCAAGGCGAGCGCCACCAGCAGATGGCCGCTCTCGCGCCAGCGATTGTCGCTGACAATGCACTCCTGCGTGAGCGCATCCCATTCGGTCTGAGGGACCAGCTTGCTTTTCTCCGTGTCGAACCAGATTTGGCATAGAAACTTCATCGGTACCTCCTCATCAAGCTGTGAATTCGTGTATGGGCCGCACCTCGATTGCGCCGAGCTTGGCAAGCGGGATGCCGGCGGCGATGCGGATCGCATCGTTGAGGTCCTTGGCCTCGACCAGGATGAAGCCGCCGAGCGCCTCCTTGGTCTCGATGAAGGGACCATCCGTTACCGACAGCTCGCCGCTACGCACCCGGACCGTCACCGCCGATGTCGGCGGCTGTAACGCCTCGGCGACGATCATATTCCCGCTTTCGGCGAGGTCCTTGTCGTAATTCAGCGAATTCGCACCGAGTTCGGTCTTTTGCTCTTTCGTCATGGCGCTGAGCATCGCGCCGTCGAACCACACCTGACAGAGATATTTCATCGCGAACGCTCTCCTTGCCTCTTTCCATAACCCTGGACGATCGAGCTTCGCGCATTTCGACATCGCGCCCCAAAAAAACTTTTTGGCGGGTCGGCTGTCGAAACGGCAAGGCAGCACTCAACAAGGCTTCACTGAAACCTGTCGAGGAGAACTGAAATGAGCATTCTTGAAATCGCGCTGGCAAGCCAGATTTGGGCACGCCGTCATGAGAAGCGCGCGCCGGCGTTCCTCGAAAGCGATGGGCTGAAGATTCTTCAGCGCACCGCCTTCGCTTTCCTCGCCTTCACCCTGCTGATAGCAGGGCTGAATCTTGCCGCCGGCACGCCGCAAACGCTTGCGGATGGCTCGGCGTCTGCCGTGACAAGCAGATGAGGAAACGGCCTATTGGAAGGCCGTTTCGAAGAAGCTGCGCAGTTTGCGCGAATGCAGCGCTTCCTTCGGCATGGCGGCCAGCTTCTGCACGGCGCGAATGCCGATCTGAAGATGCTGGTTGACCTGCGTGCGGTAGAAGGCCGTCGCCATGCCCGGCAGTTTCAATTCGCCGTGCAGCGGCTTGTCGGAGACGCAGAGCAGCGTGCCGTAGGGCACGCGGAAGCGGAAGCCGTTGGCGGCGATCGTCGCCGATTCCATGTCGAGCGCGATGGCGCGCGCCTGGGAGAGCCGCTTTACCGGTCCGCGCTGATCGCGCAGTTCCCAGTTGCGGTTGTCGATCGTGCCGACCGTGCCGGTGCGCATGATGCGCTTCAGCTCGAAACCCTCGTAGCCGGTGATTTCGGCAACGGCTGCCTCCAGCGCCACCTGCACTTCGGCGAGCGCCGGGATCGGCACCCAGACCGGCAGGTCGTCGTCAAGCACATGATCCTCGCGCATATAGGCATGGGCGAGCACATAATCGCCGAGCCGCTGGCTGTTGCGCAGACCGGCGCAGTGGCCGAGCATCAGCCAGGCATGCGGGCGTAGCACCGCGACGTGGTCGGTGATCGTCTTGGCGTTGGAGGGACCGACGCCGATATTGATCATGGTGATCCCGGCATGGCCCTTCTTCTTCAGATGGTAGGCCGGCATCTGCGGCAGGCGGGTGAGCGCCGCATCGGTTTCCGGCACGGTCGAGCCGGGCAGGGTGACGATATTGCCGGGCTCGACGAAAGCGGTATAGCCGTCGCCGCCCTCCGCCATCAGCTTGCGCGCCCAGTTGCAGAATTCGTCGATATAGAACTGATAGTTCGTAAACAGCACGAAATTCTGGAAATGCTCGGCATGTGTCGCCGTATAATGCGACAGGCGGGCGAGCGAATAGTCGATGCGCTGCGCGGTGAATGGCGCAAGCGGCGAGGGCTCGCCCGGCGGCGGGATATATTCGCCGTTGGCGATCTCGTCATCGGTGGTGTTGAGGTCGGGCGTGTCGAAAATATCGCGCATCGGAATGTCGATGAAGGCATTGGTCGACGCTTCTACATGCGCACCCTCGCCGAAGGCGAAGTGCAAGGGGATCGGCGTCGTCGATTCCGAGACGATGACCGGCACATTGTGGCTCTTCACCAACAGCGCCAGTTGCTCCTTCAAGTAATGCTTGAAAAGCTTCGGCCGGGTGACCGTCGTCGTATAGATGCCCGGCGCCGTCACGTGACCGTAGGAAAGCCGTGAATCGACATGGCCGAAGCTTGTCGTCTCGATGCTGACCTGCGGATAGAAAGCCCGGTAGCGCGACGAGATCGGAGCGCCCTGCGCAAGCTCGGTAAAGCTCTTGATCAGGAACGCCGTATTGCGCTCGTAAAGCGCCGTCAGCGCTTCCACGGCCTTGGCCGGATCATCAAAGCTCTGAGGCTGGAAAGGGGGCGGCGAGGAAATGTCGAGCGGCGGCAAAGGGGAGATTCGTTTGTTCATGACGCATTATAGAGAGTTGTTTTTGACAAGCAAACGACGCGCGCCGGCGAATTCCGATTATTTTATCCACTTTAGTGTCGGATGCCGCTCACTGCACCGATGGCGCGCAGAAGGTGCCGTTTCGCTCCAGGCAGGTATAGCTCGCGCCGAAATGCGACTGTGCGCCACCGCCGCCATTATGCACCACCACCGCCGAAAACGTGATCGCGAAGATCGCCGCAAACAGCGTGATGATGCTGAACCGTTTTGCCAGAATGTACATGTCCATCGCCGTTCCCCCGATACGCAACTCTATCGTGACAAGAGTTTTGCCATGGCGCGGCTGAATGAGTGCTGAGATACCGGTTCATCCAGCGTTCAGCTTGTGAGGCAGGCTCGGGCAGGGAGTGGGAGAGAGTTTACAGGGGGGCGCCAGGCCGCGCTCAACGCGTTCGGCTTTGTCCGATCGTCCAGGCGAAGGGGCAGAAAGGCCGCGGGGATGCCGGTGCATCGGCATGTCCCGCGTTTGATGATCGTTGTCCGGCTGCCCTGCGGGCTCAGAGCCGCGTCCAGGTCTGTGACTTGCAGAGCACTTTCATCACGCAGCCCTGCATCCTCAGCGAATTGCCGGAAATCTTGCCCGAGCCGCTATAAGTCTTGTCGGCGGCCGGGTCGGTGATCTCGCCGGCATAGCTGCCGCCGGTTCCCGCAAGCATGCCGATCTTCCGGCCCGCATATTTGCCGGTCTTCAGCGTCACGCAATAACTGCCGCCACAGGAGACGATCACTGCCGTATCGCCGGCCGCCGTCTTCCAACTGCCGACGATCGGCTCCTCAGCGTGGGCGATGCCTGCGATCATTGCGATGGCGCTGGCGAGAACGAAGCTGCGGATCATCTTTTCCTCCATGATGTCCTTGATCGGGCGCGAAATTAACTGACGCGAACGTAAAGGTAAATATGCGTGGTCATTTTCAGTGCTGGTGCATGTCGCCCGGAAGTGTGCAGCGGCTCCGGGATAACGACATGCATAAAAACAACAAGCTTTAGCGGCGGAAAAACTGCTGAGAAAAAACGCATGCGGCAGCCTTTGAAAATATCGGCTGCTGATTTCATGATGAACGATCCCTTTATTTCCAGATCTGAATCTTTCGTAAAATTCGAGCGAAAGTCCCTAAGCCGCAAGGCATCTGATGTTTAACAAAAACCCAAATTTACCAAGCATTTGCACTTTGTTTGTCTAGAATTAATCATGCATTTTAGGCGTTTTTTGAAAGCCGTTCGGCATAGTGAAGCCATCAAACGAGCGGGGCAAACCCGCCGGACCGCAAGGGCCGCAAGCCGCGATAGACGGCAAGGCCCGGAGGTAAAACAGGGTAAGTCATAAACAGGCTAACAGGGATAAAACCGATGGCACGCTTTGAAATGCACAATGCTGAAACGGCCACCATGGGTGGCGACAACAGCGCCGATGTCTTCTGTGAAATGGGTCTGATGTATGCGACCGGCCGCGGCTGCGAAGTCGATCTGGTCGCAGCCCACAAATGGCTGAACATCGCCGCAATCAAGGGCAACGACCGCGCCGCCGAGCTTCGTGCGGATGTGGCCGCCGCCATGGACAAGATGCAGATCGTGGCAGCGCTGCGCGCCGCCCGCGAGTGGATGACGGTCCACTGAGACCGTCTCCGAGCGATCGACACAAGCAGCAATAACAACCTCGGAAAGAGGGACTGGCGGGCACTTTGACAGGCCCGACGCCAGGAGAAGGGAACCGCGGCCGGATACCTCCACCGGGCGCGGTTCTTGCTGTTTTATATGAAAGAGTGAGAGCATGCCGTCATGCTCGTTCAGCCGATCTGCTTCAGCACCTGCGGCAGTGCGTTTTCGAAAAGCGCCATATCCGCCTCCGGCGCGACGCTGACCCGAATGCAGCGATTGAGCGGCGCCACGCCGGGCATGCGGATGAAGACCCCGCGTTCCATCAACCCGTCGACGATCGCCCGCGCATGGGTGCCGTCGCGGCCGGTATCGATCGCCACGAAATTCGTCGCGGAGGGCAGGGGCTCAAGGCCGTTTGCCCGCGCGATACCGCCGATGCGCTCCCGGGCTGAATGGATGTTGCCCACCACTTCGGCGAGATAGGCCTGATCTTTGAGGGCGGCGAGCGCTGCCGCCGTCGCCAGCCGGTTCATGCCGAAATGATTGCGGATCTTGTCGAAAGCTTCAGCAGTGCCGGCCGTCGAGATCACGTAGCCGGTGCGAGAGCCGGCCAGTCCGTAGGCCTTGGAGAAGGTGCGGGTGCGAACGATATTCGGCATATCGATCAGCGAGGCGATCGACGGCAGCGACCCCGCCGGTCCGGTTTCACTATAGGCCTCGTCGAGCACCATCATCGTCGTCTCGGGCAGCGCCCGGGCGAAAGCGACGATCCTGTCGGCATCCCACCAGCTTCCCATCGGATTGTCGGGATTGGCGAAATAGACGAGCGGCGCATTCTCGCGCTTCACGGCATCGAGCAACCCGTCGAGATCCTCGCGGTCGTTGGCGTAGGGAACGGTCACCAGCCGGCCGCCGAAGCCGGCGACATGGAAATTAAAGGTCGGATAGGCGCCGAGCGAGGTCACGACCGGCGCGCCGGGCTCGATCACCAGCCGAACGATCTGGCCGAGCAATTCGTCGATGCCGCTGCCGATGGCGATGTTGGCGGGGGAAATGCCGAGATGGGCGGCAAGCGCTTGCCGGAGCGCGAAATTCTCCGGGTCATTGTATTTCCAGATATTGCCGGCCTCCTCGCGCATCGCTGCAAACACCGAAGGGGCGGGGCCGAAGCCGTTCTCATTGGCGCCGATGCGTGCCGTAACGACTAACCCGCGTTGGCGCTCGATCGCCTCGGGACCGACGAAAGGAACTGTGGAGGGCAAGGCGCCGGCAAGAGGCGTGAAGCGCGAAAAGGCGGACATGCGAAGGCGGTTTCCCGGATATATTGACGATCGGCGCAACAATAGGCCCGGGCACCGCCGACGCAAGCAAGATATTTCTGCAACCAGATGGCTGTCGGGCTATTCACGCACGGAAGATCGGTCCCCGCCGGGCGGCGATTGCTTCCATGTTGCCGACAAGGAAATCGGTGCGGACGACGCGGCGCAGAACCTCGGGGTCCATGATGTTGATGAACCGCACCCCGATACGTTCCTTGTGCCGGTAGACCTCGGCACAGCCGATCCGGTAGGCGAGGCCCAGAATGTTGAGATAATAATGTTTCGGCAGGCCGGCGGTGGTCGACACGATGAACGTGGCGCCGCCCTGGGAAATATCGATGATCTCGGCGCTGCGCATCGAGACGCCGGTGAGGCACGGCCGGACGGCGACGATACGAGCTGGCCGCTTGACGCTGAATTCTTCCCAGCGCAGGTCATAGACGGCGGACTTGACCGTGGCAAGGTGTGTGGCGCGGAGCATAGACATTCACATTCTCCGTCAGTCAGGACGCATTGGGGGTTGATCTCGAGCAACCTGATCTTGATTTTGAGCAAGCGTGGCTTGATCCCAACCAAGGTCACATGAATGTTTTGCGCATTCGTCAAACATAAAAGTACAATTCTAACGAGTTCGAACTTTGTTCCCAAGCGGGACGCCTCCATGTTCCTTATCGGGACGCAGGCGGCATGGGCGGTCAGCGCAATTTTTCCCGAACTCTTTCAATTGCCGGGCGTTCTGCCTTGATCGATGACGCACGGCGCGCTTCGAACGACGACGCGAGGAGTTGAAAATGACCGACGTTAAAATCCCTTGGGAATCATGGGTCGTAGTCTGCGATGGAGCCAAGGCTCTGATCATGCAGAACGCCGGCGATGCCCAGCTGATGAACCTGAAGGTGCAGGAAACCTTGACGCAGCCGAGCACGCCGGACCGCGAGATTGGTGCCGATAAACCCGGCCGGACACATGCGGCAGACGGCTTCAGCCGCAGCGCCGTCGAGGAGACCAGCTGGCAGGATCAGGCCGAAGCCGAGTTTCTGAAACAGGTGGCGGAAAAGCTCGACGAACTGGTGCAGGAAAAGAGTGCCCGTCGCATCGTCATCGTTGCACCGCCAAAGGCCCTCGGCACGTTGCGGCCGGCACTTCGCGCCGACACGCAGGCCGCGATCACCGCTGAGGTGGCGAAGGACTATACCAATATGCCCGTCGACGAAATCCAACGGCATCTCGCCGCCTGAACCATGGTTGGCGAAATGGCGAGGCCCCGGCGGGCAGGTGAGGGCCGTTTTCGCCGATCTCCACCTCTGTAAAACAATGGGATAGCGTGAAACGCGGGCCTTGCGGCCTGCGTTTTCATGTCACCCCGACGGCCTTTGCCCGGCAAACAGCGCTTCATGACCGGCAAACAGCGCCGCCAGGCGGTCGATGACGACCCTCACCTTGGGCCGCTGCCGCTCGTCGTCATGCGCAACGATCCACATCTCGTAGGTCAACTCGTCGATGAGAGGCCCGGCGCGGACGAGTTTGCGATCCTGATCGCCGATGAAACAGGGGAGGACGCCGCGGCCGGCGCCCCCGCGGATAAGGTGAAAAAGCATATGCGGCGTGTTCGTCCAGCTGGTGATCCAGTAATCCGGCTGTTCGAACGTCCATTTGTCCGCCGGCGTGACGGCGGTATCGGTGCCGAGCGAGATCCAGTTGCAGTTGGCCTCGTCATAGTCCGCCGCCTGGTAAGCCGCATGCGCCACCTTGACCGAGCGGCGGATTGCGACGTTGCCGCTGTCCGGCCGGCTGTGGCCAACGGCGATATGCGCCTCGCGGTAGGTGAAATCGACGCTGGCATCGCAGGTCTTGTAGCACATGCGAAAGCTGTCTTTCGGCGTCCAGACGCTGGCCAGATGATCTGCGATGAAGCGTGAGGTCCAGCTATCGGCGGCCGTGGAGACGATCGGCAGCGTCAACACCTCGCCGCGCCAGTCGGAGATCGCCCGCGCCGCATCCTGCATCAGTCGCACGCGGTCGAGCAGTTCCTGCCCATCCCTGGCGAGCAGATAACCGGTGGGGCCGCGGCTGAACAGCGATCGGCCCGTCACCCGTTCGAGCGCCAGCATGCGCCGGCCGATCGTCGGCGCGCTGAGCCCGGTGCGCGCCGCCGCTGCCGAAAGCCCGCCGCCGGTCGCGACATGGAAGAAAAGCTGCAGATCGTCCCAGCTCGCATCTTTCATGGATGAAAACCCCCTTTCCCCGGCGCCTCTACATCGCGGAGGCGTTAAGGCCTAGCTCAAGTGCTCCAGCCAATAGATGGAGGATGAAGCCATGCTTCTCAACTGGGTTGTTCTGTTCAGGGAACTTGAAAGCCGCAATCGCCGGATCCGCAACGATGCTTTTGCCGACCCGCTCGATCGGCCGGAGTGGCGCGGATTGCTCTGGATCGTTCCGATCCTTACGCGTCTGGCGGCAGGGTGGCACGTCGAGACAAGAGTGCCGCGCCGCGATGATTCACGGATCGCAAAAACCCTCAGCTTTCGAAGCTCAGCCGCAGCACGTGGTGCAGGAATTCCGGATTGAGCAGCATGTTGAAGCTGACCGTCACCGATTCGCCTGCGCGCTTGACCATGGTCGCGCCGATCTCGTCGTGGATGCCGAGGATTTCGAGGAAGAAATGGCTCGGCATTTCCAGGTTGGGGCTAACTTCGAGCAGTGCGCCGGCGAGCGTGATCGTGCGGATCAGGCAGCGCACTTGCGTTCCGGTGCTGAGGTGATGGCCGACGAAGATGATGTTGCCCGGCCTGTCGAGATTGAATTCCCTGTAAGCACGTTCCGGCTTGGGGTGTTCTGTGTCGAGGTGCATCTGAAAGGCCCTTTTAGCCTCCGCTTGTTCTACCACGGGATATTAGCTGAAGAATGCTGACGGTTGCTGAAGAACATCGCTAAGATTGAATATTTGGGGGAAAATCGCACCGATTTCATCCAGATTTGCCCCATATTTGCTCAATCCCCAGGGCGCATGCGTCATTCTTGACATGTCGGCGGCCTTCGCGCATACAAGGGCCGGTTCGAGGCACCGGCCGCTCGCGGATGAAAATCCATGGTGAAGTCCTCGCGAATCATGGTCACGGCCCTTGTGCATGCTGACTGGCGGCAATGCGAGCTCCCATCCACAGTCGAAGAGCATGCCTTGCGAAGGCTCACTCCATGACGACGACCTATCCTGCCATTGACGAATTGAAGGCCCAGGCCAGGCGCTTGCGCGAGGCAATGAACGATCGCGGTGCCCCGATGACCCACAGTGCGGCGCTCGAAATGATTGCCCGCCAGCACGGCGCACGCGACTGGAACACGCTGGCGGCGCTCGCGGCAAAAACTAGCGCGGCTGCGAAGACGCGGCTCTTCGTCGGCGCGCATGTTCGCGGCCGCTATCTCAATCAGCCGTTCACCGGCGAGATTCTGGCGCTGTCGGCCCTGCCGGGCGGCGATCTTCACCGGATCACCATCCATTTCGACGAGCCGGTGGATGTCGTGACCTTCGAGAGCTTTTCAGCCTTTCGCCGGCGTGTGAATGCACAGATCGATGCCGACGGCGTCTCGCCGAGGAAGACCTCGAACGGCGTCCCGCATCTGGTGCTCGATCTCTAGATTGCTTTGATCCCTTTTGAGGCTGCTCGGATCCGCATGATTTCAAGCGGATTGGGTTGCCCGCTAATCACACGGATCTCTCCATGACCGATCTTTCCGAAGGCAATGCCTTCCTCACCGGCTGGCTGCCGGCCGTCTTCATCAAGACGGCGGCGCCGATCGTCGCGATCACCACCGGCAATGGCCTGTTCACCGTCGTCGACGCTTTTTTCCTCGGCGCCTATGTCGGCCCCGACGCGCTCTCGGCAGTCAGTCTCATCTTCCCGGGGCTGATGCTGCTGATCGCTCTGCAATCGCTGGTCTCGAACGGCATGGCGAGCATCCTCGCCCGCCGGCTCGGCGCCGGCGATCGCCAGGACGCGGGCAGGGTATTCACAGGTGCCCATACACTGGCGCTGGCCGTCACTCTGATCCTCAACATCGTCTTCTGGTCCCTCGGCCGTCAGATCATCGACGCCGGTGCCGGCACGGCCGCCGTGGCCCGGGGCGCCATGCAGTTCATGGGCGCAATGATCGCCTTCGCGCCGGTGAGCTTCTTCCTGTCGCTGCATCTTGACGGTCTGCGCTGCGAGGGCAGGATCGGTTTCATGACGCTGGTGACGCTATCGGCCTCGCTGCTCAACATCCTCGCCAACTGGCTGTTCATGGCGGTGATGCATTGGGGCGTGCTCGGGTCGGCGGCCGGCTCCATCGCCTCGCAATTCGTCTGTCTGACCGCCGTGCTGACCTATCGCTTCCGCCGGCCGGCTGCACTCCGGCCTTATCGAGGATTCGCACCTGCCGAATGGCGCGGCATCGTCGCCTTCGGCGCGCCGATGAGCCTCGGCTTCATCGGCATATCGCTGGCATCCGCCGCCATTCTCGTCAACATCTCGCTCTGGAGCACCCATGATCGTGTCGCGACGGTCGCCGCCTACGGCATCATCACCCGGATCATGACCTTCGCCTATCTGCCGCTGCTTGGCCTCAGCATCGCCCTGCAGACCATTGCGGGCAACAATCACGGCGCCGGCCTCGGTCTTCGCGTCGGCCGCAGCCTGCAGATCGCCATGCTTTCGGCGCTCGTCTATTGCAGCCTGGTCGAGATCGCGGTCGAAGTTTTGGCAGGCCGCCTCGGCGCCGTCTTCGTCGCCGATCCCGCCATTGTCGCCGAGGTCAGGCGAATTCTGCCCTGGACGATCGCCGCCTATTTCCTCTTCGGGCAGATGCTGATCCTGTCGTCCTATTTCCAGTCGATTGGCGACGCGCCGCGCGCGGCGATCTTCGGCCTGTCGCGGCCTTATCTCTTCACCCTGCCGCTGACCTTTCTTCTGCCCCTCGTCTTCGGCGAGCGGGGGATTTGGATGGTGCCGGTCTTTGCCGAGGCAGGCATGTGCATCCTGGCTTTCCTGGTGTTGTCGCAAAACGCGAAGCGCCGCGGCTGGCATTACGGGCTTCTGCCCGCTTGAGATGGAAAGGCCGCGCTTCCTTGAACTGATCCCCGAAAGTTGGGTATCAGCCTTTGGCGGAGCGGGGCTTTTGCCGGGTTACGTCTATTCCTTGCCTGCCGAAGCGGCCGATGTCGCGGCTTCCGCTTCGTTCAGCGCCTCGGCGCATTCCTGGCAGCAGACCTCGACGGTCTTGCCGCCGAGCTTGACGGTGATGGTCTCCGCGCCGAGTTCACAGTCGCAGGCAGCGCATGTCGTCTTCTTCATAAGATGATCCTCCGGTTGATCGTCCCCGGATCGGGACAGGCTGATAAGATCATCGAAGGCCGCATCGCCGCTGTCGAAATCTTTAGCGATTCCTGTCGGTCTTACCTGCGCCGTAGTTGCGCCGCGCGCTGGAATTCCGCCGGCGTCTGCCCGAAGGCCTGCTTGAAGGAGGCGCTGAAATGGCTATGGCTGGAAAAGCCGAGGTCGAGGCCGAGCGCGGTCAGATCCTCATACTGGCCGAGCAGATCGAGCGCGCGGGCAAGCCTCAGCCGCAGCTGATAGCGGTAAAGCGGCGTCGCCTCGACCTGCTGGAAGACCTGGGTGAGATAAACAGGCGAGACGCCCACTTCGGAGGCGATCTCCGACAGTGTCCAGCGCCGTGCCAGATCGGAGGAAAGCACCAGCTTTGCCCGGTCGACGAGTTTCTGCCGGCCGGCGCTGGCGCCGGCCGCATGCGATGTGCGCTCGCCGAGCGAACGGCGCACCAGCGTCAGCGCCAAGGTTTCCGCCTCCAGCGTTTCGGCGACGTTGCGCCTGAGACCGTGACGTAGAAGAGCGACCAGCGCCTGCGCGCGCGGATCGATCCGCCGGCGCTGGCGGCGGAATGAAAGGGCCGGGCCTTGCTGCACCTGGTCCTTCGGCGCGAGCTCTTCGAGCAGAGATTCGTCGATCGCCAGATCGATGCAGGCGTCGCCACCCTCGATTGGATGACTGATCCGATAACCCTGACCGGCATTGAAGAACAGCATCTGATTGGCTTCGGCCACCGTATCGTTGCGGCCGACATGCCGCATGAAGACGCCGCGATAGGGATAGACGAGGCTCGTCTTGTGAGTGCATTCCTCATCGCTTCGGTGGCGGCACTCGCCATCGCAGATGATGTCGCGAATGGCGATGGTCTTCGTTTTCAGAAGCAATGCCGTTGAAACCTGCGACATCTCGATTTCCCGGTGGACAGGCCGCGGACGAGGCGACCCGGCCACAGTATCACAACTGATGCCTGTGTTCAGTAGCGACTATAGACGTGAACGTCACTTTCCGTCTGTCCCCTGGAAAGGCCGATATCCTTCAGCTGATCGTCGGAAAGTTCCATCAGCGCATTGCGGTTGCGCCGTTCGCCGATCTTGCGTGCCAGCCAGTGGACGGCCGTGATTGCCGCAGGCAACAGGCCGGGCCCGTGATGCGAAGGACGGCTGTTGCGGCTTGTTATGGTGATATTCGAGCTATGCATGGTGATCCTCCATCCTTGTTGGATGGAGGCAGTGAACCATCAGCGGCGGCTTGGCGCTGTCAGAATATTTAGCGATTCGGAGGTGCGCTTACTCTTTCAGCAGCCATTCGTGCTCGACGGCATTGTGGAATTTCCAGATCCGCTTCGGCCCGGCCATGACGTTGAGGTAATAGAGATCGTACCCGTGCGTTGCCGCGCAGGGATGGTAGCCCTTCGGCACCAGCGTCACGTCGCCGTCCTCGATCGCCATCGCTTCGTCGAGCGAGCGATCGTCGGTATAGACGCGCTGGAAACCAAAACCCTGCGGCGGGTTGAGGCGATGGTAATAGGTCTCTTCCAGGAAACTCTCGTTCGGCAAGTCGTCCCGGTCGTGTTTATGCGGCGGATAGGAGGAGGTATGGCCGCCGGGCGTGATCACCTCGACGACGAGCAGCGAATGTGCCGAGCTGTCGTCTTCAGGCATGATATTGTTGACGTAGCGGACATTCGTGCCCTTGCCGCGCGTGGCCTGTGGATGTGTGCCGGGGGGAATCGCCTTCGCCTCATAGGTGCCGCCGCCGGGCGCCGAGCAGACGGCGAGCTCGAGATCGGTCTCCGCCGTTACTGACCACGTCGATTCCATCGGGATATAGAGCGCATGTGGCGCGCCTTCGAACGGGCTCATACGGCCGCCGAGCATGCCGAAATCCCTGGTGCCGGCCGACGCCTGGCCCTTGCCGGTCACCCAGACGAGGCAGACTTCCCGATCGCCGGTCTCTCCCGAAACCGTCTCGCCCGGCTTCAAGCGATGCAGATCGAAGCCGACATAGGTCCAGCCGGCGCTTTCAGGCGTGACATGCGTGACGCGGCCATGCGTGCCGGATGGTTTGACCTTGAGGTTTGGCATTGGTGGTTCTCCTCGTACATTACAAAATCCCCGCCCCAAACCCCTCCCCACAAGGGGGAGGGGCTTAATCTGCGCCGCGGTCTCGCTCATGTTGCGACGTTCCTTTTGCAAGGTGGCGCTGTCTGGAGCAGGGCGGTGCCTCAAGTTAAGTCCCTCCCCCTTGTGGGGAGGGGTTGGGAAGGGGTTTTCTTTTCCGTTATCCCTTCGGGAAACCTTCGGTTTCCACCGTATAACCAGCCGCCGTCATCACGCGCATCAGTTCGGCATGTCCGATCTCGGCCATCTTCTGCGGCGGCGCCTTGCGCGGATCCTGCTCGGCTTCGACGACGAACCAGCCCTCATAGCCGTAGTCGGCGAACCGCTGGACGATGGCGCCGAAATCGAGCGAGCCGTCGCCCGGCACGGTGAAGGCGCCGAGTGCTACCGCATCGAGGAAGGACTGCCGGCTGCGATCGAGCCCGTCGACCACAGCTTTGCGGATGTCCTTGACGTGGACATGGTTGATGCGGGCATGATGATTATCGATGGCACGCAAGACGTCGCCGCCGGCAAAGGCAAGATGCCCGGCATCGAGCAGCAGCGGAATGCCTTCGCCCGAATTACGCATGAAGGCGTCGAGTTCCGGCTCGGTTTCGACCACGGCGGCCATATGGTGGTGATAGGAGAGCGGCATGCCCTGTTCGGCGCACCATTCCCCGAACTCGGTGACGCGCCGCGCATAGGCCTTCATCTCGTCGTCGGCAAGGCGCGGCTTGGTCGCGAGCGGCTTGGAGCGGTCGCCCTGGATCGAGCGGCCGACTTCGCCATAGACGATGCAGGGCGCATTGACCGCCTTGAACAGGTCGATCATCGGCGCGATGCGATCTTTATTGGCGGCAAGCTCCTCATTGACCAACGTGCCGGAGAACCAGCCGCCGCACAGCGTTACGTCGGCGGCGCGCAGAATGGGCAGCATCTCCTGCGGGTTGCTGGGGAAACGGCGGCCTTGCTCCATGCCGGTGAAACCGGCGCCGCGCGATTGCCGCAGGCATTCCTCCAGGGATACGTCGTCGCTGAGTTCGGGAAGGTCGTCGTTCCACCAGGCGATGGGCGACATGCCGAGTTTGGCCTTCATCAACATTCTCCTTAAAAGTAGTGCGGAGGAGCAGTTCCGCTCCTCCGAAAAATGACAGCAATCGAATCAGCCGATGCGCTGGGCCGCGCGCGCTTCGATATAGCCCTTGCGCGCCTGGTTGACTTCTTCGCGCGGGCTGACTTCGGGCACCGCGACATCCCACCAGTGGCCGCCGGCCTCCGTGGTAACAAGCGGGTCGGTGTCGATGAGGAAGACCGAGGTGCGGTCGTTTTTCTTCGAATCGGCGATTGCCTGCTCCAGCTCAGCAATGGACGAGACCTTGACGGCGATGGCGCCCATGCTTTCGGCATGTGCGCGGAAATCGATCTCCGGCATCACCTCGTGATAGGAGTCCTTGAGCAGATTGTTGAAGTTGGCGCCGCCGGTTCCCATCTGCAGCCGGTTGATGCAGCCATAACCGCGATTGTCGAGCACGACGATGTTGAGCTTGAGGCCGAGCATCACCGAGGTGGCGATCTCCGAATTCATCATCATGTACGAGCCGTCGCCGACCATGACGACGACCTCGCGTTCGGGATGCGCCATCTTGGCGCCGAGCCCGCCGGCGATCTCATAGCCCATGCAGGAAAAGCCGTATTCCATGTGATAGCTGCCCGGCGCCGTCGCCGGCCAGAGCTTGTGCAATTCGCCGGGCAGGCCGCCGGCGGCGCAAAGCACCGTCGTATTCTCGCCGCCGATCGTGCGCGCCACCGCGCCGATCACCTGGGCGTCGGAGGGCAGGGCGGCATTGGTCGTCGCCATGGCCTTTTCCGCGGCTTCCATCCAGACTTTCTTCTCGGCCGCGGCCTTGTCGGCGAGTGCTGCCGGCGCCGTCCAGCCGGAAAGCCCGGCTGAAAGCGCCTTCAGCCCTTCGCGGGCATCGGCCACAACAGGGTGGCTATCATGCTTCACCGCGTCATAGGCGGCGATATTGAGGCCGATCATCTTGAGGCTGTTGTTCTTGAACAGCGCCCAGGAGCCGGTGGTGAAATCCTGGCAGCGTGTGCCGACGGCGATGACGAGATCCGTCTCCTCAGCGATCGCATTCGCCGCGGACGTGCCGGTGACGCCGACCGAGCCGAGCGCCAGCGGATGGGTCTCGTTGATCGACGACTTGCCAGCCTGGGTGACGACGACGGGAATGGCGTGGGCCTCGGCAAAGGCGGCAAGCTCCTTCGTCGCCTGCGAATAAAGCACGCCGCCGCCGGCAACGATCACCGGCTTCTGCGAAGCTTTGATCAGTGCGATGGCATTGGCGAGTTCATCGGCATCCGGCTGCGGCCGGCGGATCGCCCAGACTTTTTCTTCAAACAGGCTTTCCGGATAATCATAGGCCTCAGCCTGAACGTCCTGGCAGAGCGACAAGGTCACCGGACCGCAATCCAAGGGATCGGTCAGCACCTGCATGGCGCGCTTCAGCGCCGAAATGATCTGTTCCGGCCGAGTGATGCGGTCGAAATAGCGCGAAACCGGACGGAAGGCGTCATTGGCCGATACCGTGCCGTCGCCGAAATCCTCGATCT
This sequence comes from Rhizobium sp. N122, assembly GCF_002211295.1. Classification (NCBI taxonomy): domain Bacteria; kingdom Pseudomonadati; phylum Pseudomonadota; class Alphaproteobacteria; order Hyphomicrobiales; family Rhizobiaceae; genus Rhizobium; species Rhizobium sp. N122. The sequence goes on along the minus strand of NZ_LOKU01000005.1, from coordinate 118,185 downwards.
GCTGCAGCACCGGATCGGGCGCGCGGTTGGCGAAGACGTCGCCCGGCAGGAAAAGAACGGGAATGCGGTTGACATGCGCCACGCCTGCGGCGGTCACCATGTTCAGCGCACCGGGGCCGATCGAGGTGGTGCAGGCCATGAAACGCGTGCGGAAATTCGCCTTGGCATAGGCGATCGCGGCATGCGCCATGCCCTGTTCGTTATGGGCGCGATAGGTCGTCAGTTCGCCACGCACCTGATAGAGCGCCTCGCCGATGCCGGCGACGTTGCCGTGACCGAAGATCGCCCAGACGCCGCCGAAGATCGGCACTTTCCTGCCGTCGACCATCGTCTTCTGCTTTTTGAGGAAATGTGCGACGGCCTGCGCCATCGTCAACCGAATCGTCTTGCCCATCGGGGCCTCCCGGAGTTTTGACTCTCTGTCTGTTTTCCCTCCCCAACCCCTCCCCACAAGGGGCAGGGGCTAACCCGTTCTGCTCTTTCCATTCACACCACGAGGTTTCATCCGCAGGACGCTTGCTCACGGCGTGAGGCGATGCCTCAGATTAAGTCCCTCCCCCTTGTGGGGAGGGGTTGGGGAGGGGTCTTCTTCTCAATTCTCAGTGAAGTCCGCGCGTCTTCAACCACGCCTCTGTCAGCTGCCGGAAGCGGCCAGCCATGTCGGCGATCGCCTCCTCGTCGTTCATGGCGCCCGAAAGCCAGGCGCGCGCCGCATCCGCAAAGATCGTCCGGCCGACGGCAAAGCCCTTCACTGAAGGGGCCGCCAGCGTCGCCTCGAAGCAGGAGATCAGCTCCTCGGCAGGCGCCTCGAGCCCGAGCAGCACGATACCGCGGCACCAAGGATCATTTTTGGCGATGACGGCGTCGATCTTCTTCCAGGCTTCGCCGGAAGCTTGCGGCTCCAGCTTCCACCAGTCCGGCTTGATGCCGAGTGCATACAGTTCTTCAAGCGCGGTCGCGATCGTATCGTCGGTCAGCGGCCCGTTCTTGCCGGCGATGATCTCCACCAGCAGCTCGCGGCCGACTTTGCGTGCGGCTTCGAACAGCGTGCGCAGCTTCTCCTGCTGCTCCGTTTTCAGGTCAGCCGGATCATCGGGATGATAGAAGCACAGGCACTTGATGCAATGGCCGAGCGGCCACTCCACCAGCTGCGAGCCGATATCCTGGCTGAATTCGAAGCGCAGCGGCTTTGAGCCCGGCAGCTCCACGGGCCGGCCGATCCAGGAGAAATTTTTCGTCGCCGCATCGAAAAAGGCATCGCGGCCGAAACGTTCGTCGATCAGCATGCCGTAGCCGTCGCGGCCATTCGAAACCCGCGCCGCTGCCGAGACCGCCAGCCGCTTGAAGGCGACGATCTTGTCATGGCCGATGCCGAGTTCGTCGGCAACGCTGACGAGCTGTGAACGGTGGTCGATCGCCAACGCCATCAGCAGCGGAACGTCGCCGCGCCGGGTCGATGCCCAATGGATATGGTTGATCGCCTCGTCCTTGCGCAACGCCCGATGCTGGCTGCCGGTCTTGAGGAAGAAATCGAGTTCCGCCCAGGTCGGATATTCCGGCGAGCAGAGCAGGCGGGAAACGGCAAAGGCGCCGCAGGCATTGGCCCAGGTGGCGCAGGTCTTCAGCGGCTCGTCGCGCAGGAAGCCGCGCAGGAAGCCGGACATGAAGGCATCGCCGGCGCCGAGCACGTTGAAGACTTCGATCGGGAAACCCTCGCCGACGATGCCGGCTTCAAGATCGTCGGCGATCGGCCCGTCATAGACGATGCAGCCCATGGCGCCGCGCTTCAGCACGATCGTTGCCGGCGACAGGCGGCGAATCTCCTTCAGCGCACCGAGCACGTCGTCAGCGCCGGAAGCGATCAGGATTTCTTCTTCGGTGCCGACGATCAGGTCGCAATCCGGCAGCGTCTCCTTCATCTTCGAGGAGACTCGGTCGGATTTCACATAACGCTCGAAACCTTCGGCATGGCCGGCAAGGCCCCAGAGATTCGGCCGGTAGTCGATGTCGAAGATCACCTTACGGCCATTCGCCTTGGCGATGCGGATCGCCTTGCGCTGCGCGGCCTCGGTATTCGGCCGGGAGAAATGCGTGCCGGACACCAGGACGGCGCGCGATGACTTAATGAAGTTTTCGTCGATATCGCCTTCGTCGAGCGCCATGTCGGCGCAGTCGGAGCGATAGAAGATCATCGGCGATACGCCTTCGGCCTCGACTGCAAGCAGCACCAGCGCCGTCAGCCGTTCCTTGTCGGTGACGATGCCATCTGTTGCCACGCCCTCGCGCGCCGACTGCTCGCGGATGAAGCGCCCCATCTGCTCGTCGCCGACGCGGGTGATGAGGCCGGATTTGAGGCCGAGCCGCGCCGTGCCGATGGCGATATTGGCCGGGCAGCCACCGACGGATTTGGCGAAGGAGGCGATATCCTCCAGCCGCGAACCAATCTGCTGGCCGTAAAGATCGACCGAGGAGCGGCCGATGGTGATTACATCAAGCGCCGGCTCCGGCCGTGAACCCGGATTCGATTGTACCATGATGTCCTCCCGCTAGATTTTGCGCGGCTTCCAGTGCCTGCGAATTTGTCAATAATGAAACATCGGTTCCGATATTTTGTCAATTCGGAATGTTTATTCCATTTTCGCTTTCCCAGCTTTTGCGTGCTGGCGCTTGCGGCGCCGCTCGGCGATGGCCACCGGCAGCGCCATGGTGAGCGCCATCGAGGCCGAAAGCGAACGAAAGCCGGCGAAATCGGCCTCGGCCACTTCGAACCAGTGTGTGGCGCAGGCGGCAAGTGGCGAGAAGGCCGAATCGGTAATGGCGATGACGGGGACGCCGCGGTCGGCAAGCTCCTGGCTCTGGTTGAGGCTGTCGGCCGCATAGGGCGAGAAGCTTGCGGCGATCGCCGCATCCTTCGGTGTCGCGAACTGAACCATCTCCGGATCGACGCCATTCGGCGAGGCGACGATCTGGTGGCGGATATTGAGCTTGGAAAAAGCGTAGGTCATGTGCGCCGTCAGCGGATAGGAGCGCCGTTTGGCGATCAGATAGATCGTCTCGGCGGCGGCAAGGATATCCACTGCTTTGGTGAATGTGTCGCTCTGCACCGTCGCCGCCAGTCGGTTGACCGACTGGCTGGCCGCGGCGATGAAGCCAGACAGCAGATTGGCGTCCTCGTCGTCGCCGCTCGCCTGCTCCAGCGTGACCAGCCGCTCTTCATAGCTCAGCGTGCGGTCGCGCAATCTTTCGCGGAAGATGCTCTGCAGGTCGGAAAAGCCTTCGTAACCGAGATGGTGCGCCAGGCGCACCAGCGTCGAAGGCTGGACCTCGGAGGCGGCCGCGATGCTCGCCGTCGTGCCGAAGGCGATCTCGTCGGGATTGCCGAGCGCAAAGGCGGCGACCTGCGCCAGCCGCTTCGGCATGCTCGCTTTGCGCTCGATGATGGTGCTGCGCAGACTTTCGAAATCGCGCGGCACACGCGCCTGCCTCTGGGGGTCGTTATCCATGCTTGCGGCTCACGAGATGAAACAAATATTCCATATCGCGGAGCATAGACGATTTCAAACTGCGCGCCTAATTGTTTTTAATCGCCTGTAATTCAAGGGATTTAAACAGCTCTCGTAAAAAATGGTGCCGATGCCCGTGAATGGGTCTCTTGTCAAAATGATCCAAATATTCCAAAAATCCGCGCACAGTTTTGGAGGAGACGGAAATGAAGCCACTCGGCATCGGTTTGATCGGCACCGGCTATATGGGCAAGTGCCATGCGCTGGCCTGGAATGCCGTGAAGACGGTATTCGGCGACGTCGAGCGTCCGCGTCTCGTTCATCTGGCCGAAGCCAATGCTGGGCTGGCTGAGGCGCGGGCCGGCGAATTCGGCTTCGAGAAGGCGACGGCCGACTGGCGGGCGCTGATCGCCGATCCCGAGGTCGATGTCGTCTCCGTCACCACACCCAACCAGTTCCACGCCGAAATGGCGATTGCAGCGCTTGAAGCCGGCAAGCATGTCTGGTGCGAAAAGCCGATGGCGCCGGCCTATGCCGATGCCGAGCGCATGCTGGAAACGGCGGAACGCTCCGGCAAGGTTGCCGCCCTTGGCTATAATTATATCCAGAATCCGGTCGTGCGGCACATCAAGACGCTTGTCGGCGAGGGCGCCATCGGCACGGTCAACCATATCCGCGTCGAGATGGATGAGGATTTCATGGCCGATCCCGATGTCTTCTTCTATTGGAAGAGCGAGCTTTCCGCTGGCTACGGCGCGCTCGACGATTTCGCCGTGCACCCGCTGTCGCTGCTTTGGTATCTCTTCGGCCATGTCGAGGCCGTCATAACGGATATGGTCAAACCCTATGCCGACCGCCCGCTGAGCGATGGTGGCCGCCGTGCCGTCGAAAACCACGACGCCGCCAACGTGCTGATGCGGCTTGGCGGCGGCATCTCCGCCGTGTTGATGGCCAATCGCGCCGCCTGGGGCCGCAAGGGCCGCATCGCCCTGCAGATTTTTGGCTCGAAGGGCTCGATCGTCTACGACCAGGAGCGGATGAACGAATTCGAACTCTATCAGGCCGAGGGTCGCGGCTGCGAACAAGGTTTCCGCAAGATACTGGCGGCACCGGCCCATCGGCCTTATGATCGCTTCATCCCGGCCCCCGGCCACGGCCTCGGCTTCAACGATCTGAAGATCATCGAATGCCGGGAGCTGATCCGGGCAATATCGGGTGAGCCGTCGTCGATCGTGACATTTAAAGACGGTCTCAGGATAGAGAAGTCGGTGCATGCCATGGCACAGTCCTTCCACGAGCGTCGCTGGATCGAGATCGGCTGAAGGTAAGAAGCCGCTTTCCGTTGACGGCGCATAGGGCAGGGGATAGGCCTTGGCATGAGTGTCGGCCTAGTTTCAGGAGTGAGATCGTGACGGATAGACTGGTGATCATCGGCGCGGGGCAGGCTGGTTTCGCATTGGCCGCTAAGCTGCGTGCCTTGAAGGACACGCGCCCGATCACCCTTATCGGCGCCGAGGACGTGGCGCCCTATCAGCGCCCGCCGCTTTCGAAGAAATATCTGCTCGGCGAAATGAGCTTCGACCGCCTGCTGTTCCGCGACCAGCACTGGTATGGCGACAATGACGTCGACCTTCGCCTTTCCACCTGGGCCGAGCAGATCAAGCCGGACAGCAAGCAGGTTCTGCTGCAGGACGGCTCCGTTCTCGACTACGGCACGCTGGCGCTCGCAACCGGCTCGACGCCGCGCCGGCTGCCGGCCGCAATCGGCGGCGATCTTGAAGGCGTCTATGTTGCCCGCGACAAGCGCGATGCCGATCTGCTCGCGGACGAAATGCGCCCTGGTCGCCGTGTCCTTATCATCGGCGGCGGTTATATCGGCCTCGAGGCGGCAGCCGTTGCCCGCCACCGCGGCCTTGAGGTCACCGTCATCGAGATGGCCGACCGCATCCTGCAGCGCGTCGCGGCGAAGGAAACCGCCGACATCATGCGCGGGATCCATGAGTCCCACGACGTGGCGATCCGCGAGAAAACCGGGCTCAAGCACCTGGTCGGCAAGGATGGCCGCGTTACCGGCGCCGCGCTTTCCGACGGATCGGTGATCGACATCGACTTTGTCGTCGTCGGTATCGGCGTCGTTCCGAATGACCAGCTCGCCAAGGAAGCCGGCCTCGAAGTCGCCAACGGCATCGTCGTCGACGAATTCGCCCGCACCTCCGATCCGGCGATCTTTGCCGCCGGCGATTGCGCGGCTCTTCCCTGGCAGGGTGGCCGTATCCGGCTCGAATCGGTGCAGAACGCCGTCGACCAGGCCGAAGCGGCGGCAGCCGTCATTGCCGGCGGCAGCGAGCCGTATGATCCGAAGCCGTGGTTCTGGTCCGACCAGTATGATGTCAAGCTGCAGATCGCCGGCTTCAATCTCGGCTATGACGAAACGCTGCTGCGTCCCGGCGCCCGCGAAGGCGCCCATTCTATCTGGTACTTCCGGGAAGGCCTGCTGATTGCCGTCGATGCCATCAACGACGCCAAGGCCTATGTGACCGGCAAAAAGCTGCTGGAATCCGGGATCAACCCCGACCGCTCGATTCTCGCCGACCCCTCCGCCGATCTCAAGCGCCTGCTCGGCTGACTCGGGCACCCGTCGCAAAGAATCACCGGCCACAACGCCGTTCTGCGCCCGGCAATCCTATCGGACGCCGGGCGGCAAAACTCCACTTCGCCGTCGAAGAGAACGAAGCGCGATCAAAATCCGCCGATCCCGCCAGGAAATGCCGTCTGTTTGCTCAACCGGCCGAAATGCCACCCACTGCATTTCTTCTGGTGAAAGCTCAAAAAACCCTTGCATTCACAGACCGGTCGCCATAGTTAGGCCGCACCGGAGAGGTGGCCGAGTGGTCGAAGGCGCTCCCCTGCTAAGGGAGTATACGTCAAAAGCGTATCGTGGGTTCGAATCCCATCTTCTCCGCCATCTTGATTTTTCCCAGCTCAGTTCAAATCACGCGGAAAACCATTTCCGCTTGGGCGGCCTATGTCTCGTGATCGCTGAGCGGTCATGATTCACGATCGCGCAATGAGAGGATCGCTCCGCCTCGAGCGTGAGAATCGCCAGCGGGGAATCATCGCCCGCTCGCATCCCCGACACGCAACGAAACCGAATCCGTGCATGTCTGGTTACGCTTGCCGCAGTGGCGATATCTCGTCCGGCATCAGGATTTCGTCAAAAAAGCGTTCCAAATATGTTGCGCAGCTCATGTCCAGATCACTGCTGGTCCGACCTAAGCTGCCGCAAAACCAAGGTTTTCTTAACAAAGCATAAAGGAAATCAGGGCCGGCTGCCCGACTTGTGTCCTTTGAGCAACAGGAAGTCGGGAAGGCTCCCTGAAACCCCCCATCCGAGTAAGTTGGTGATTGCGTGACGGCTTCCGTCTTGTATTTTCAGCGTCGGAAGCAAGGGCGACTGATCGTCCACTTCTTGCAACACGGGAATGGGGCAGGGAACGCTGCTCAGCGAAAGATCCCAAACCCGAACGAAACTTTGAATTGGAGGTCATTTATGAACATCAAGAGCCTTCTTCTCGGCTCCGCTGCTGCTCTCGCAGTAGTTTCCGGTGCTCAGGCTGCTGACGCTATCGTTGCTGCCGAGCCGGAACCGGTTGAATACGTTCGCGTCTGCGACGCCTACGGCACCGGCTACTTCTACATCCCGGGCACCGAAACCTGCCTCAAGATCAACGGCTACATCCGTTTCCAGGTTAACGTCGGCGAAGACGTCGGCGGCGATTCGGACTGGGATGCCGTTACCCGCGGTCAGGTTCAGTTCACGGCCAAGAGCGACACCGAGTATGGTCCGCTGACCGGCGTCATCGTCATGCAGTTCAATGCTGACAATGCTACCGACCAGACCTCCAAGCTCGACTCCGCTTACCTCGACATCGCCGGCTTCCGCGCTGGTCTGTTCTACAGCTGGTGGGACGATGGCCTCTCCGGCGAAACCGACGACATCGGTTCGGTCGTAACGCTGCATAACTCCATCCGTTATCAGTACGAAACCGACTCCTTCTACGCTGGCCTCAGCGTCGACGAACTGGAAGACGGCGTTTACCAGGGTACCTTTACTCCCGGCGCCGTTCCCGGCACCACCGTCTTCACTGCGGATGATGGTCCGAACAATGTCGGCGTAGCCTTCGGCATCGGCGGCAAGGCTGGCGCCTTCAGCTACCAGGTCACCGGTGGCTGGGACGTCGACAACGAAGATGGCGCAATCCGCGCAATGGGTACGGTTGACATCGGCCCCGGCACGCTCGGCCTCGCTGGCGTATACTCCTCCGGCCCGAACTCCTACTACTCTTCGGCTGAGTGGGCTGTTGCTGCTGAATACGCTATCAAGGCAACCGACAAGCTGAAGATCACCCCGGCCGTTCAGTACTACGGCAACTACTTCGGCGGTGGCAAGAACGTTCCGGAAGACTTCGACGGTCTCGGCGACGCCTGGAAGGTCGGTCTGACGGTTGATTACCAGATCGTCGACAACTTCTACGCCAAGGCTTCGGTTCAGTACCTCGATCCGGATGATGGCGACGACTCCACGACGGGCTACTTCCGTCTGCAGCGTTCGTTCTAATCTGATCTGACTTCGGTCAATCAGGAAAGCCCGGCTCTTGAGCCGGGCTTTTTGCATTGAGGGATCGCAGCGTCTGCCAGCTCGCCGGCTTCCATGAGGTCGATGCATGTCGCCCGGAGGTGCGTCGCGGTTCCGGGGCAACGACATGTGTTACCGCAACGCGCGAGCGCATCGCGTGTATCAATTTTAAAGCGGCGGCTCCTATCGGCAGGAGGTGAGAAAAGCTCGAATCGCTGCAGGGATATCGCCGTGATGCAAAAGGGGGGCGTGCCCCTGTCCTTCGGCGGTATGCAGGATCAGATTCGGATGCCGGCAGGCCATTTCATCGGCCGTCTCCTTTGAGAGCAGAGACGTATTTTCGCCACGGATCAGCATCAGCGGAAATCGGCACAGGTTTTCGAACTGCGCCCAGAGATCGGGCAACGGCTGGCTGAGATCGACTGATTTCACCGCCTCAGCGATCGCCGGATCGAAATCGGCGACCGGTCTTCCGCCGACGTCGCGATAAAGGGCCAGCGCCATCTCGCGCCAATCTTCCCCTCCAAGCGCGGTAAACGACGCGCCGTGATTTTCCTTCACGATATCGACCGCCTCGCTCCAATCCGCCGGCCTTCTGCCGCTGTTGAGATAATCGCGGATCAGCGCCAGCCCCTTGGCCTCGATGACAGGCCCGATATCGTTGAGGATGACGGCCTCAAGAAGATCCGGCCGTGTCGCCGCGATCAGATGCAGCATCAGCCCGCCCCGGGACGTGCCGATGAAGATCGCCCGCTCGACGCCCAGCGCCGCGCAGGCGGTGACGACGTCGCCGGCCTCGATGGCGAGATTGTAGTTCGCCTTGTTCTCATCCCATGCCGAGGCTCCCCGCCCGCGCGAATCGAGCGCGATGACATGGCGCGGTGCTGTCATGTCCTTGCAAAGAAGCAGCGCAAGCGGATGGAAGTCCCGCGTATTGCGGGTCAGGCCGGGCAGGCAGATGATCGGAAGCCGTCCTGCGGTCGCCGTCTCGCCCGGCCGGTAGTCCCGGGCATAAAGTTTCAGCCCGTCGGAAGACGTGTAAAATCGCTCCTGGAACCCGCTTGTATCCGTCTCCGCCATCGCATCCCTCGAGGGTTGTTGATCCCGAAGATGTAGCCTGGTTTTTAAACCGCGCCAAACGGCTTCAGGAGGCGCTGCGTCCGCCGATCAGGTCGCGCTCGATATCGGTGGGCTGGCCGAGGCGGGCCTTGTAAACCTCGTAGTTCTCCATCACTCGCTGCACGTAGTTGCGCGTTTCGGGGAAGGGGATGCGCTCGATCCAGTCGACGATGTCGTCGATCGATCTGCCGCGCGGATCGCCGTAGCGGCCGATCCATTCAGGCACCCGCTTCGGCCCGGCATTATAGGCGATGAAGGTGAGGATATAGGAGCCGCCGAAGGCCTCGATCTGTTCGCCGAGATAGTGCGCACCAAGTGTCGCATTATAGCCGGCATCGGCGGTCAGCTTGTCCTTCGAATAGGCGATGTTGTGGCGCTTGGCCACCGCCTGGGCGGTCCCCGGCAGAAGCTGCAGCAAGCCGCGTGCGTTCGCCGCTGAAACGGCTGCCGGGTTGAATGCGCTTTCCTGCCGGGCGATGGCATAGGCAAGCGCCTTGCCGGATCCAGAAATATTGGCATTCGCCGGGATGACGCCGACCGGAAAGGCGAGTGCTGCGACATCGATGCCGCGTCCATAGGCGATCTTGCCGATCTGCAGCGACAGATGATGATCGCCGGATTGCTCGGCCTGTGCCGCAAGCACAGCCAGTTCACCGGGGCTCTGCAGCTGATCGGCGAGCGCGAGATAGAGAGTATCGGCCCGCCATCCATGGCCGGCGGCCTCCAGCCGGGCGATTGCTTGCACGGCTTCGCGGGCCTGGAAGCGTTGCCGGTCGGCCGCGCTCGGCGCGGGATAGGTAACGTTCAGCGTCTTTCGCCCCAGCCGTTCCGCTGCGAGCTGGCCATAGAAGGTGCCGGGAAAAGTCGCAGCCTTCGCATAGAATTCGCTGGATTTGCCAGGGCCGCCGGCCTCAGCCGCTCGTCCGAGCCAATACCAGGCGCGTGACACCGAGATCGGTCCGTTCGATGTCTGCAGAATCTTGCGGAAGTGTTTTTCCGCCGCAGTCGGGTCCTGCAGGCCGCGCAGCGCATACCATCCGGCATGGAATTCAGCCTCGACGATATCGGTCGGGCTCGTTGCGGCGTAGTTGGCGACGATGCGATAGGCAGGCTTGAATTGTCCCTGGTCGACGAGACCACGGCTGACGATGCGCTGCTCGTTCCACCACTCGCCGGAATTGACGAGCTCGCTGCGCTCGGGCGGCATCTGCTCCAGCAGTGCTGCCGCCTCGGCATATTTGTCCTGCTTGCGCAAATATTCGATCCGCGCAAACAGCAGGCCGGCATCGCTGCGCCATCTGGTATCGACGGCGTCGAGCAGGGCGCCGGCATTGCCGGCTTTGGCGTCGACGGCAGCCCAGGCCTTGTAGAGCGACTGCGCCTGGCCCATGTCGCCGAAGCGCTTGGCCTGCGCCACCCGGCCGCGATACATCAGATAGTCCATCCGCGCCTTGTGGTCGGCCGGCGTCAACAGCGCTGAGAATTCGATGAGGATCTTGTCCTCGGTCGCCTTGTCGAGAGCCTCTCCGCGCCAGACTTTGCGGATATATTTCGCCGCCTGCGCCTGCTTGCCGGTTGCAACCAACGCCCGGCCGAGGATGACGGCGCCCTGCATTGTCTCAGGCGCGGTATCGCCGAAGGCGGCAAGCACGGCTGAGGGAGCGGGGTTTTCGTCATAGAGCGCGCGTTCGGAATAGGCGCGCAGCCGCGAAAGGCCCGGCCAGCTCTTAAGCTCCTGCGCAGCGCTGGCGATTTCGTAGGAAGGAACGCCCTTCAAGCCGGAAACGGCGATCGCCCAGGTGAGGATATGGCGATCGAGCGTACCGTCGGGCATATTGTCGCGGATCGACAGCGCCAGCCGTGGGTCCTTGTCGGAAAGCGCATCGAGGCCGGCTTTCAGGTCGCTGTTAACAGGTGCGATTGCCGGATTGCGCGGAATGGCGCCTGTTGTGATCGATTCGGGTATGGCGGTCTCGGGAATGAAGCCGAGCGGCTTGACGCCGGGCACCGACGTGCTCTCACCGGGAAGCGGCGACGCTACACTGCTCCACGCGGCGGCAACGAAGCCGAAGGCGGACAGAATCAGGACAGCTTTCTTCATCCGGGATCTCGCAACGAAAACACGCCCTGCCATTTGGCTAGAGGCATCTTAACGAAACCTTACCGTACCAGGTAAAATTCATTCACATCTGCTATCGGAATTTGCCCTAAACCGAACTCTACGCGCTTGTCGCGATGATTTCGGCGCTCTATGGTGCGCAAAATATTCATGGAATGCGGCCGAAGCAAGGATTTGGTCGTGAGGAGCTTTGCATGTTCAATGGGTCCATCCCCGCCCTCGTCACTCCTTTCACGGATGCCGGACTGATCGACGAAGACAGCTTCGCCGCCCATGTCGATTGGCAGATCAAGGAAGGCAGCAGCGGCCTTGTTCCTGTCGGCACGACGGGCGAATCCCCGACGCTGTCGCATGCAGAGCACAAGCGGGTCGTGGAATTGTGCATCGAGGTGGCTGCAAAACGGGTTCCCGTCATGGCCGGCGCCGGTTCGAACAATACGGGTGAGGCGATCGAGCTTGCCCAGCATGCCGAAAAGGTCGGCGCCGACGCTGTTCTGGTCGTCACGCCTTATTACAACAAGCCGACGCAAAAGGGTTTGATCGCGCATTTTTCGGCGATTGCCGAGGCCGTCGATCTGCCGATCTATATCTACAATATCCCCGGCCGCTCGGTGGTCGACATGACGCCGGAAACGATGGGCGCGCTTGCCAAGGCGCATGGCAATATCGTCGGCGTCAAGGATGCGACGGGCAAGATCGAGCGCGTCTCTGAACAGCGCATCACCTGCGGCAAGGATTTCCGGCAATTGTCCGGCGAGGACGCGACGGCGCTCGGCTTCAACGCCCATGGCGGCGTCGGCTGTATTTCGGTCACGGCCAATGTCGCCCCGCGCCTTTGCGCCGATTTCCAGGCAGCGACGCTGAAAGGCGACTATGCCAGCGCGCTGGAATATCAGGACCGGCTGATGCCGCTGCACAAGGCGATCTTCCTGGAGCCGGGTCTTTGCGGCGCCAAATACGGTCTCTCCCGGCTTGGCCGCATGAGCCGCAACGTCCGCTCGCCGCTGCTGTCGACGCTGGAGCAGGCAACGGAAGCGGCAATCGACGCGGCGCTGCGCCATGCCGGGCTGCTGAACTGAGGAGACCGGACGTCTTCACAAGGCCGGGTCGTTCCCTTACATAGAGGGCAAGCAATGAGGGCGCGGTTTTTCGCGCGCCTCGAAGGGAATATTGTCATGGCCCCCAAAGGCAGCCAGCGTGTGGTGAACAAGGTCGTGGCCGAAAACCGCAAGGCCCGCTTCAACTACGAAATCATCGATACCTACGAGGCCGGTCTCGTGCTGATGGGCACGGAGGTCAAATCGCTGCGTGAGGGCAAGGCCAATATCGCCGAATCCTATGCGTCGGATGAGGGCGGCGAGATCTGGCTGATCAACTCCTACCTGCCGGAATATCTGCAGGCGAACCGCTTCAATCACGAACCGCGCCGGCGCCGCAAGCTGCTTTTGTCGGGCCGTGAAATCCATCGCCTGCGCTCTGCCGTCAACCGCGAAGGCATGACGCTGATCCCGCTGAAGATCTATTTCAACGACCGCGGTCGGGCGAAGATGGAGCTGGCGCTCGCCAAGGGCAAGAAACTGCATGACAAGCGCGAGTCCGAGAAGGAGCGCGATTGGAACCGGCAGAAGAGCCGCCTGCTGAAGGATAACGGCTGACCACGCCGCTTGGGCGATGATTGCCGTCCCCGGATCATTCTTGGAAATCGCTGGCCGGGGCGACGACTTCGACTTGGCGCGGCGCCCGCTCTGCGGGATCGCGACCGATTTCGGCTTTCAAAGACAAGAGATCGATGAAGTGGTCGGCCTGGCGTCGCAGGTCGTCGGCGATCATCGGCGGCTGCGTCGCCATCGTCGAGATTACCGAGACCTTGCGGCCTCTGCGCTGTAGTGCCTCGACCAGGTTGGTGAAGTCGCCGTCGCCCGAGAAGATGACGAGATGATCGACCGTTTCGGATTGTTCCATGGCGTCGATCGCAAGCTCGATGTCCATGTTGCCCTTGATCTTTCGGCGTCCCATGGAATCTGTGAATTCCTTGGCGGGCTTGGTGACGACCTTGTAGCCATTATAGTCAAGCCAGTCGATCAGCGGCCGGATCGAGGAATATTCCTGATCCTCGATCAGCGCGGTGTAATAGTACGCGCGCAGCAGATATCCGCGTTTCTGGAATGCTTTCAAGAGCTTGCGGTAATCTATGTCGAAACCGAGGCTCTTGGACGCAGCGTAGAGGTTGGCGCCGTCAATGAAGAGTGCAATTTTTTCGCGTGGGTCAAACATCGCTTACCAATCCAATGAGAGCAATCGAAATCCGCAGGACCAAAATTCAATAAAATCAATAATTTGTGTGTTGATTTTGCTCTGATCCATACTTTAACAATTATTCATATATGAAAGATTTAGGGCACGATTCGGCATATTCCAAGCAACCATAGGTGGAATTGCGACATTCTCCATGGAAATTTAGTTCGGCCCCTTATAAAGACGAGGGGAGCCGGAACGAAAAACTTGTATTTGCCCGGTTTTAATTGTATCGGGCGTGCTAATCCCGAAATGACGACCGTAAAGGACAGGCAATGGCCCGTGTCACAGTTGAAGATTGCATCGACAAGGTGGAGAACCGCTTTGAGCTGGTTCTGCTCGCCAGCCATCGCGCCCGGCTGATTTCCCAGGGCGCCTCGATCACCATCGATCGCGACAACGACAAGAACCCGGTCGTCGCCCTGCGCGAAATCGCCGACGAGACGCTTTCGCCCGACGACCTCAAGGAAGATCTGATCCATTCGCTGCAGAAGCATGTCGAAGTCGACGAGCCCGAGCCCGATCCGGCCAGCATGATTGCCGCCGGCGGTGTCGCCGCAGCCGACAGCGAAGAGCAGGATGATCTGCCTGAGACGATCACTTTCGACCAGATGTCGGAAGAAGAGCTGCTTGCCGGTATCGAAGGCCTGGTGCCGCCGGAAAAGAGCGACGACTACTAAGCGCGCAGGCCGATCCTGGTCGTGTGTGATCCCGGTCGCATGCGAACAGGAAAAGTTTCATGCGATGCGAAAGAGCGATGATTACCAATCGTCAATCTTGCGCCTTTATTGCTTAGGCATATTATTGCCCATGTGTGCGCCAATCGTTGATTGGCGCGCTTTTATTTTTACCGGAGTGGCTTTGGAATGATGCGGCAGTACGAGCTCGTGGAGCGGGTTCAGCAATACAAGCCCGATGCCAATGAAGCACTGCTGAACAAAGCCTATGTCTACGCCATGCAGAAGCATGGCCAGCAAAAGCGGGCGAGCGGCGATCCCTATATTTCGCATCCGCTGGAAGTCGCCGCCATCCTCACCGACATGCACCTCGATGAATCGACGATCGCGGTGGCACTTCTGCACGATACGATCGAGGATACGACGGCGACGCGCGCCGAGATCGACGAACTTTTCGGCGAGGATATCGGCCGTCTGGTCGAGGGTCTGACCAAGATCAAGAAACTCGATCTCGTCACCAAGAAGGCCAAGCAGGCGGAAAACCTGCGCAAGCTGCTGCTGGCCATCTCCGACGATGTGCGCGTGCTGCTCGTCAAGCTTGCCGACCGCCTGCACAATATGCGCACCCTCGACCATATGTCGGCCGACAAGCGGGCCCGCATCTCCGAGGAGACGATGGAAATCTATGCGCCGCTCGCCGGCCGCATGGGCATGCAGGATATGCGCGAGGAGCTCGAAGAGCTCTCCTTCATGCATATGAACCCGGAAGCCTACGACACCGTCACCAAAAGGCTGGAAGAGCTTTCCAAGCGCAATGAGGGCATCGTCAAGAAGATCGAGGCCGAGCTGCGCGACCTGCTGGTCGCAAGCGGCCTGACCAGCGCCTATGTCAAGGGCCGGCAGAAGAAACCCTATTCGGTCTTCCGCAAGATGCAGTCGAAGTCGCTGTCCTTCGAGCAGCTTTCCGATGTCTACGGCTTCCGGTTGATCGTCGAGGACATCCCGTCCTGTTATCGGGCGCTCGGCATCGTCCACACCCGCTGGCGCGTCGTGCCCGGCCGCTTCAAGGATTACATCTCGACGCCGAAGCAGAACGATTACCGCTCGCTGCACACCACCATCGTCGGTCCGTCAAGCCAGCGCATCGAACTGCAGATCCGCACCAAGCGCATGCACGAAATCGCCGAATTCGGCATTGCCGCTCATACCCTTTACAAGGACGGCGCCACCAACGCCGACGGCGACATCCTCTCGCGCGAATCCAATGCCTATTCCTGGCTGCGCCATACGATTGAGGCGCTGGCCGAAGGCGACAGCCCGGAAGAGTTCCTCGAGCACACCAAGCTCGAGCTGTTCCAGGACCAGGTCTTCTGTTTCACGCCGAAGGGCAAGCTGATTGCCCTGCCGCGCGGCGCCACCCCGATCGATTTCGCCTATGCGGTGCACACCAATATCGGCGATACCACGGTGGGCGCCAAGATCAACGGCCGCATCATGCCGCTGGTGACACGGCTTGCCAATGGCGACGAGGTCGAGATCATCCGGTCCGGCGTGCAGGTTCCGCCCGCCGCCTGGGAGGAGATCGTCGTCACCGGCAAGGCGCGCGCCGCCATCCGCCGCGCCACCCGCATGGCGATCCGCAAGCAATATGCAGGCCTCGGCCATCGCATCCTTGAGCGCACCTTCGACAGGGCCGGCAAGATTTTCTCCCGCGAAGCGATGAAGCCGGCGCTGCACCGCCTCGGCCAGAAGGAGGTCGAGGATGCGATCGCCGCCGTCGGCCGCGGCGAGATGTCTTCGCTCGACGTCCTGCGCGCCGTCTATCCCGATCATCAGGATGAGCGCGTCACCGTGAGGCCCTCCGGCGACGACGGCTGGTTCAACGTCCGCAGTGCCGCCGGCATGATCTTCAAGATCCCCGGCAAGACCAAGGCCGGGGTCGATGGCGGTCCTTCGGAAATCGACACCGACGCCGATATCGGGCCGATCCGCGGCCTCTCCGGCAATGTCGACGTCAAGTTCGCCTCTACCGGCGCCGTGCCGGGCGATCGCATCGTCGGCATCATGGACCAGGGCAAGGGCATCACCATCTATCCGATCCAGTCGCCGAGCCTGCAGCGCTTCGACGATCAGCCCGACCGTTGGATCGACGTCCGCTGGGATCTCGACGAAGCCAACAAGTCGCGCTTCATGGCGCGCATCATGGTGAACGGGTTGAATGAGCCCGGCACGCTCGCCAAGGTCGCCCAGACGGTCGCCGGCCTCGATGTCAATATCCGTTTGCTGAACACGGTGCGGGTCGCGGCGGATTTCACCGAAATGATGCTCGAGGTGGAGGTCTGGGACTTGCGCCAGCTCAACCAGCTGCTCGCCCAGATGAAGGAACTGGATTGCATCGCCACGGTCCGGCGCCTCTACGAGTAAGCTTTTGTTAAGCCCTCAGACGGTTTGAGTGCAAGATTGCACATTTTATGATCGCTTTATGATCAAAATAGTTCGCTAAAAAGGCATGCCATGCGTTGAGCGCATGGCTGTTTCCATGTTGCGGCTGTAGTAATTAACCCGCCCCGGGCCTATCTTCTGGTCATCGAAACACAAACAGAAGATGAGACAAGACAATGTTTGACCCAATCAGGAAAATCGCTCGCGCCCTCCGCGCTCCGACCGCGCAGGAACGTGAAATGGCATATCTCAACGGCTCGTTCGATCGTATCGATCTCGAGTTTCGTCAGCGCCAGGTCGACCGCGGTCTGTTCCGCACGCGCTGATACTGAATTTATACTTGAGACGAGTGAGGGACGTTATGCATGACGAACGCCCCTCGGCATGAAGAAGCTCCTCTCTGCTGAGGGGATGAGCGGTTTTTTCGGCGGTATCATTTGCCGCTCTTGTCATGGTCATGTGCGCTGCACTAAATACCGGCCATGTTGTTTCGCCGTCGCAAGCCCGCGGGATTCAAGGAAAAGATGCGAGAGCTTCTATGGCCCCGCAAAGGTTTCCTTCGCCCGATCCGTTATCTGACAATGCGCATCCTGCGCCTGAGCGCCTCGCCGCACGCGGTTGCGGCCGGCGTCGCCGCGGGTGTCTTCGTGTCGTGGACGCCGTTCATCGGCGTGCATTTCGTCATGGCCTTCGTCATCACCTATTTCCTTTCCGGCAGTATGGTGGCTGCCGCCCTCGGTTGCGCAGCCTTCGGCAATCCGCTGACCTATCCCTTTATCTGGGGCATCACCTGGGAGATCGGGCATCTGCTGTTGAGCCGTGAGGATCAACTGGCCGGTCAGACTGTTGATCTCGCCGCCCTCTTTCACAAGCTCAACTTCACGGAATTATGGAGGCCGGTGCTGGAACCGATGCTCGTCGGCGCCATTCCGCCGGCGATCGTCACCTCCGTTGCGCTTTACGCCCTGACATTCTACACCGTGAAGGGTTTTCAGACGCGCCGCCACACACGGCTGCTGGAGCGGGCACGTCTGCGCCTGGCCGGTCCGGCCGGCGACATGCCGAGCGTATGAACCTGGTCAAGAATGCTTAAGCCACGGAAGGTTCCGGCATGATCATCGGCATTGGCAGCGATCTGATCGACATTCGCCGCGTCGAGAAATCCATCGAGCGCTTCGGCGAGCGCTTCACCCATCGCTGCTTCACCGAGATCGAGCGTGCGCGTTCAGACCGCCGGGCAAATCGCGGCGCCTCCTATGCCAAGCGTTTTGCCGCCAAGGAGGCCTGTTCCAAGGCGCTCGGGACCGGCATAGCCCAGGGCGTCTTCTGGAAGGACATGGGCGTCGTCAACCTGCCGAGTGGCAAGCCGACCATGGTTTTGTCGGGCGCTGCCGCCGTGATCCTCGAATCGATGCTGCCCGCCGGTCACAGGCCCGCCATTCATTTGACAATAACGGATGATTATCCCTTGGCGCAGGCCTTCGTGATTATCGAGGCGTTGCCCGAGCACCTTTGATCGCGAGCACGGGAGCGTTGATCGCGACCTCTCGTCGCTTTTGACGTTGTCGCCATTGCCGCAACCGGCCGAAGCCGCTAGAGAATACGACAGAAGAATTGCGCCGTCGCGGCGTCTTGAAGGAATAAGACTGCGTGTCCGAAAAAGTCGAAGCCAAGCCGAACGCCCTCTGGGAAAATATCAAAGTCATCATCCAGGCGCTGATTTTGGCGATGGTGATCCGAACGGTGCTGTTTCAGCCCTTTACCATTCCGTCCGGTTCGATGATGCCGACGCTGCTCGTCGGCGACTACATCTTCGTCAATAAGTTCGCCTATGGCTATTCGAAATATTCGCTGCCCCTCTCGCCTGATATTTTTAGCGGCCGCATTTTCGGCTCCGCTCCGAAGCGCGGCGATATCGTCGTTTTCCGCTTCCCGCCGAACCCCGACATCGATTACATCAAGCGCTGCATCGGCTTGCCGGGCGACCGCATTCAGATGAAGGAGGGCGTTCTCTACGTCAACGGCAAGCCGGTACCGAAGGTGCCGGACGGCGCCTTCACCTCGGATTACAAGCTCGATCCGGGCGCGGATGTGCCGGTGTTCCGCGAGACGCTCGATAACGGCAAGACCTACGACACACTCGATTCGTCTCCGGCATCGCGCGGCGATAACACCCGCGAGTTCATCGTGCCGGAAGACCACTATTTCATGGTAGGCGACAACCGCGACAACTCGGCCGACAGCCGCTTCGACGTCGGCTTCGTGCCGGCCGAAAATCTTGTCGGCCGCGCCAGCGTCATCTTCTTCTCGCTCGGCAACGACACCTCCTTCCGTGAAATCTGGAAGTGGCCGACGAACATGCGCTGGGATCGCCTCTTCAAGGTTGTTGAATGAGCAAGGCGCCGACGCTTTCTGCGGCCGACCGCGCAAAGCTTGAAGGCCTGATCGGCCATGACTTCGCCGAAAAGGAACGCCTGGATCGGGCGCTGACCCATGCCAGCGCCCGCACCGAGAAGGGCGGCAATTACGAACGGCTGGAATTCCTCGGCGATAGGGTCCTCGGGCTCTGCATCGCCGAGCTTCTGTTCCGCACCTTCGGCACGGCGGGGGAGGGCGAGCTCTCGGTTCGCCTCAACCAGCTGGTCAGCGCCGAAACCTGCGCTGCGGTCGCCGACGAACTCAATCTTCACCTCTATATCCGCACCGGCGCCGACGTGAAAAAGTTGACCGGCAAGCGCATGATGAACGTGCGCGCCGACGTCGTCGAAAGCCTGATCGCCGCGATCTATCTCGACGGCGGCCTCGAAGTGGCCCGCCGCTTCATCCTGCGCTACTGGCAGGGCAGGGCGGTCCGGGCCGATGGCGCCAAGCGCGACGCCAAGACCGAGCTGCAGGAATGGTCGCACGCGAAATTCGGCGTCACGCCCAACTACCGGGTTGATGAACGCAGCGGACCGGATCATGATCCGCGCTTCAAGGTGACGGTGGAAGTTGCTGGCATTAAGCCGGAAACCGGCGTAGAGCGGTCGAAGCGTGCCGCCGAACAGGTTGCGGCGACAAAGATGCTTGAGCGCGAAGGCATTTGGCAGCAATCGCCTGCCGGAAACTGATGGGACAATGACACAAGAAGAAGATATCGCGGCCGAAGCTGCTGCCGAAACCCATGGTCCGACGCATTCGGGCTTCGTCGCGCTGATCGGCCCGACCAACGCCGGTAAATCGACGCTGGTGAACCGCCTTGTCGGCGCCAAGGTCTCGATCGTCAGCCATAAGGTGCAGACGACGCGCGCCATCGTCCGCGGCATCGCGATCCACGACAACGCCCAGATCGTCTTCATGGATACACCCGGTATCTTCAAGCCGCGTCGCCGGCTCGACCGCGCCATGGTGACCTCGGCCTGGGGCGGCGCCAAGGATGCCGATCTGATCGTGCTGCTGATCGACAGCGAGCGCGGCCTGCGTGGCGATGCCGAAGCCATCCTCGAAGGCCTCAAGGAGGTTCGGCAACCGAAGATCCTGCTGCTCAACAAGATCGACCGCGTCAACCGCGAGGATCTGCTGGCACTCGCGGCCGCCGCCAACGAGAAGATCGCCTTCGAACGCACCTTCATGATATCGGCCGAAAACGGCTCAGGCTGCGACGATGTCATGGATTATCTGGCCGCCACACTTCCCGAGGGGCCGTGGTACTATCCGGAAGACCAGATCTCCGATCTGCCGATGCGCCAGCTCGCTGCCGAGATAACCCGCGAGAAGCTGTTCCTGCGGCTGCACCAGGAGCTTCCCTACGCCTCGCATGTCGAAACGGAAAAGTGGGAAGAGCGCAAGGACGGCTCGGTGCGGATCGAGCAGGTGATCTATCTCGAGCGCGACAGCCAGAAGAAAATCGCGCTCGGCAAGGGCGGTGAAACCATCAAGGCGATATCGACGGCTTCCCGCAAGGAATTGTCGGAGATCCTCGAGCAGCCGGTCCATCTCTTCCTGTTCGTCAAGGTTCGCGAGAATTGGGGTGACGATCCCGAGCGGTTCCGCGAAATGGGTCTCGATTTCCCGAAATAACGGACGGCAAGGATTTCATCGGGTAAGCGCCAGCCCTTTGTTTCTTTGGAAAAAACTAGCTTCGTTGCGGAACGAATCCATGCCTGTGCGCATTTCTTGCTCGACGGTGCGTCGATGAGGGGCCGCCGGTTTGCATGACCGCGAGGGCAGGTATGGCAACGTCGAAACGCATCCACTCTTTCAAGACCCCTTGTGAGCAATGTCCTTTGCGGCCGTTGCCGCATTTCCGGGAATTCAGCCGCGACGAGCTGGAGTTCGTTTCCCGTTTCAAGAGGGGTGAACTCGCCGTCGATGCCGGCTCCACCATCCTCGTCGAAGGCGCACATAGCGCGCATCTCTTCACGGTGCTTTCCGGCTGGGGCTTTCGCTACAAGATGCTGGAGGATGGGCGCCGCCAGATTCTGAATTATATCATGCCGGGCGATCTGGTCGGCCTGCAGGGAACGATCGCCGGCGAAATGCAGCATTCCGTCGAAGCGCTGTCACCGGTTTCCCTCTGCGTCTTCGAGCGCGACAGACTGATGACGCTTTATAACAAGCACCCCTCGCTCGCCTTCGATATCACCTGGATCGCCGCGCGCGAGGAGCGCATTCTGGATGAGCATCTCTTGAGCATCGGCCGCCGCACGGCACTGGAGAGAGCAGCCTACCTGCTGGCTTTCCTCTTCGAGCGCGGCCGGAAGCTCAATCTCTTCAATGGCCGCAAATTCATCCCCATCACCCAGCAGCACATTGCCGATACGCTCGGCCTTTCCATCGTTCACACCAACAAGACCTTGAAAAAGCTCGGTGAACGCGGATTGATCCGCTGGCAGGAGCGCGGCTGCGAGGTTCTGAATGGCGAGGAATTGATGGCGATTGCCGGCTGGGAAGGGCTGGGAGAGGGCAGACGTCCCTTCATCTAATCCCGCCTTATGTCTTTTTTAAATGCGCATTAGCATCAGGGAAAATAAGCTCGGCCATCGTCTTTCGTCCAATGTGATTCTTATCGACCGGGCAGAAAAATGGTTCATTCAGAATTGGTGGCGGAATTCACCGATAGCGTGCCATGCGGGGCACCGGAGGGCAATGATGTTGGCGAAACGGCCTGGGCGCTGCGACAGGCACCCGACGGAGGGCATGGAATCATGAGCGCAATCCGTGTTCTGGTTCTTGAAGACAGTCTGATCATCGCGATGGAGGCGGAGGATATGCTGCGCCTGGCCAGCGTCGAGAATATCGATATCGTCGGCAGCGTGGAGCAAGCGAGGGCTGCCATCGTTGCGGAGACATATGATTTTGCTCTTCTCGACGTCAATCTCGGTGAGGGCATGAGCTTCGGATTTGCCCGTCATCTTCTCGATCTCGGCATTCCTTTCGGCTTCGTCAGCGGCTATTCCGATACCGGCGATTTTCCGCCGGACTTGCAGCACATTCCGCTTCTGGTGAAGCCTTTCGACGAGACGGCGATGCGTGAATTCCTGCTGAGGCTTTTCCCGGCTGTCGCCTGACGCGGTCCGTGACGGCAGTCAGGCCTTTCCCATTTTCGGCATCATGCTCTAGAACCTTTCCTGGTTAGATTGAAGCATTCTGTTGGCTCAAACGGTGTCGGATGGTCGACCGGCTGGCGCGGGGCGTAGCCCAGCGCTACGGCCAAGCCGGCCGGTCGATCAGCCGGCCCGTTTCAGTTAACCCTCGCGCAGATTTGCCAGGCAAATCTGCAAGACTTGGGAATCGCCGGAGGCACTGATCGCTTCGCCGTGGCGAAGCGGTGCGGCCGGTGGGCCGGGCATCTCTAGCCAGGATCAGAGGCGATCGGCTCGGACTTACCAAGGGGTATGCCCGTCGCCAATCGCCTCTGCCCTGGCGAAACCTGCTCCGGCAGAATGCTTTAATCTAACCAGGAAAGGCTCTAGGATGGATTCGTCAGCCGCAAGGACTTCTTTCGATGCAGTGGCAGGATCATGCGATCATCCTGGGCGTGAAGCGTCACGGCGAGACGAGTGTCATCGCCGAGGTGATGACGCGCGATCGCGGCCGCCATCTCGGCCTGGTGCGCTCCGGCCGGTCGCGCGCCATGCAGCCGGTGCTGCAGGCCGGCAACGCCGTGGAGGTTATCTGGCGCGCCAGGTTGGACGAACATCTCGGCGAATTCCGCGTCGAGCCGGTAACATTGCGCGCCGCCCGCCTGATGGAAACGGCGACCGCCGTCTACGGTGTTCAGGCGATGGGAGCGCTGCTGCGGCTGCTGCCCGAGCGTGACCCGCATCCGCACCTCTTCGATGCGCTGGAAGTCATCCTCGATCACCTGCACAACCCGGCCGATGCCGGCGAGCTCTTCGTGCGTTTCGAGCTTGCGGTGCTGAACGATCTCGGCTTCGGCCTCGATCTGGCCGAATGCGCCGCGACCGGCGCCCGTTCCGATCTCGTCTACGTCTCGCCGAAATCCGGCCGCGCCGTCAGCCGCAGCGCCGGTGCCCCCTGGGCGGACAAAATGCTGCTCCTGCCGCCTTTTCTCGGTACCGAAGGCAACCATGCGGCCGACTTCGACAGTCTCGCGGCCGCATTCCGTCTGACGGGGTTCTTTTTGCATCGCCACGTCTATGAACCACGCGGCATCGAAGCCGCGGCAGCCCGCGACGGCTTCGTTCAGGCGGCGCTCAAGGCGCTCAATCCAGCCTTGCGGACGCTTTCCGGCCCAAATGATATTTCCGCCTGATCCCGGTTTTTTACCGGTGCAAAACATCCTCCGAATTTGGCGGTTTACCCGCATGAGAGCCCTTCCTATGTCTGGAGGACTGCCAGCCAAGGAGGATCCCATGCTGACCAAGACCGCATCCCCGACGACGATTACGCTCTGGAACGGCCGCAAAATTCCGCGTCTCGGCATGGGGTGTTGGGCGATCGGCGGCCCCTTCTTTGCCGGCGACACGCCGCTCGGCTGGGGCGAGGTCGACGACAGTGAATCCGTCGAAGCGATCGGCCGCGCCATCGAACTCGGCATCCGCTTCTTCGATACCGCCTCGAATTACGGCGCCGGCCATTCCGAAGAAGTGCTCGGCCGGGCGATCGGCAATCGCGACGATATTATCGTCGCCACCAAGTTCGGCTTCGCCACCGACCCGCAAACCAAGCAGGCAACCGGCGCCTTCGCCGATGAGGCCTTTATCCGCCGTTCGGTCGAGACCTCGCTGCGCAGCCTCAGGCGCGACCGCCTCGATCTCCTGCAATTCCACATCAATGATTTTCCGCTGGAACAATCGGATGCCGTCTTCGATACGCTGGAGGCGCTGCGCGTCGAAGGCAAGATCGATGCCTTCGGCTGGAGCACCGATTTTCCCGATCGCGCCGCCCGCCATGCCACCCGCCCCGGCTTTGTCTCGATCCAGCATACGATGAACGTCTTCGAGCCGGTGCCGGAGATGATCGGGGTGATCGAGGGGAAAGGCCTGATATCGATCAATCGCGGTCCACTCGCCATGGGGCTTTTGACCGGCAAGTTCACCGCCGACAAGGCGGTGGGCGCCAAGGATGTACGCGGCGCGGCGCTCGACTGGATGGTCTATTTCAAGGACGGCCGTATGGCCCCGGAATTTGCCGCAAGGCTCGACGCCGTCCGCGATCTCCTGACCTCAGGCGGCCGCACGCTGACGCAAGGCGCGCTCGCCTGGCTCTGGGCAAAGTCGCCGCGCACCCTACCCATTCCGGGCTTCCGCACGGTCGCCCAGGTGGAGGAAAATGTCGGGGCGCTGGAGAAAGGGCCGTTATCGGCCGGAGTTATGGCGGAGATCGACGCCGCACTTGGGCGCGGATGAGCGACGGACACCTGAGAGGCGTGGCTTTCTCCACGCCCCTCATTCCGGTGCTCGTCACAGGAATCCAGCCATCGCGCGTCTGCGCGGTGAATGACTCTTAACAAGCAAGGAGTCTCCCGCGCCCAAGGACTTGGGCGCACTGGATTCCTCTGACAAGCACAGGAATGAGGGAGAATGTTGCGACGTATACAGGATAAAGCGCGGTCAGATCTTCCCCAATTTGACCTAACTCCGCGCACGTACCTTCAACGCCCAGCCCTCCGGTCGTGCCTCGATGATCTTCACCTCGTCACCGATCGTGATCCTGCCGTTGCCGCGTGGGGTGACGTTCCAGCCGAAGAGCGGGCCGGGGACGCGCCGGTCGGCCGACATGCGGATGCGGCCCATGGATGGCATCGGGTTCGGCCCCTCGCGGGAACCGGTCAGTTGGTCCTGCGTCGTCATGATGCAGCGCGAGCAGGGTTTCACGAGATCGAAGCGGATGCCGGCGATCTCGATCGCCGCCCAGCCGTCCTCCGGCCAGGCCTCGTCGATGTCGATGACGATGTTCGGCCGGAAGCGTTCCATGCCGACGCTGCCTTCGCCATGGGCGGCGAGGTCGGCGTTCAACGCTTTCAGCGAACCGGTCGTCGTTACCAGGATCTGATAGCCGTCGGTAAAGGTGACGGGCGTGCGTTCGCCGGCCCATTCGGCATTCGCCGTGCGCCGTGCCTGGCCGTCGAAGAAGACCAGCCGCACCTCGCGGCCGAGCCATTCGGAAAGCAACCGGTTGCTTTCGGGATCGGCGACGGCGGCGCTGACGGTCGATTTCCACACGCTCACATCCATGCGGTTTTCAGGCCGAGGCGGCGCCACCGATATGTCCTGCCTTCCTTGCATAAGCAGCCGAAAAGCGCCGGGCTCCGGCCGGACCTCAATGCGCGCGAGGTCCGGCAATTCGCGCTGGGTGATGAAGTGTCCGTTGGGATCAGTGATCATCGCCCGCCGGTCGCCGGGAAGCCCATAGGCGTCGATGTCGGCCGAAGGCAGGGCAATGCCGCGGGCACTTTTGAGGGGGTAGATGAAGAGGTCGCTGATACGCATGCCGTTCTCCCAAAACAGGATGATTTAGGCCGAGTCGGACTGAGATCTGAATCCTTTTCTAGATCTCGTCCATGAAGGCCTGGAGGAAGTCGCGCAGGCTTTTATCGCGATCGGCCGCCAGCCTGCGGCCGGTCTCGGTCTGGAACCCGTCAGCCAGTTTGAACAGCTTCGTCCGAAAATGGTCAATGGCATAACGCTTGTCGTCGAGCGGGCGATCCGCCGCCGCCGGGTCGAACGGATCGTAGAGCCCGGATCCCAGTCGCCCGGCAATATAAAAGCAGCGTGCGGCGCCGACCATGCCGATCGCATCCAGCCGATCGGCATCCTGCAGGATCTTTGCCTCCAGCGTCTGCGGCGCCACCCCGGCCGAGAAACTGTGCGCGGTGATGGCGTGAGCCGCAGCGTCGATATCCGCCTGGTTCCAGCCGAGTTCTGCCAAGATCGCCGATGCCTTCTGCGCCGCCAAAGCCGATGCCTGTGCCCGCAGCGGCGAATTCTTCTCTACGGCGACGCAGTCGTGTAGCAGCACGGAGGCGGCAAGAATTCGCCCGTCGCCGCCTTCGTCAGCATGGATGCGCATGGCGTTCCGGAAGACGCGCAGGATATGGGCAAGATCGTGCGAGCCGTCGTCGCCATCGGCCGCATGGGCGATCAGCGCCGCGGCGAGCGTTTCATGAGGAGAGAAGGCTTCGGCCTCGGACATTGCGCCACCTGTTTATGAGGAGGATTGTTCCGTCGATAGAGCATCGGTGCGGAAGCGGATGCGGGATCTCGGTCGAAGCACGCGACAACGAAGGCTCGGGGACCGTTGCCGATTATGTAGCCGCTTGCCGTGCGAGTCGCAATTGAAGCGGGCTCAGTGACTCGGCAGATGCGTCGCGCCGCCGTTTTTCGGCAGGGAAAGAAGATGGGGCACATCAAGGGCGGGTCTCGGCGGGCTAATGTGATAGCCCTGGATCTCGTCGCATTCCTCGCATTCGAGCAGCGCCAGCTGCGCGGCGGTTTCGACGCCTTCGACGGTGACGCGCATGCCGAGCGCATCGCCGAGCAGGATGATCGCGTGCATGATCGCATGCGCCTCCTTGTTGTCGGCGATGTCGTTGACGAAGGATTTGTCGATCTTGATCTTGTCGAAGGGGAAGCTCGAGAGATAGCTCAGCGAGGAATAACCGGTGCCGAAATCATCCATCGAAATGCGGATGTCGCGCTCCTTCAGCGCATGCAGAATCGGCAGCACCTCGCTGAGATTTTCCATGAGCACGCTCTCGGTAATTTCGAGCTCAAGCCGCGACGGCGACAAGGAGGCGGCCGCCAGAGCCTCGCCGACATCCCTGGTCAGGTCGCTGCTGCTGAACTGCGTCGCCGAAACGTTGACGGCGACTTTGATGTCTTCAGGCCATTCCGCCGCATCGCTGCAGGCCCGGCGCAAAACCCAGCGGCCGATATCGACGATGAGGCCGACCTCTTCGGCGAGCGGAATGAAATCCATCGGCGCAACACGGCCGCGGATCGGATGGTTCCAGCGGATCAGCGCCTCGAAGCCGCAGATGCGTCGCTGCGAAAGGTCATAGAGCGGCTGGTAGTGCAGCTCAAACTCTTCCTTCTCGACGGCAGCTCTGAGGTCTGCCTCCAGCGCGTGGCGGAGCTGCATCTGCGCTTCCATCTCGCCGGCGAAAAAACGCTCGCGCTTGCGCCCGTCCGCCTTGGCGTGCGACAGCGCCACGCCGGCATGTTTCAACAGGATATCGGTTTCTTCGCCATCTCCCGGGGCGACTGCGATCCCCATCGAGACGCTGAGCTCCACCTGTTTTTCGCCGTGCCGGAAGAGATCGGAAAGCTCGCGGCGGATCTGCTCGGCCAGCGCCGTCACATTCCACGGCTGCTGCCTGCCCGTCTGCAGGATGGCGAATTCGTCCGAGCCCAGGCGCGCCAGGGTGTTTTCCGAACCGGCCGAGGCCCGGATGCGCTCGGCGACCTGCTGCAGGATCTTGTCGCCGGCGGATACGCCCATCATGTTGTTGATCGATTTGAACCGGTCGAGGTTGAGATGAACGAGAGCGATCTGCTCATCCGGTTTGCGCGCTGCGAGCGCCGCATCGACCTGCTGGCGGAAATGGATGCGGTTCGGAAGACCGGTCAGCGGGTCGTGGTGGGCGAGATAGGTGATGCGCTCGGCCGCCTCTCGATCCTCGGTAATATCGGCATGAATGGCGATGCTGCTGCCGTCGGCAAGGATGGTCACCATGCTCTGGATGATACGGCCGTCGTCCATCAGCCATTCGCGCCGGCGGATACTGCTGCTGTTTGCGGCTGCGGAGGCGTGTCGGCCGGCCCGCCGGCCGGGCCTGGCGCTGGTGCCCTCGGCACCGCGCATCTTGTCGATGAGATCGTCGATTGTCGCGCCGGGAGTGACATCGTCCTGCGTCAGGCCGAAGAGCTGACCGAAGCGAATGTTGGAAAGCGTCAGCCGCTGCTCTGCGTCGAAGACGCTGAGGCCGAGCGGCAGGTTGTTGAGGATGATTTCGAAGAGCCTCTGCTGTCCGTCGAATGCCTGACTGAGGGCCGACATATTGCCTCTCAGCGCATGGTTCTCCCGCAGCAGCGTTTCCGCGCTTCTCTCGATCTCGCCATAGTCGCTTTCGTGGACCCGATAGGTCGCGATCACAAGCTCCATCAGACGCCGCGCATCGACCGATCCATCGGCCGTGACTGCCTGGCTGCATTGCTGCCAGAAGAGCGCTTCAGCTTTCATGTGGGGGCTCTTGCAGGGCGGCGGCGGTCGCCGTCAGTTGATGGACGTACCTCATCACATTGAAAACTCATCCAAAAGTGACCGTTAAATTGATTTTTCATAAACTAAACGTCCAGGTGGTATCTCGTGACGTTCATTCTGGACGGGCGGGATTAATATTCGGTTGCAGTGCAGCAGTGGAGTCGCGTCGTTAGACATTTGTTTTTTATGTGAAAAATCGCTGAAATACGGCAAAGCCTTTTCGCTTAGTGCAGGCGGATGTTCAGCCTGGGGCTGTTCCGTTAACTGTTGTCAATCATCGTTAATGAGAAGTTAACAACTTATTGACGCACCGCGCAAATCAGTTTAACCAGCGAGTCAATCAGTGATTTTCCACGTTCGTATTGCGTACAAACACCACCGGCAAAAGGCGGTGAATGGAGGTTTGTATGACCAGCACCACATCCGTTTCCGACACTTCATATGCATATTTGGCGACGCTGTCGCGGCTTGATGCCAATGGTGATGGTGTGCTCAGCCGCGGCGAACGCGCCGCCGATGAGAAGCCCGGCATCATCAAGGAGCTTCTGGAAGAGGACAATACCAGCGAGACGCAGCCGAAATTTTCCGGCAGCCTGATTGCGCTGATGATGGACTCGCGTGACAGCGGCATGGCGTCCAGCATCGCCGTTCCCTATCCGTTGCAGCAGACCGCGCCGACCTCAGGCGAGCAACCGGACGATCTCTACCGCAACACTTATGGCCAGTTCGACTTCAACACCGCCGCCTGAGGCGCTTCCCAATCTGGTGATTCTGCAAGCCGGCCCTTTGGCCGGCTTTTCCAGTCCTGAGCTCCCTGCGCTATGCGCCTCTTCCAGGTGATAGAGCGCCCTCGGCGCCTCCTGTCGGACGCGCGGCGCTCTAAATCAGGAACACCTTCCGGGTTGATACGTTCAGAAGGACAACCGGACGGAAGGAGATCCCCATGAAAGCCATGTGCACC
The DNA here is from genome assembly GCF_002211295.1 of Rhizobium sp. N122. Classification (NCBI taxonomy): domain Bacteria; kingdom Pseudomonadati; phylum Pseudomonadota; class Alphaproteobacteria; order Hyphomicrobiales; family Rhizobiaceae; genus Rhizobium; species Rhizobium sp. N122. The sequence continues at coordinate 88,724 of NZ_LOKU01000005.1, read as the reverse complement.
ATCGCCGCCCTGAGCCTGCTTGCCGTTGCATTGCCGGCGGGGGCTCAGGACAAGCAGACGGCGGTCGCCAATTTCGTCGGCAAGGACGGCAAGGAGGACGGACGCGCGCAACTGACGGCGGCTGCCAGCGGTGGTGTCCTGATTGAGGTCGAGATATCGGGACTGCCGGCGAACAAATGGGTGGCCTTCCATGTTCATGAGACCGGCCGATGCGACGCCGCGACCCATCACGAGTCGGCCGGCGGCCACTTCAATCCCGAGAAGGCCGAGCACGGCATTCTTGCCGCCAAGGGTCCGCACGCCGGCGATCTGCCCAATCAATATGTCGGGCAGGACGGTGTGCTGAGGGCCCAGGTCTTCGACAGCATGGTCACCCTCGACGGCAAGACCGATGGCATTCGCGGCCGCGCCTTGATGGTGCATGCCAATTCGGATGATTATCGCAGCCAGCCCTCAGGGGATGCCGGGGAAAGACTGTCCTGCGGCGTCATTCAATAGTCTGCCGCATACGTTCCGGGATCAATGTCTCATTGCCGGCTCAGTGCCGGCTTTTCGGCCGCGGCCCTGCCGTTGGACGTCTTTGCCGGCGCTGCGTTCGATGCCGGCACCTCGGTCGGATTGTTTTCGTCGAAGGCGAACTTGACGCGTTTTGTCATGTCGCGGCTGACCGCCCACCAGTCACCGGTCTTTGCCCAGTAGCGCAGTGTCACGAAGATCGGACCGTCACCGAGGCTGTCGATGAAGACGCTTGGTTCCGGTGACGTCAGCACCCGGGAATCGGCTTTGGCAAGGCCCATCAATGTCTCCATCGCCTGATCGATGTCACTCTCTACCTTGATCTTCAGTTCGTTGCGCCGCGTCGCCTCGCGGCTGAAATTGGTGATCGGCGTGTTCCAGAGCGTGGAATTCGGCGCCAGCCGGTAGAGCCCGTCTGCGGTCCTGAGTTCGGTCGCAAACAATCCGATTTCGCGTACTGTGCCGGCCACGCTGCTGGTCTCGATATATTCCCCGACCCGAAACGGCCTGAGGATCAGCAGCATGATGCCGGCGGCGATATTCTGCAGCGTTCCTTGCAGCGCCAGCCCGATCGCGAGACCGGCTGCGCCGAGGGCTGCGATGATCGAGGCGGTCTGGACGCCGAACTGGCCGAGCACGGTGATGAACACCAGGATGAGCAGCGCGTAGCGCAGCACATTGGTGAAGAAACGCGCCAATGTCTCGTCGATACCACGGACCCGCGACAGGCCTTCATAGGCCCAGCGGCTGGCAAAACCGGCAAGCGCCCAGCCGAGAACGAGCAGGATTACCGCCCCGAGGACGGAGAAGGAATATTGCACCGCCAGCGCGCTTGCCTGGCTGAGCGCCGTTTGCGTGGCGAGGAGGACATCAGCTGCCTGTTGTTCCATGATCTGGCCCTGTGGTTTTTACGTGGTCGGGGGGCTAGATGGAGCGGTTGGCGGCAGCGTCAACCGCAGACGGCTTCCCGGATCGCAAGCACGAAGGGCGCATTGCCGTCGGCATCGGCACCGCGTCCGATCGCCCGCACTGCCGCGACCAGCCGGCCGCCGCGGTTCAGCAGCGCGTCGCCGATCTCAATCAGCCGGGCATTCGGCGTCGCGAAAGGCGAGGCTGCCCGCAGCCGGTCGGCAAGCTGTTCGTCGCTCTGATCCGGCGCAAGCGACAGCGCGGCGATCAGGGCGGCTGCCGGCGATCGCGACACGCCCATCCAGCAATGGATGAGCAGCGGCGTCTCCCGCCGCCACGATGCGGCAAAGTCGATAATCCCCTGCACATGCGTCTCGTCGGGCGCGACCAGGCCGCCGGTGCCTTTGAAGGCGATGTCGTTCATCGCAAGCGTCAGATGACGGTTGGCCGCGATCCCGCCCGGCCGATGAAAGGCCTGCTCCTTGGCGATCAGGCTAATCATGTCGCGCGCCTTGTGGCGCACCGCCATCTCCGCGATGCGCGACAGCGGCGAGACGACGATGAAGCTCACGACACCATCTCCCGCTCGGCCTCGATCGCCGCGAAGCGCTCGCAGAATAGCCGTTGTGCTTCGATTGCCGGCAGCGGCTCGATCATCAGCATCTCCCTGCTGATGCCGCGCGGCTGGCCGAAGAATTTCTGCGCCTCGGCGGGTGTGAAGCCGGCCAGTACCGTCGCCTCGAAATAGGCGGCGATCGTATCGGCCTTCTTGATTCGGTCCTTGAGGTCGCGCGAGGGATGCGGCGGCAGGCCGAAGCGCAAGTGCACGGCGGCCTCCAGCCGCTTTTCCACCGTCTTGTAGCCGCCGCCGACCACTGATTTGAACGGCGAGATCATATCGCCGATCACATATTCGGGCGCATCATGCAGCAGCGCCATCAGACACTCCCGCGGGGACGCATCGTTGAAGCGGCGGAAAATGTCTTCGACGAGGAGACTGTGCTGCGCCACCGAAAAAGCATGATCGCCCGATGTTTGGCCGTTCCAGCGGGCGACGCGCGCCAGCCCCTGGGCGATGTCGATCAGTTCGACATCGAGCGGCGAGGGGTCGAGCAGGTCGAGTCTGCGCCCGGACAGCATGCGTTGCCAGGCACGCGGAGCTTTCGCCGTCGTCACGCGCTGGCCTCGTCGGCGCTCGTGGGAAAGACAAGGCCGGACCATTCCGGCAGGACGAGGGAAACCGGTGTTTGCCCGGCAAGCAGCGGTGTGCCGGCTGCCATTGCCGCGCCGGCGCGGTCGATGCGCACGATCGCCAGTCCATGGTCGCCTTCGACCGAACCGAGTGTTCCCACCGGCTTGCCGGCGGCGGTGATCTCCGTCCCGGTCTCCGGCAGAGTCGTTGCGGCGGACACCATGACGACGCGCCGGCGCGCCGTGCCGCGGTGATGCATGCGCGAAACGACCTCCTGGCCGACATAGCAGCCCTTCCTGAAGGAGAGGCCGCCATTGAAATCCATCAGCACGTCGTGCGGAAAGGCATCCTGCAGGGCGAAGTCCGATCCTGATGTGACGATGCCATGGCTGATACGCAGCGCGTCGTAGAGCGCTTCAGCGCCATCGCCGTGTTTGCCGGGCCGACGGATCAACGTAACGCCGGCCTTGGCAAAGCGGCTGTCCCGGACGCCTTGGCTGTCCCGGACGCCCTCGGCATCTTCGCCCCAAGACACGGTGACACCCTCTTCGCCGCGCGGCGTCAGCGTGACGGCGGCGCGCAGCTTGTACATCGCCAGCCGCTTCAGCAGGCCATCGCGCTGGCCTGTTTCCGTTTCGATCGTATAGCCGTCGCCGTCCGGCCAGATCATGAAATCGAACAGGATCTTGCCCTGCGGCGTCAGCAGGGCCCCGGGCCGCGCCTCGTCTGGCGCAAGCGAGATGATATCGGTGGTGATCAGGTTCTGCAGGAAGGATTGGGCTTCCGCGCCGCTGATCGAGAGCAGTGCGCGGTCTTTCAGGAATACGGCTGGCATGGCGGAACCTGTCGCGTTGGTTATCGCTCAGAGGTATGTCTTCACGAGGTGGATCGCAAGCGCCCCATGCGCAACGCGAGACGCGAAAGGCGAAGTGAGGTGGGGTCAGTCGCCCGCCGTGAAGAATTTCCATTTGCCCTGAGGCGTAATGCCGAGGCGGTAGAAATTATATCCGCCGAACTCCTGCATGTCGGAAAGATCGCCGGCCGTGACGATGCGCAGCAGTTCGACGCGCTCCGGCGGTGTCAGCGACTTCAGGTCTTTTTCGGCAAAATAGGGCCAGACATACATCTCGTCTGCCGTACCCTGGCCGACATGCACGAAGCCGGTCGAGACGATGTCGAGCATGATGGCGAGGATCTCGTCTCCATCGGGATCGCCCGAAAGATCCTTCAGCGTGCCGATCGGATCGTCCGTGGGCTCGCCGACAGTCACCTGTGTCTGCTCGGTGCCGGTGCCCATCAGCGGCCTCAGCCGTTCGAGATCGCCGGAGGCGGCTGCCTCGACGATCTGCTCGCGCATCTTGCGAACCGGCTCGGGCACCTTGCCGATGTCGTAGATCACTTCGGCGGGCTTGGAAGCATCCTGAGCGCTCGGCGTCTTGTCGACTCCCTGATTGTTCTGGCTGTTGACCAGCGGATCGGCCATGGGAACGCTAGGAGCGCTGCCGCCCTGCGGCTGGCTCTGTCCCTGAGCGCTTCCGGGCGCAGCCGGCGCATCGTTGGCCGCCTGGCCGGGGATCTTGTGCAGTTCGGAAAGCGCGTAGGCTGCCGGCGCGAGGAAAACATTACCGGCGAGGCTGAACGCAAGCAGCACCGGCGCGAGCGGAATCCGCGAAACTTTCTCTTTACCGGCGCGCATGAAACTCTCTGATAATAACTATTGCAGGGTGCGGTTCGCGGAGAATTCGCCGGCAAGCATGCGTTCACGCAGCGAATCCAGCAAGGCTTCGGCGCTGCTTTCCCCGTGCAATCTGATCGTCTCGCGCAGTGCATGCGCAATAGCGGCATCAGCGATGATTTCAGGCTCGATTCCGTCGGCCATGCCGTCGGCCCAAGCCTCGTTCTGGTACTCCAGAGCCGCCTGCATCTTTTCATGGACGATCATGTCGTCGATCTCGTTGAGGCTTGCTTCCATTGTCTTTTCCTCAGAACTTCTCATGTCTTACTGCACCGTTAACAACACTAACAGCCTTTTCCCAAAACGACACGTCCACATGCGAAAACAGGTTAATTAAACGTCAATTTCCAAAACGCGAGGTAATTTCTGTGGCGAGTGTTGCACCTTCGTTACGGTAGCGCTCTTCTGCCACGATGGCCGCCGCGGTGCAATCCGTATAGACCGAGGCGAAGGCGCGGTAGCCGCGATTGAAGGCGGCGGTCAGCTTTTCCTTGCGCTGCGGCTCGATGCCGGTCTCCGAATCGAGCAGCTGCTGCATGCCGTTTCGCCACTCGTCACCGTCAGCCGCCTTGCAGAGCGTTCTCAAATAATGCACCGATCCGAGCACCTCGGCGAGCCGCGCCAGCTTGTCGTCATAGGGCACGATTACGGCAGGCGGCGGCGCAACCTCCTCCTCATGCGGAGGCGGCGTGTTCTTGCCCTGCGCCATGGTGGGGCCGGCGAGCACGAGCAGGGACAGAAAAACGCGTCGAACGGGAATCATGCTCCCAGTTGATACGCTGAGCATGACGGCAACAAGGCGCTCACCCAAATTTCCACTTCTATTCGGCGCAAGCCGGAGCATAATGCCGAAAAGTGTCAGCGGTTTTCGGATGACATCATGCTTTAACTTTAGCTCAGAACAGGATGATTATCGGCCGGTTGGCCGACAATCATCCTGTGCCAACCGCTCCGCGCATTCGAGCACGCTCTGCGGCACCGGCAATCGCCGGATTTCTTCCACCGTGTACCAGCCGACGGCGGCCGCATCGTCGGCGGCCTCAGCCACCACATCTCCATCCGCATCGACGCGAAAGACCGACAGGAAGAAATGGCTGCGGAGGCTTCCATCGGCTGCATGGGTCTTCAGGTCGTAGGTCGAAAACAGCTGTGGATTACGCACCGAAATGCCGGTTTCCTCACGGAACTCCCGCAGCGCGGTTTGCTCCGGCGTTTCATCAGGCTCGGCCCGGCCGCCCGGAAAGGCGTACATGTCGGCGGAAGGCGGGTTGCGTCGCAACACCAGAAGGAATCGTCCGTCCCGTTCGAGAATGGCGGAGGAGGCGGCTTTGGCAGTGGAGATCATGAGACGGCTCCTGCTGTGATGGCCCATCCTACCTGATGAATACCACCGAAGAAATGCAAAGGATCGAAAGGCGCTTCCGTGGCCTACATCATCTATGCATTTGCCGCCGTCTTCGAGATCGCCGGCTGCTTCGCGTGGCTGGTCGAAGCCGCGTGCCCGATCGCTACGATATCGGCGGGGCGCTGATCTGCCTTGCCGGAACGAGCGTTATCCTCTTTGGGCCGAGAGGCTGACGCGCCTTGACCGGACTCAAGCCGGGTGCAAAGACAAGCCGATGTGTGGACGTTTCGCCCTGACAAGCTCCAGCGCCGACCTGCGCGAATTTTTCTCCGGTCTCGATCTCGACGATTTTCCGGCGCGCTACAACATTGCGCCGACGCAGCCGATCCTCGTCGTCATATCCGGCGAGGGGAGGGAGCAGGGCAGCAACCTGGCAGATCGGCGCGCCGTGCTCGTGCGCTGGGGTCTGACGCCGGCCTGGGTCAAGGACCCGAGGGACTTCCCGCTGCTGATCAACGCCCGCTCTGAGACTGCGATCGGCAAGGCCTCTTTCCGAGCGGCCATGCGTCATCGCCGCGTGCTCATTCCGGCCTCCGGCTTCTATGAATGGCATCGCCCGTCCAAAGAAAGCGGCGAGCGGCCGCAGGCCTATTGGATCAGGCCACGTCAGGGCGGGGTCGTCGCCTTTGCCGGGTTGATGGAAACATGGTCGTCGGCGGATGGTTCCGAGGTCGATACCGGCGCGATCCTGACGACCTCGGCCAACTCGGGCATATCGGCGATCCACGATCGCATGCCCGTCATTATCAAGCCTGAAGATTTTTCGCGCTGGCTGGATTGCAAGACACAGGAGCCACGCGAGGTGGTCGACCTGATGCAGGCGGTTCAGGAGGATTTTTTCGACGCCGTCCCGGTGTCCGACAAGGTCAACAAGGTCGCCAATATGGGGCCCGACCTGCAGCAGCCGGTCGTCGTCGAAAAGCCGCTAAAGGCCCCCGCGAAGCAGAGGCCCGATGAGGGCCAGCTCAGTTTCTTCTGAATGCTATCCGCCGTTTTTCCGTGGTCATGCCGACGTTTTAAGCGGATTTCTTTACGCTGGTCGGCTTATGCTTCGCCATCAGCGATGCCGCGGCAACGGCCTTGAGGCCGACGGGGCGATAGTTGGCGGCGAGGTCGGGCTTGGCCGTCTGCTGTTCGCCGCTGTTACTCTTCTTCGAAGTCACGATACTCTCCTACGTGGTTCTTCCCAGGGTATTTTGTAGTTTGATCTTTGGTCACAAATAGCGACAAAAGGGGGACGCATCCTATCAGGATTTGTAAACGCGCACCATAATTCGCGAGGCTTAACTGAAGCCTACGTTGGTTAATACTTACTGAAGAGAGCAGTTCCAATAAAGCTGCGCCGCCGTTTTCATGGGGCAAAGGCGCGCATCAGTTTTCCCGGTAATGCGGGAGAGAAGCATTTCCATCACACGAAGAGATCAGGAAATGCGCCCGCGTCAGATGTGCCGGCCGATATCGTCGTCGCCGACGCCGGGTTCCTCGATTGTCAGCGTCCCGTATTTCCGCCGCCATTTCCGCGCGCCGAAGGGAAGCGAGACGAGGTAGGCGGCAACGGTAAACACCATCACCTCCCAGGTGTAGCTCATCAGCAGAGCCACATAGAGCACGACGCCGAGCATCATCGGCAGCACGAGGTCGCGCCGCAGCCGGTTGCCTTCCGATTTGCCCGACCAGACCGGCAGCCGGCTGATCAGCAGGAAAGCGATGACGACGGTGTAGATCGACGAGAGATAGGCGAAGGTGCGGTCCGTCGCCAGGCCGAGGAAGCCGAGATAGACCGGCAGCAGCACCAGCATGGCGCCGGCCGGCGCCGGCACGCCGACGAAATATTCCGATTGCCAGCTCGCCTTGTTCTCGCGTTCGGCCATGACGTTGAAGCGGGCAAGCCGAAGCCCGGCGGCGATCGCATAGATCAGGGCGGCGATCCAGCCAAGCGAGCGCGCCTGGTCGAGCGCGAAGACATAGACGACGAGGGCAGGGGCGACGCCGAAGTTGACGATATCGGCAAGCGAATCCATTTGCGCGCCGAACTTCGAGGTCGCCTTCATCAGCCGGGCCACGCGCCCGTCGATGCCGTCGAGGAAGGCGGCGACCAGCACCATGGAGACGGCGAGCTCGTAACGATTCTCGAAAGCCAGCCGGATGCCGGTCAGCCCGGCGCAGATCGCCAGAATGGTGATGAGGTTCGGAAAGACGAGACGGAGCGGGATTTCGCGCAAACGCGGACCGCGGGCGGAATCATCCGGACCATTGGGCTCGAAAGGCGGAAAGGGCGTTTCCATATCGCGTTCCAATCTAGACCTAATGCATGTCGCCCGGAAGTGTGCGGCGGTTCCGGGACAACGACATGCATAAAAACAAAGGGCTTTAGCTGCGGCGGCTGATGACGGGACCCTTGGCGGAGGTGAATTCGGCGATGACAGTTTCTCCCGCGATCGCCACTTGGCCGAGCGAAACGCGTGGCGCCGCACCGGCGGGCAGGAAGACGTCGAGCCGCGAGCCGAAGCGGATCAGCCCGAAGCGCTCACCGGCATCCACCGGCTCGTTCGGGTTTGCCCAGCAGAGGATACGCCGCGCCACGAGGCCGGCGATCTGCACGACGCCGATCTGGCCGTGGCGGGTTTCGATCACCAGCCCGTTGCGTTCATTGTCCTCGCTCGCCTTGTCGAGCTCGGCATTGACGAAGCTGCCGGAGCGGTAATTGATGCTGACGATGCGCCCGCGCATCGGCGCCCGGTTCACATGGCAATTGAAGACGTTCATGAACACCGAGATGCGCAGCATCGGCTCGGAGCCGAGATTGAGTTCGGCCGGCGGGGTCACCATCTGGATCGCCGAGACCTTACCGTCGGCCGGAGAGATTACCAGATCGTCGTCCTGCGGGGTCACTCGCTCGGGATCACGGAAGAAATAGGCGCACCACAGCGTGAAGATCATGCCGATCCAGAAGAGCGGCTTGAAGATCCAGCCGAGGATCAGCGAGGCGACGAAGAAGGCGGCAACGAAGGGATAGCCCTCCTTATGCACGGGGACGATCGTGTTGCGAACCGTGTTGAACAGGCTCATGCTGCCGGTCTCCTTGCGTTGTCGTTTTTTGCTGGTTAGCGAAAAACCGTCTCCGGGGCAATGCTGTGGCCCCGGCCCTGGTTCCGACGCCGCGGTTCTGAACAACAAAAGCTTGGCCGTTGTCGCTCCCGACTCAGCTTGCCGGGGCAAGCCGCGTGATCACGCCCAGGTCGTCGCTTTCGCGCACCTGCTTCAGATGTTCTTCCGCCTGTGTCGCCTCGCGCTGACGGTTCCACATCGAGGCGTAAAGACCGTTCTTTTCGAGCAGGGCGGCATGGGTCCCGCGCTCGGCAATCTCGCCGCTTTTTAAGACGATGATTTCATCGGCGCCGATCACGGTCGACAGCCGGTGGGCGATGACCAGCGTCGTGCGGTTCTTCGACACCATGTCGAGTGCCGTCTGGATTTCCCGTTCCGTCGTCGTATCGAGCGCCGACGTCGCCTCGTCGAGGATCAGGATCGGCGGTGCCTTGAGGATGGTGCGGGCGATCGCCACCCGCTGCTTCTCGCCGCCCGAAAGCTTGAGCCCGCGCTCGCCGACCTTGGTTTCGAACCCCTCGGGCAGCATTTCGATGAAATGGGCGATCTGCGCCACCTCGGCTGCCGCGAAGACCTCGCCGTCGCTGGCCGACGTGCGGCCGTAACGGATGTTGTAGGCGACCGTGTCGTTGAAGAGCACGGTATCCTGCGGCACCATGCCGATCACAGAGCGCAGGCTCTTCTGCGTCACCGTGCGGATATCCTGGCCATCGACTGTGATGGCGCCGCCCTGGATATCGTAGAACCGGTAGAGCAGCCGCGACAGCGTCGATTTGCCGGCCCCCGACGGGCCGACGACGGCGACCGTCTTGCCGGCCGGCACCTCGAAGGAAATGCCCTTCAGGATCGGACGGGCCGGGTCATAGGCAAAATGCACGTCCTTGAAGGCGATCGCACCCTGACCGATCCCGAGCTCTGCCGCGTCGGCCGCGTCCTTGACCTCGGCCTTGACTTCCAGCAGATCGAACATCTGCTCGATATCGGTCAAGCCTTGACGGATTTCGCGGTAGACGAAGCCGATGAAGTTGAGCGGCGCGGAAAGCTGCAGCAGCATCGAATTGACGAACACGAAATCACCGACCGTCTGCTCGCCGCGCTGGACGGCCAGCGCCGACAGCACCAGCATGATCGTCGTGCCGATGCCGAAGATGACGCCCTGGCCAAAGTTCAGCCAGCCGAGCGAGGTCCAGACATCGGTCGCTGCCTTCTCGTAGCGCTCCATCGATTTGTCGAAGCGCTTCGCCTCCATCTCTTCGTTGCCGAAGTATTTGACGGTCTCGAAATTGAGGAGGGAATCGATCGCCTTGGTGTTGGCGTCGGTATCGCTGTCGTTCATCGATCGGCGGATGGCGATGCGCCAGTCGGATGCGCGGATGGTGAACCAAATATAGGCCCAGACGGTGAAGGCGGTGACGGCGAGATAGGAGAAGCCGTAGCCCCACCAGAAGATCGCCGCCGTCAGCAGGAATTCGATGACGGTCGGGACCGAATTGAGGATCGTGAAGCGCACGATCGTCTCGATGCCCTTGGTGCCGCGCTCGATGATGCGCGACAGGCCGCCCGTCTTGCGCTCCAGATGGAAGCGCAGCGACAGTTCATGCATATGCACGAAGGTTCTGTAGGCGAGCTGGCGCACCGCATGCTGGCCGACGCTGGCAAACAGCGCGTCGCGCAGTTGGTTGAGGCCGAGCTGGATCAGGCGGGTGATGTTGTAGGCGATCACCAGGGCGATGGCGCCAGCAAGCAGCGGCGGCACCGAGCCGGCCAGATCCATTCTGCCGTTCAGCGCATCGGTCGACCACTTGAAGAAATAGGGGACGAGCAGCAGCACGAATTTGGAAATCAGCAGGAAGACCGAAGCCCAGACGACGCGCATCTTGAGGTCGGGCCGGCCGGCCGGCCACATATAGGGCCAGAGGTTGAGAAGGGTACGCAGCAGGTTGGATTCCGAGACTGTCTTGCCGTTTGCCATGCTTGTCTCCGGCCCGGACGGGCTTGCCGCGCTTGCCGCGCTTGGATGCCGGCAAGAGCGCGAAACCGGCTTGTGCCCGAAGCGCTTCCCCCGCTACCGCCAGATAGGATGCTGGGCGGGCGAATACAACAAATGCCGGGTTCTGGAAAAGACAGGCCGGGCGGTTATGCCGCCCGGCCTCGTCATGTTGTCTGGCGCTTAGAGGTGCCGATTCGATAGGCGCTTGCGGTGCAGTTCCTCGGCATTCGGCAGCGCATCCTTCGGCAGGCCGAAGATCTGGCCCGGGCGGATGCGGTCGGGATCGATGATCTTATCCTCGTTGGCGATGTAGATCGTCGTGTAACGGACGCCGAGGCCATAGGTGCGGCGCGAAATCTGCCACAGCGTGTCGCCGCGGCGAATGATAATAGCGGCGTTGTTTGCCGTCAGCGGCGCCTGTTCGATCGTCTTCGGCTGGTTGCCTGCCGCGTCGTTTGCCGCAGGCGCTGCCGGCGCGGGGGACGCGGAGAGTTCGGCGATGATCGCTCCCAGACCGTCGAGGCCTGCGCCGACGGATTTTGCATCCTTCGGCAGGCCCTGCAGCATTTTCAATGCGCTGGTCGCGGTCTGCGAGGCGGTGCCCGAGGCTTGCTTGAAGGTGTCGGGCGCATCGGACCCCGGACGGAACTCTGCGACCGAGCGCAAGGCGAATTCGGTTGCCGAGCGCGCTGCCGCAAGCTGTTCGGCGCCGGGCAGCTTGCCGTCGGCAAACAGGCCCTTCAGCAGGCCGAAGGCCTTGCCGGCCTCGGCCTTGCGCTTGCCGAGTTCGCCTTCGTCGAGCGGCACCATCGAGGAGGCGCCGTTGGCGTCGGCGGGGACCGATTGCGCGGCGACCCGCACCTGGTCGCCGGCCGGGCGGTTGAAATTCACCGCCGCACGCACGATCACCTTGCCGGCGGGATCGACGACATCGACGCGGATCTTGTGGTCGCCGACCGAGAGCGCCACCACGCCGTCGATGACGAAATGGCCATCGGAGCCGGCAGTGTCCTGGCCGACAAGGCTGTCGTCGGCATAACCGAGAACCTTGGCGTTGGCGCGCGCCGTGCCGGCAATGAAAATCTTGTTGCCCTCGATCTCGACGGCATTGACCATCACATCGGGCGCATTCGCCTTGTCGGGTGCGACGGTGCCTGGAATGGCCGGCGCAGTCGCCGCGCCGGGGTCGGTGACATCAGGCGTCTGCAGCGCCAGCTCGCCGGTAGCGGCAGGCGCAGCCGAACCTTCGCCCGGCTTGTCGGCAGACGGCACCATCGGGTTGGAGGCGTCGGCGACTTCGGTGCCGGCCTTCGGCGCGGTGATGATGCGGCTTGCTGTGCCCGGTTTGGAGACCATGGCGAGCAGATTAGCGCCGTTGCCGTCCTTCGGCACGGAGATGGTCGCGACTTCTTCGGAAACCGTGGTCTTGCCGTCCTTGCCGGTAAACTTGAGCACGAGCTGGTGGTCACCGGCGGCAAGCGGATCGTCGAGAACGGCGGCGAAATCGCCGCTGGCATCGACATTGGCTGTCGTCACGACCTTTTCGCCGTCAAGCACTTCGAGCTTGCCGTTCGGTTCGGCGGAGCCGGCAATTACCGTCGAGCCATCGGGCTCGACGCGCAGGACGTCGAAGGCAGGCAGCTTCGGGCCGGCATTCGCCGCTGCGGTGCTCGCCGCAGGCTCAGGCGCACCGGTCAGTGCTGCCTCGGCCTTGGCGATCGCGGCAAGCGCATCGGCGATATTCTCCGGCAGCGACTGGATAATGGCGAGCGCCTTGGCGCCGCCGTCCTTGGCTTTGTCGGCAAGTGTCTGGGTCGCCGGATCGAGGCCCTCGGGAATGGCGAAACCGGCAAGTGCGGTCAGCGCATTGACGGCCTTGGTCTTGGCGGCGGTGAAGACATCGTCGGCAGGCCCCTTGCCGTCGGCAAACAGCGCCTTAAGTTCGTTGAGCGACACGCCTGCCTCGGCCGAAAGACGGCCCACCTTGTCGGCGACCCCGGCCGCGTCCGCCACAGCGGAGCGCGATGTCTTTGCCGACTCGTTAACCGTGTCCTTGAGCTCCGTGCTCGCTTGGTTGATGGCGTCGCCGACCTTGGCTGCATCGCCGCCGATGCGCGGCATGACGACAAACACCATGAGTAGGATTGCGATTACGAGCACTGCAAGGGCCAGCAAGCCGGCACGGTTCTTCATCATTATGTCTCCCCAGGCGGCAATTTGCCGTAGTAACCGAAATTGCTAGCGATTCCCGTTGCTTTTCACAAGCATTCAAAGCAATTCGGCAAGCTCGCGACGCTGCTTTTCAGTCAATTTTCTTGACTGCATTGAAATGGAATAGTTGTTTGCCTCCATGACCGACCAATCTGTATCGATTCGATCCATCTGCGTTTACTGCGGCTCGAGACCGGGACGCGATCCCTCCCACATGGCGGCCGGGCGTGCTCTCGGACGAGAGATCGCCGAATACGGCCTGCGCCTCGTCTATGGCGGGGGTACCAAAGGCATCATGGGCGCGGTTGCCAGCGGCGTGCTTTCAGGCGGCGGTCAGGTGACGGGCATCATTCCCGAATTCCTGATCGATATGGAAGCGACTCGCCACTCGCTCGGTCAGCTCAACGAACTCATTGTAACGCCTGACATGCACGCGCGCAAACATACGATGTTCGAGCGCTCCGACGCCTTCGTAGCACTCCCCGGCGGCATCGGCACGCTGGAAGAGATCGTCGAGATCATGACCTGGGCGCAGCTCGGCCGCCATGAAAAGCCGATGGTCTTTGCCAATATCAACGGTTTCTGGGATCCGATGATGGAGCTGATGCGCCACATGACCGAAGAGGGCTTCCTGCACACCGCCCACCGGGTGCAGCCGCTCGTCGTCGACGAGATCTCCGGCATCATTCCGGCAATCATGGCTCAGGCAGCCCAACTCGCCGCCGATCGTGACGGCGAGGACGAGGTGATTTCGAAGATGTAGGCGGGCAGGCGCCCCTGGCGCGGTCAAGCTATTTTGCAGGCGAATTCAGCTATAAGCCGAAACAAGCTGCGTCACCTGAGATCGCATCCATCGGTTGGCGGGGTCATTGTCGCTTGCCGACGACCAGACCATCGATATCGGGCTGACCGTTAAATCGAGGGGAACGTCGGCGACTGCCAAGCCAAACAGGCCGGCATACCGCTTCACGATTCTGGTCGGCAGGGTCGCGATCAAGGGCGCTTCCAGGACAGCGGTAAGCACGGTCAAAAATTCCGGAGCCGCCACCGACACGTCGAGATGCACGTTAATGCGCTTGAGGGCGGTATCAATGCAGCCTTCGATGGCATCCTTTTGTGAAACCAGTGCATGCTTCAGCCCGAGATAGCTGTCGCGGTCCAATGTTTGGGGAAGATCGAGAAGCTTCGGATTGTAGCAGCACGTCAGCGATTGCTCGAACAGCAGGCTCCGCCGATGCCTGTTGTTGCCGTCATCAAAACAGCCGACGCCAAGATCGATGACGGTGTCGTCAAGAAGCTTGTGAACCAGTTCCGGATCGACCGAACGTGCAAGCACTTTGATACCCGGGGCTGTCTCGTTCAGCATGGCCCCCAGACGCGGCACGAGCAACACCTCCAACTCACTCGAAAAACCGATGCGGAATATCTGCTCCGCCCGACCAGGTTCGAAGGTCGTCGAAGTTACAATTGCTTGCTGTGTGCGGCTCAGTATCTGCTCTACGGCTTCCGCGAACTGTAGCGCTCGATGGGTTGGCTGCATTACCTGGCCGACACGCACGAAGAGCTCGTCCTGGAGCAATGTCCGAAGAGTTCCGAGATTGTGGCTCATGGCAGGCTGCTGGATTTTCAGGCGAACAGCAGCCTTCGTCACGCTCCGCTCCTTCATGAGCGCATCGAACGCAACAAGCAGGTTCAGGTCGAAGGACCATAAATTGAAATGATCGATGGAGACAATTTCATTCATCGATTTGATCGTTGCACGAAACCTTCTTATTGTCCATTGCCATCAGACAGCGCTGTCCCGGTTCAGTTCAATTTGAAAGGAAGTTCCATGAGCGATCTTGGAAAGGAATATCATATTGCCGGCGTTACGGTGAGGAAAGTGCAGGAACAGTACCTGCACGATGTACCGCTCTCGTTTCTTTACCCGAGCGCCAAATCTGAAGAGATCAAAGCGATCGAGTCCAGGCTCGCCAGGATCGATATGGACGAGGACCGCGATACCCTTGTCGTCAGCATACACACCTGGCTGGTAAAGACGCCCGATCACGTCATTCTGATTGATACGGGTTCGGGTAACGACAAGGAAAGGCCTCGCAACCCCGGTTTTCATCATCAGACCATTCCATTTCTCGACAGACTGCGTCGTGCAGGTGTTACGCCGGAAGATGTTGACTTCGTCATAAATACCCATCTCCACGTCGATCATTCCGGCTGGAATACCGTGCTGCAGGATGGGAAATGGGTCCCCACTTTCAAGAATGCGCGTTATATCTTTCCGCGCGTCGAGCAGGAATACTACTCGTCAACGGCCAGCCACAACGACGTCAATATTCCCAGTTCCGGCGTCTATGAAGACAGCGTATGGCCCGTAATCGACGCGGGGATTGCTGATTTCATCGACAGCGAAGGTGGCTCATTCTTGGATCGCTTCACCTTCTTGCCGACGCCCGGGCACAGCATCGGCCACATGTCCGTTCTGCTGGAAGCGGATAATGAATCGGCAATATTCGCAGGCGATGTCATGCATCACCCAATCCAGGTGGAACGTCCGGACTTCAACACGGTCTTCTGCGAGTTTTTGGATCTAGCGGCCCAGTCCAGACGGCACGTACTTGAACTCACAGCCGACAATAACGCGATGTACTTCTCCACGCATTTCCCCGGCTCGTCTGCCGGATATGTCACCCGCGATGGCGAAAAATTCAGGTGGTCCTATGTCTAAGAACAAGCTCACATCTTCAGGTTTTCACGCCGGCGAGATTGCATTCGAAGAGCACTACGTCGATAGCGGAACCGATGGCATCAAGCTCTATGTCCGCAACAAGAGAAGGAAAGACCATAGGGCCTTTCTCGCGGAGAGAACCATCGTGATGGTGCACGGGGCGACCTTCTCATCCGGAAGTCTTTACGATGTTCCTTTCAACGGGATCTCCTTCATTGACTTCCTCGCATATCAAGGCTTCGACGTCTTTGCGGTTGATGTCCGGGGCTACGGAAAATCCGGCCGGCCGCCGGAAATGCTAGCGGAGCCCGATCTGAACCCGCCACTTGTTGCCACCGACACTGGTGTTGCGGACTTCGCTACGGCGGTCGATTTCGTCCTCCGACTTCGCCGTCTCAAGGCCGTCAACGTCTTCGCAATGTCGTGGGGTGGTACCGTGGCGGGCGCATATGCCGCGCGCAACGGGTGCAAGGTTGTCAAGCTCGCGCTGCTCGCGCCGCAATGGCTCAGCGACATCCCCATCCCGATTGACCAGGGCGGCCCCCTGGGTTCCTATCGGCTCGTTCCGGTTCACGCCGCCTTGGCTCGTTGGTTGAGCACGGCACCCGAATACGCGCGTGAACGTCTTGTTCCCGAGGGCTGGTTCGATCTTTGGGCAAAATTCACGCTTTCAGAAGAGACCTCGGAAGCTGACAGGGAGCAAGGAAAACTCCGAGCCACCAACGGTCCCATCCAGGACATCCGCACCTATTGGAGAGCGGGAAATCCTTACTATCAGCCGAGCGAGATCCGCTCTCCGGTGCTGCTGTTGCATGGCGAGTGGGACATCGACGTTCCGCTTGATCTGGCGCAGGTCTATTTCAAGCAACTTACCGGCACCCCTTACCGGCGATGGGTCGAAATCGGAGAGACGACACACCTCGCCCTCATGGAAAGCAACCGCATGCAGGTTTATTCCGAAGTTGCGGATTTCTTCGATGAGACTTTCAAACCGGAATAGGAATTGAACGACAAGGCCCCCCCGGGGATCCGACATCCCCGGGGGCCGCGCTTCTCCTATCAGGCCAGCCGTGAATTTCAGCCTGGCCGTCAAATCCCCTCGTGTTCTATGACGATTCTGATCAATGCTATCCTGGATGCAGGGCGCAGTGCCGTCGATATTGCGCTATTTACGTTTCTGCCGCTGATGATCGTGACATTCTCGCTGATGCGTTACCTCGAAGGAATGAGCGCATTGCGATGGGTCGCCGGCCGAGCCAATCCGCTCTTGAGGTCTTTCGGCTTGGATGGTTTGGGAGCCTTGGCGGTCTTACAGCTCAGCCTCGTAAGTTCGGCTGCCCCGATTGCGGCCCTGTCGCTCATGGCGCACAGAAAAACATCGGACAGATTTATGGCCGCCGCCCTTGCCGCAGTGCTTGCGGCGGCGCCGGCAAATGCCAGCTTTCCGCTCGCCGGTCTCGGTGTTGATCCCGCATTGATCATATTGAACGGCATTTGCGGAGCGCTTGTCGCGTCCAGCCTTGCATATTGGATGCTTGGGCGCCGTCCTGTGTCTGGAAAGATTTGTTCCGATAACAAAGTGGATTACCACGTCGCCGCAAGGCTTGACCTGCTCGCGGCGATAAATCGCGGTGGCGCAGATGCCATTCGGGTCATTTCCGCGGTCCTGCCGGTGCTCGTGATCTCTCTTGCGCTAGTAAGACTAATCCAAAGTACAGGAGCACTCTCAGCATTCATGTCCGTTACGCAGCCCCTGCTTCAGTTGCTCGGCGTTTCGCAACAGGATGTCCTGTTCTTCCTGACGAAGTGCCTGGCAGGATCGAGCGCAGCCGTCACACTGTTATTCGACATTCACAAGGAGCTAAGCCTCCCAACCGAGAAAATCATTCATAGTTCCGCATTTCTGCTGAACCCTCTCGACCTTCCCGGTATCTCCATTCTTACCGCTTCAGTACCTGCGCTCCGACCCGTTGCAGGCGTCGCCGTCTTGTGTGCGCTGGCCGGAATCATTATTCGCGTGGCGCTGGTATCATGGCTTTGAGCCTATGCGCTCCGCCATGATGCCTCCGCTCCCAAGGAATAATGCCCATAAAATGGCGGGACCGAGCAGCTAGCGCCCGCGGCTTCCCTTCAGCATCGACCAGCTATAGAGGAACAGCCCCGCCCAGATCAGCGGGAAGGCGATCATGCGCGCCGTGCCGAGCGGCTCGTGAAAGATAAAGACCGCGATCAGAAAGATCATCGTCGGCGCGATATACTGCATGATGCCGATCGTCGAGAGCTTCAGCAGCTTGGCGCCATTGGCATAGATCATCAGCGGCACGGCGGTGATGACGCCGCAGCCGAGCAGCAGTGCCGTGTCGGCAAGGCCGGTGCGATAGAGATGGCCCTGGCCGCTGCCGAATTCGAGATAGAGGATATAGAGAAGGGCAGGCCCGCTGAGGATCAGCACTTCGAGGAAGAAGCCCTGGTTCGGCCCGAGCGGCAGCGTCTTGCGCAGCAAGGCATAAAACCCCCAGCTGATCGCCAGCGTCAGCGCCACCCACGGAATGCCGCCGCTGTCGAATGCGAGAATGGCGACGGCAAGCGCGGCCAGCGCAATCGCCGCGATCTGCAGCGGCTGCAGCTTCTCCTTGAGGAGCACCGCGCCGAGGAAGATGCTGAACAGCGGGTTGATGAAATAGCCGAGTGCTGCGTCGAGCGAATGGCCGGCGCCGATCGCCCAGACATAGGTGCCCCAGTTGACGGTGATCAGCGACGCCGTCAGCGCCGCCATCGCCAGCATGCGCGGCGAGCGCAGCGCCGTCGCGATATCCGCAGTGCGTCCGAGCACGATCAGCACCATGCCGGCCAGCGGCAGCGACCAGACGATGCGGTGGGCGATGACCTCGGCCGGCGAGATATGCGCCACCGCCTTCATGTAGATCGGCAGGAAGCCCCAGAGCAGATAGGCCGTCAGCGCGAAGGCGAAACCGCGCGGACTGTCTTCGTTCTTGGCCAAGGGAACGGTTGCATCGGTCGACATCGGGGTGTTTCCATCTTTGTTCTTCTTCTGATCCGGCCTAGCTTAAGCGCCGTGAATAGGCCAATTCATTTCGTTGAATAAAGGCTAAGAGGATTTGAAGCGGATGGGGAAGAATGAACGCATGATAGCGGCAAAGGCTGGTATCGGCCTCCAAAAATCCGAATCCTGTTCCAGACTGCCGCGGGCAGGCGACAGGCGGACCAATCGAGGGAACAAACTCGCAAACCCGCTGATGATCTGCGCCTTCAGTTGACAGGCCCGGCAGGTTCTTTCATCTGGAACGCCAAGCGCCAGATCAGGAGCCGCTCACATGACCCTTACCGTACGCCCGGCAACGCCTTCAGACGCGGCAACGATCCTGCGATTTGTCCGCGAATTGGCCGATTATGAAAAGGCGATCCACGAGGTCGAGGCGACCGAGGAGAGCACGCGTGCGGCAATCTTCGGCGACGGTTCAGTCACGCATGCGTTGATCTGCGAACGCGAGGGTCAAGCCATCGGCATGGCGGTTTATTTCTTCAGCTATTCGACCTGGCAGGCGAAGAACGGCCTTTATCTGGAAGATCTCTACGTAACACCGGACGCGCGCGGTTCGGGCGCCGGCAAGGCGCTTTTGCGGCGCCTGGCGCAGATCGCGCTGGAGAAGGGTTGCGGCCGCTTCGAATGGAGCGTGCTCGACTGGAACGAACCCTCGATCCGTGTCTACGAGGCGATTGGCGCGGAGCCGCAGAAAGAATGGATCCGCTATCGGATGACGGGCGAGACGCTGGCGGCGTTTGCCCGCGGTTAGCCCTAGCGACGGAATAGACTTACTCCGCCGCGATCTTGCCGGCGAGCTGCCGGTTCTTCATCAGCTTGTAGATGACGGAATCCATCAGCGCCTGGAACGAGGCGTCGATGATGTTCTCCGAAACGCCGACCGTCCACCAGCGCACGCCGTCGCTGTCGGTGGATTCGATCAGCACCCGGGTGATCGCCGCCGTGCCGCCGTTGAGGATGCGCACCTTGAAATCGGCGAGCACCAGATCGTCGATCTCGTGCTGGTATTTGCCGAAATCCTTGCGCAGCGCCAGGTCGAGCGCGTTGACCGGGCCTTCGGCATCGGCAACCGACATCAGCGTCTGGCCGTCGATGGTGATCTTGACCACCGCTTCCGAGACGATCTTCACGCGGCCAAGACTGTCGAAGCGGCGCTCGATCATCACCCGGAAGCCTTCGATGGTGAAGAATTCCGGGATCGTGCCGAGCGTGCGGTGCGCGAGCAGCTCGAAGCTCGCATCCGCGCCCTCATAGGCATAGCCGATGGATTCACGCTCCTTGACGATCGAGATCAGCAGATCGAGCTTCGGATCCTCCTTGGCGACGGTAATGCCGCGCCGCTTCAGCGCATTGATGAAATTCGCCTTGCCGCCCTGGTCCGAGACCATGACCTTGCGGAAATTGCCGACGCTCTCGGGCGGCACATGTTCATAGGTCCGGGGATCCTTGAGCAGCGCCGATGCATGGATGCCGGCCTTGGTAGCGAAGGCGGAAGCGCCGACATAAGGCATCTGATGATCGGGCGAGCGGTTGAGCAACTCGTCGAAGGCATGCGAGAGCCGGGTGAGATTGAGCAGCCGCTCCTCGTCGATCGCCGTTTCGAAGCGTGTGTTATAGGCGCTCTTCAGTGCCAAGGTCGGGATCAGCGTCACCAGATTGGCGTTGCCGCAGCGCTCGCCGATGCCGTTCAGCGTGCCCTGGATCTGCCGGACGCCGGCTTCGACCGCAGCCAGCGAATTGGCGACCGCCTGGCCGGTGTCGTTATGGGCGTGGATGCCGAGACAGCTTCCGGGAACACCTGAGGCGATCACCGCCTCGACGATGGCGCGCACCTCCGGCGGCTGCGTGCCGCCATTGGTGTCGCAGAGCACCACCCAGCGGGCGCCGCTCTCATAGGCGGTCTTGGCGCAGGCAAGCGCATAGGCCGGATTGGCCTTGAAGCCGTCGAAGAAATGCTCGCAATCGACGATCGCTTCCTTGCCGGCGCCGACCGCCGCCTTGACGCTTTCGGCGATGCTTTCCAGGTTTTCCTCGTTGGTGCAGCCGAGCGCCACCGCGACATGATAGTCCCAGCTCTTGGCGACGAAACAGATGGCGTCGGATTTCGCCTGCAGCAGCCCGGCAACGCCGGGATCGTTGGAAACCGAAACGCCCGCCCGCTTCGTCATGCCGAAGGCGACGAAGCTCGCCTGGCCGGTGCGCTTCTCGCTGAAGAAGGCCGTGTCGGTCGGATTGGCGCCGGGATAGCCGCCCTCGACGTAATCGATGCCGAATTCGTCCAGCATCGCGGCGATCGCAATCTTGTCCTCTACCGAGAAATCGATGCCGGGCGTCTGCTGCCCGTCCCGGAGCGTCGTATCGAAGAGGTAGATGCGTTCTTTCATGTCGTTTCCTCCCGGCGGGCGGGTGTTGTTGGAATGCGGATGCTGCCCCTCATCCGGCTGCCGCCACCTTCTCCCCGTTCTGACGGGGAGAAGGGAGATGCCGCGCGGTATCGCAGAGCTCGTCCCCTCTCCCCGCGCGCGGGGAGAGGGCTAGGGTGAGGGGCCGCCTCAAACAATCAGTTTGTCTTCCCGGCAAACCGATCCGTCGCCCGGATCAGCCGATCGAGAATCCCAGGCTCCGAATAGGCATGCCCCGCACCCTCGATCAGGTGGAATTCCGCCTTCGGCCAGGCCTTGTGCAGCAGCCAGGCATATTTGGCCGGGCAGGGCATGTCGTAGCGGCCATGCACGATGACGCCGGGAATATCCTTGAGCTTGCCGGCGTC
The DNA here is from genome assembly GCF_002211295.1 of Rhizobium sp. N122. Classification (NCBI taxonomy): domain Bacteria; kingdom Pseudomonadati; phylum Pseudomonadota; class Alphaproteobacteria; order Hyphomicrobiales; family Rhizobiaceae; genus Rhizobium; species Rhizobium sp. N122. Next base: position 67,099 of record NZ_LOKU01000005.1, on the reverse strand, counting down.
GCGGATCAGCTGTCCCTCATCCATCCAGCCGGCATTGACGAAGAAATGGTTCTCGATGCGGGCGAATGCATAGGCGAATTCCGGTTCCTCGAACTTGCCGCTCGTCGAAGGCTCGGGCAGCAGCGTGATCGTTTCGCCTTCCCAGATGCTCCAGGCCTGCGCGGCTGCAAGGCGCACGCTCCTGTCCTCATGCGTCAGGCGGCGATGATAGGCATGCATCATCTCATGCCGTTCCTCGGGCGGAATCGGCGCGATGAAGCGCTCCCACTTGTCCGGGAACATTTCCGAGACGCCGAACTGATAGTACCAGTCGAGCTCGGCCTTGGTCAGCGTATAGATGCCGCGCACGATAAGCTCGGAGACACGCGCCGGATGCGCCTCGGCATAGGCGAGCGCCAGCGTCGAACCCCAGGAGCCGCCGAACACCTGCCAGGTCTCGACACCGGCCATCTCGCGCAGACGTTCGATATCGGCGACGAGGTGCCAGGTCGTATTGGCATTGAGTTCGGCATGCGGCGTCGACCTGCCGCAGCCGCGCTGGTCGAACAGCATGACGTCGTAGAGGGCCGGATCGAAAAGCCGCCGATGGGCGGGCGAGAAACCACCGCCGGGGCCGCCATGCAGGAAGACGGCCGGCTTGGCGCCTGATGTGCCCGAGCGTTCCCAATAGATCACATGGCCGTCGCCGACATCGAGATGGCCGGAGGCATAGGGTTCGATTTCGGGATAGAGCGTGCGCAGGATTTCGGTCATATTTTCACGCCTTTCTCGGGCCAGACTGAAGTATCGTGATCGGGATGCTGGAAGGAGATGATCGCTTCCTGCCGTGCATAGAAATCCTGATCCTTCAGCACCGGCGCCTCGAAGATTTCCTCGACCCAGGGCAGGCGGGCCTCGTAATTCACCTGGATCAGCGGCGCCAGATCGCTGCGGTCGTCGAACGTGCCGATGGCAAGCTCCAGCCCGCCCGGGTGGCGATAAGTCATCGGCGTGCCGCAATTGCTGCAGAAGCCGCGGTCGATGTTGACCGAGGACTGGAAGTAGCTCGGCGCGCCGCGCGTCCATTCCATCCCGTCTTCAGGTGCGGTGACCAGCGCGGAAAAGAATCCCCCGAACTGCTTCTGGCACATGCGGCAATGGCAGATCGAGGGGCGCCCCAACTTGCCTGAGATGCGAAAGCGCACGGCGCCGCATTGGCAGCCGCCTGTCTTGATCGTGTCCGTCATAGGGTTTCTCCAAGGGGCCAGCTTTTCGTGTCGTGGTCGGGATGCTGATGGTTGCTTGCCGCGATCGCGTCCTCGCGCTCGGGCGTTTCGGGCTCCGGCTCCACCGGCAGGCTGGGGAGCGCGTGAAACCAGGACATCCTGCGGCCGGTGTTCGATTGCATCACCGGCTTGACCGCATCAGGATCGTCAAGTGAGCCGAGCGTGATGTTGATGAAATCCGTCCCCGGAATGTCATAGAACAGCGGTGTGCCGCAATCGCCGCAAAAACCCCGCCGCACCAGATCCGAGGACTGGAACCATTTCGGCGCGCCTCGCGTCAGCGTGAAATTGCTGTGCATCACGCCGCCGAGCGGCATGAAATAATTGCCGGCCGCCTTCTGGCACATGCGGCAATGGCAAAGATGGGGATAACCGAGTTCGCCTTCGGCGTGGTAACGCACGGCCCCGCACTGGCACCCGCCGCTTGAGTTCGTCTGCGCTGTCATTTGGGCTCCTTGGGCGGCCATACTTGCGTCTCGTGATCGGGATGCTGGAAGGAGACCAGTTCGAGCACGAAGGGAGCGGATTGCGCATCCTCCTCCGTCCGGTGCCCCGGCAACTCGTGCAGATGATCGACGAAGCGGATCTTGCCCTCGGTGCCGAATTGCACCACTGGCGGAAGCGCCGAAGGATCGTCGAAGGCGCCCGCGGCAATCGCAACCCCGTCAGGCGCCTCGTAGGAAAGCGGCGTGCCGCAATCGCTGCAAAAGCCGCGTTCGACGAAATTGGAAGAGCGGAATTTTTTCCGCTCTCCGCGTGTCCACGCGAAATCGGCGCCGCGCACCGAGACCAGCGGCGCGTAATAGGCCCCGAACGCCTTCTGGCACATGCGGCAATGACAGATCGACGAATCCTTGAGTTCGCCGCTGACGAGAAAGCGCACCGCACCACACTGACATCCGCCGGTATAGGTTGTCATGGACAAGCCCTCCGCAACAATGTGGATGGGAAAAAGAAAACCCCTCCCAACCCTCCCCACAAGGGGGAGGGCTTTCTCGTGGCACCACCTTTATTTCCGCCCCGAAGGCTTACAATTGCCGTGACGTCGTTTCGGAGCAGCGCGGCACCGTAGTCCCTCCCCCTTGTGGGGAGGGGTTGGGGAGGGGCCTTATCCCAAGACACGGCTCTCACCGCTTGACCTCCCACGTCGTTACCCGCTCGCCGGTCGCTGCATCCTTGCCGTCCTTCAGCTGAATACCCTTTGCGGTCAGCTCGTCGCGGATATTGTCGGCCTCGGCAAAGTTCTTAGCCTTCAGCATTTCAAGACGCATGGCGACCAGCGCATCGACCGCGGCTGCGACGGCTTCGTCGATTTCGGCCTTCTTCGGCAACAGGCCGAGGAGGGCAGCCGTTGCGGCAAAACGGGCGCCGGCGGCGGGATCGCTATGGGCGGCCTGCGCCAAAGCGTGCAAGGCCTGCACCGCCGCCACCGTGTTGAGGTCGTCGGCGAGTGCATTCAGCACGGTCTCGTCAGGCTCGGCATCGCCGGGCTCCGTCGCCGGCCATTTGGCGAGCAGGCGTTCGGCTTCCTCGAGCCGCTTGATCGAGAAATCGATCGGCTCACGGTAATGCGTCATCAGCATGGCGAGGCGCAGCACTTCGCCCGGCCATTTGCGGCCGCCGAAAACCTGTGTGTGCAGCAGATCGTGGATGGTGACGAAATTGCCTTCGGATTTCGACATTTTGCGGCCTTCGACCTGCACGAAACCGTTATGCATCCAGACATTCGCCATCACCTCGGTGCCGTGGGCGCAGCGCGACTGGGCGATCTCGTTTTCATGATGCGGGAAGATCAGGTCCAGCCCGCCGCCATGAATGTCGAAGATATCGCCGAGATAACGCCGGCTCATCGCCGAGCATTCGATATGCCAGCCCGGCCGGCCGCGGCCCCAGGGACTCTCCCAGCCGGGCTCGTTGTGGCTCGACAGTTTCCAGAGCACGAAATCGCCCGGGTTTTTCTTGTGCGCATCGACGGCGACGCGGGCGCCGGCCTGCTGCTCGTCGAGCGGGCGCTTCGAAAGCTGGCCGTAGTCCGCCATGGATTTGGTGTCGAACAACACTTCGCCTGCAGCCACATAGGCATGGCCATTGGAGATCAGCCTCTCGATGATCTCGGTCATCTCAACGATATTGTCGGTGGCGCGCGGCTCGACGCTCGGCTCCAGGCAGCCGAGTTCGGCGACATCGGCGTGAAACTGCGTCTCGGTTTTTTCCGTGACCACGCGGATCGCCTCGTTCAGCGGCAGGCCGGGATGATCCCTCAGCGCCCGCGCGTTGATCTTGTCGTCGACGTCGGTGATGTTGCGGGCATAGGTGACGTGATCCTCGCCATAGACATGCCGCAGCAGCCGGAACAGCACGTCGAAGACGATGACCGGGCGGGCATTGCCGATATGGGCGAAATCATAGACGGTCGGACCGCAGACATACATGCGGACATTGTCGGAATCGATCGGCGCAAAGACCGATTTTTCCCGTGTCAGCGTGTTGTACAGCTTCAATTCCGGCATGCCGCCCATTCCACTCTCCCATAAGCACAACTAGAAAAACATCGCGACCGGCGGGCCGGGGCGTTTCGCATCTGACTATTTGGGAGACGAAAACGGCCGGACCAGCGCGTGCGCTAGCGAATAATCTTCCGGCAGATAATGCAGATAATCGTTTTCATGGCGGGATTTATGGCGCGGGAATGGCCTTTGGTCAAGAGGGGCGAGCAATGATCCGCGGCACGGCTCACCTGCCATTTTCGTGGCGCAAATCGCTTATAGGCAGTTGGGAAGTTGCTGAAAATAGGGGAGAAATACGTGAGGGGCTGGGGCCGGGGGATGATCGGAGCGATTGCAATTCTGGCAGTCGCATCGACCGCATATTTCGCATACGATTTCGGTATGCTTCGTTTCAACAATCCGTCTTTGTCAACCTATCCGATCCAGGGCATCGATGTCAGCCATCACCAGGGCGACATCGATTGGAAGACGGTGGCCGCGCAGCCGAATGTGCGTTTTGCGATCATGAAGGCGACCGAAGGCGGCGACCACAAGGATTCCAGGTTCGCCGATAACTGGCAGCGTGCCGGCGATGCCGGATTGATCAGAGGTGCCTATCATTTCTTCACCTTCTGCCGCCCGGGCAAGGATCAGGCGCAGAATGTCCTGGCAACCGTGCCGAAGGCGCCGGAGACCCTGCCCATCACCGTCGATCTGGAGTTTGTCGGCAATTGCAACAAGGTCCCGACGCTCGAGGAAATGGCCGCCGAAGTGAATGCCTTCTTCACCGAACTGAAGGGCACTTTTCCGGAAAAGCCGATTTTCTATGTCACCCAGGAATTTTATGATCAGTATCTGAAGGGCAATGAATCCCGCTTCCCTGAGCATTACCTCTGGCTGCGAAGCGTATTCAAGGAACCGGCGCAGGAAGATTGCAGTCGTTGGTCGATCTGGCAATTTGCCGATAACGGCACTGTCGGCGGCATTCAAGGAGCGGTGGACCTCAATGCACTGTGCCCGTCGGAAACGGGCTTCGCGCATCTGTTCCCAGCCGTCGCAGCCAAGTGAATCCCTGCTTATTCCGGCAGGCGGTAATTGACGAGCTTGTTTTCCCGCACGATGAACAGCTTGCCGGTCTCGGTCACGCCCGGACCGAGCAGCGGGAGGATCGCCTTCGCCACCTCGGAGGGATGCGGCAGCGTCTGCGGATCTTCGCCCGGCACCGCCTGCGCCCGCATCGCCGTGCGGGTCGCGCCCGGATCGACGCTGGTGATGCGCAGCGGCGTCGATTGGCTCTCGCCGGCCCAGGTCCGGGCCAGCGCCTCGACGGCGGCCTTGGACGCGGAATAGGCGCTCCAGAAGGGCCGGCACTTGTGGGCGGCAGCCGAAGACAGGATGACGGCGCGGCCGGCATCCGAGCGGGCGAGCAACGGGTCGACCGACCGGATCAGCCGCCATGTCGCGGTGACGTTGATGGTCATCACCTTTTCGAACACCTTCGCCTCGATATGACCGATCGGCGAAATGACGCCGAGCACGCCGGCATTGGCGACGAGGATATCGAGTTTGCCCCAGCGCTCGAAGATCGAGCCGCCGAGCGCGTCGATCGCGTTCATGTCGGCCAGATCGAAGGGCACCAGCGTCGCCGTGCCGCCGACCGCCTTGATCGCGTCGTCGAGATCCTCGAGCCCGCCGACCGTGCGGGCGCAGGCGATCACATGAGCGCCGGCTTTGGCGAGTTCCAGCGCCGTGAAATAGCCGATGCCGCGCGATGCGCCGGTAACGAGCGCGATCTTGCCCTCAAGATTGATGTTCATCTGCCCCGGTTCCGGATTTGCGTGCAAAGGCGAGGGGCGCAAATCGGCCCCTCGGAAGGGAAGTCAAAATGACGGTGGCTCAGCCGTTGCTGGCAAGCATCGAAAGCTTGTTGCCCATCGACTCGCCGTTCTTGTCGAGCAGGCGGGTCGGATAGTCACCGGTGAAGTAATGGTCGGTGAACTGCGGGCGGGCCGGATTGCGGTCCTCGCCGCCGACGGCGCGGTAAAGCCCGTTGATCGACAGGAAGGCAAGCGAATCCGCGCCGATATATTTGGCCATGGCTTGGACATCGGCATATTGGTTCGCCAAGAGCTTTTCGGCGTCGGGCGTATCGATGCCGTAGAAGTCCGGGAAGAAGATCATCGGGCTGGCGACGCGGAGATGAACTTCGCGCGCGCCGGCTTCGCGGATCATCTGCACGATCTTCAGAGAGGTCGTGCCGCGCACGATGGAATCATCGACCAGCACCACGCGCTTGCCTTCGATCATCGCCCGGTTGGCTGAATGCTTCAGCTTCACGCCGAAGGCGCGGATCTGCTGGGTCGGCTCGATGAAGGTGCGGCCGACATAATGGTTGCGGATGATGCCGTATTCGAAGGGAATACCGCTTTCCTGTGCGTAGCCGAGCGCAGCAGGCGTGCCGCCATCGGGCACCGGCACGACGACGTCGGCCTCGACGGGCGCTTCCTTGGCGAGGTTCATGCCCATGTTCTTGCGCGTCGTATAGACGTTACGGCCGCCGACGACCGAGTCCGGCCGGGCAAAATAGACATATTCGAACAGGCAGAGGCGCTCCGGCTGGGGCTTGCCGGGCTTGCGGGCATCGATGCTGATCGAGCCGTCGGGCTGGATTTCGCAGATGATGACTTCGCCGTTTTCGACATCGCGGATGAACTTGGCGCCGATGATGTCGAGCGCGCAGGTTTCCGAGCAGAAGATCGGCTTGCCGTCGAGTTCGCCCATCACCAGCGGGCGGATGCCTGTGGGGTCGCGCGCGGCAATCAGCTTGGTGCGCGTCATCGCGAGCATCGAATAGCCGCCCTCCATCTGGCGGATCGCATCGATGAAGCGGTCGGATGTGGAGGCATGGCGGGAGCGGGCGATGAGGTGGAGGACCACTTCGGTATCGGAGGTCGACTGACAGATGGCGCCGGTCGCGATGATCTGGCGGCGCAGCGTCAGGCCGTTGGTGAAGTTGCCGTTATGAGCAATGGCGATGCCGCCTTCCTCGAGTTCGGCAAAGAGCGGCTGTACGTTGCGCATCGCCACTTCGCCGGTCGTCGAGTAGCGCGTATGACCGATCGACATGCTGCCGGGCAGGCGGGCGAGCGTCATCGGGTTGGTATAGTGATCGCCGACGAGGCCCATATGGCGCTCCTGATAGAAGCGTTTGCCGTCGAAGGAGACGATGCCGGCTGCTTCCTGTCCGCGGTGCTGCAGGGCATGCAGACCGAGAGCCGTCAGTGTGGCGGCATCGGGATGTCCCAGAATTCCGAAAACCCCGCATTCTTCATGCAGCGTATCTCCGTCGAGCGGATCGTCGGTGGGCAAGGAATGGGACTGGTTCATTTCTGCGGGCCTCTGCTCTCACAAGAATGGATCGGCATTTCCAGAAATAGCTGAAGCCCGACAGAGCTGGAATGCCCGGCCGGACCCCTCATTTCAACTCCCGCTCAAATGGCAATTGCCGGAAGGCGGGTCAAGCTCTTGAACACTGTGTCAATTCGCCGGCTGCTGTGCAGGCGCTGTCGGTGCATCTTCCGCCGGCGCCTGGTCGCCCGTCGGCGGATTGGTGCCTTCAGCGCCGCCCTGTGCCGGCGGCTGAAGCTTATCACGGATGCTCGCCGGTATCATCTGGGCAAATTGCTCCGGCAGAGCCGATTTCAGCTTCACGACCATCGAATCCAGGAAGGGCTTCGACTTCGCTTCGTTGACCCAGGCCGGGCGGTGGTCGGCATCGACCAGCCAGTTCCAGAAAGCGACGGCGACGACCAGCAGCAGCACGCCGCGCGCAGCCCCGAACAGGAAGCCGAGCGTGCGGTCGAGCGCGCCGACGCGGCTGTCGATGATGAAATCGGCGATCTTCATGGTGATGAAGGAGATGACGATGAGCGCGATCAGGAAGACGACCGCTGCCGAACCGACGATCGCGATGCGGTCGTCATCGGTGTATTTCTTCGCGTAGGGCAGAAGGTAGGGATAGAGGTAATAGGCGGCTGCTGCCGAGCCGCCCCAGCTTGCGATCGAGAGGATCTCGCGCGAGAAGCCGCGGACCATCGCCAGCACGGCGGAGAAGAGCACGACGCCGATGACAATACCGTCGAAAATCGTAATGGGCATGTAAATTCAACTCCAGGACTGCCGCTTGGCGGCCGTGTCGTGCCTTATCGTGTGCCTCCTATATCATTACCAATCTCGGCAATGAAAGGATCAAACCTCGTCTTCCACACGCAACGCCCCCTTCGACCCGGCGATGCGCGCGACCAGATCCGGCAGGCTTTCGACCTCGCTCCAGCGTCCGCCGGAACCCTTCGGCAGTTCGGCGGAGGCGGAGGGAAGCAATGCTGCGGAAAAGCCCAGCTTCTCGGCTTCCTTGAGGCGCTGGGCGGTGTGCGCAACCGGCCGGATGGCGCCCGACAGGCTGACTTCGCCGAAATAGACGCAATCGGCGGGAAGGGCAATACCGGCAAGCGAGGAAACGAGGGCCGAGGCGACGGCGAGATCGGCCGCCGGTTCGGAGATGCGGTAACCGCCGGCGACGTTGAGATAGACGTCGTGCTGGCCGAGCCTGACGCCGCAATGGGCTTCCAGCACCGCCAGGATCATCGACAGCCGGGCCGAATCCCAGCCGACCACGGCGCGCCTCGGCGTGCCGAGCGAGGTCGGCGCCACCAGCGCCTGCACCTCGACCAGCACCGGACGCGTGCCCTCCATGCCGGCGAAGACGGCTGCACCCGGCGATTTCTCGTTGCGCTCGCCGAGGAAGAGTTCGGAGGGGTTGGCGACCTCGCGCAGTCCTCTGTCCGACATTTCGAAAACGCCGATCTCATCTGTCGGGCCGAAGCGATTCTTGACCGTGCGCAGGATGCGGTAGTGATGGCCGCGATCGCCCTCGAAATAGAGCACGGCATCGACCATGTGCTCGACGACGCGCGGGCCGGCGATCTGCCCGTCCTTGGTCACATGCCCGACGAGGACCATGGCAGCCCCCGTCTGTTTGGCGAAGCGGATCATCGCCTGCACGCCGGTGCGCACCTGCGTCACCGTTCCCGGCGCGGATTCGGCAAGTTCGCTCCACAGTGTCTGGATGGAATCGATGATGACGAGGTCCGGCCGCTTGCCCTCGGCAAGCGTCGCCAGAATATCCTCGACATTGGTTTCGGCCGCCAGCATCACGTCGGTATCGGCGGCTGCGAGACGTTGCGCCCGCAGCCGGACCTGAGCGACGGCTTCTTCGCCGGAGACGTAGATGATCTTGTGGCCGCGCCGCGCAAGGGCGGCGGCCGCCTGCATCAGCAGCGTCGACTTGCCGATACCGGGATCGCCGCCGATCAGCACCGCCGAACCGCGCACGAAGCCGCCGCCGAGCGCCCGGTCGAGCTCCGACATGGCGGTATGGATGCGCGGCGCCTCCTCGATCTCGCCGGAGAGCGCCGTCAGTGCCACCGGCCGGCCTTTCTTCGGTGTCTTGCCGGGGCCGGAGCCGATCCCGCCCATCGGGTCTTCTTCGACGATGGTATTCCACTCGCCGCAGTTCTCGCATTTGCCCGCCCAGCGGCTATGAACCGTGCCGCAGCTCTGGCAGATAAATTGTGTTCTGGCCTTCGCCATCGAATACTCTTTCAGTCCGGGTCCCAAGTGAAGCAGACGCCTGCTTCATCGAATCATTGTCGTGCTTGAGATAATGGCTATCGCGACGGATCAAAACTAATGATTTTCCCATCAGCGCCTCCTGTGCCTATCCTTTGCCTCTGCTCATCCTGAACGGTGGAAAATGTTCGATTATTCGTTCACACACTGGTTTGCATTTCTCTCGGCTGCGGTTCTGCTCAATCTCTCGCCCGGGCCCGACATCGCCTTCATCCTCGGTCACACGATGAGAGGCGGAAAACGCGCCGGTTTTTCCGCGCTGTTCGGCGTCTGGTCAGGCGCCTGCCTGCATGTTCTGATGGCAGCGCTCGGCCTTTCCGCCGTGCTCGCCGCTTCTTCGGTCGCCTTCTCCGCCGTCAAATGGATCGGCGCCGCCTATCTTGTCTGGCTAGGAATCCAGGCTTTGCGCGCCGGCGGCGGCAATGGCCTGATCAAGGCTGCCGGTGAAAAGTTGCCGGTCGCAAGGATCTACCGACAGGGAATCCTGGTGTCGCTCCTCAATCCGAAGGTGGCGATTTTCTTCCTGGCCTTCCTGCCGCAATTCGTCGTCGAAGGGGCAGGGCCGGCATGGGCCCAGCTCATGCTGCATGGCGGGCTCATCATCGTCGTCGCCGCCTTCATCGAGCCGCCGCTTGTCCTTCTCGGAGGGCGTCTTGCCGATGCGCTCAGGCACAATCAAAAAATCGGGCTATGGCGCGATCGTGGCCTCGGCGCGCTTTTCCTGGCGCTCGGCGTCCGCCTTGCGCTCAGCAGCCGCTGACGGGTAGGCTATTCCTCCTCGGCGACGTAGCGCCGTTCGTGGCGCAGCCCCATGCTGGTCAGCATCTCGTATCCGATCGTGCCTGCCGCGCGTGCCACGTCGTCGAGGGCCATGTTCTTTCCGAACAGCTCGACATAATCCCCGGCGCGTACGGCGTTGTCGGGCAGGTCGGTGATATCGAAGATGGTCAGGTCCATGGTGATCCGGCCGGCGACCGGGACCCTGTGTCCGGCGATGAAGCCTTGCCCTCCCTCCGGCACGGCCTGGCGCAGCGGCACGCCGCCGCTCGACAGGCCGCGCATATAGCCGTCGGCATAACCGGCCGAGGCGATCGCCAGCCGGCTCTTGCGGCCAAGCTGGAGCGCCCGCCCATAGCTGACGGTCTCGCCGGCCTCGACGTTGCGCACCTGGATGATGCGCGCTTCCGCGGTCGCCACCGGCCGCATCGGATTGGCGAGGCCGCAGACCGCTTCGCCGCCATAAAGCGCGATGCCGGGACGGGTCAGGTCGAAGTGATAATCCTCGCCGAGAAAGATGCCGGCCGAGGCGGCAAGGCTTGAATCGATGCCTTCATAAGCAGCGCCAACCCTGCGGAATGATTCGAGCTGCCGCCGGTTCATCGCATGGCTGGGCTCATCGCCGCAGGCGAGATGGCTCATGATCAGCACCGGTGCGAAGCTCGCCGGCCGCGACACGTCGTCGGCGAGTGCGATCGCATCGTCCATATGCAGTCCGAGCCGGTTGAAGCCGGTGTCGACATGCAGCGCGCAGGGATAGTCGCCGTAATCGGCAAGAACCGCCATCCAGAAAGCGAGCTGCTCATCGGAGGAAATTACCGGCACCAGATCGTTTTCGAAAAAGCGCCGCTCGGTGCCCGGCCATATGCCTGAGAGCACGAAGATGCGGGCCTCGGGCGCATAAAGCCGAAGCGTGACACCCTCGTCGACTGTGGCAACGAAGAAATCTCGGGCGCCAGCCATATAGAGCGCTTCACCGGCATCCTCGATGCCCATGCCATAGGCATCCGCCTTGACGACGGCTGCGGCGCGCGCCGCGCCGGAGCGGCGCGCCATGTCGCGCCAGTTCTCCGTCAGCGCCGTCAGATCGACGGTCAGCCGCAGGCCCGCGGAAGCGAAAAGATCGTCGTCTTCGAAGGGGATGGGGAAATCTGTCATGAATCGCCGTGAACCAGTGGAAGGAAATCGCCAGAGCCAGTTTAAAGCATGTCGCGCAAAAGTGTGCAGCGGTTTTGCGATAACGACATGTGTAAAAACAAAGAGCTAAAGCGCAAGGAGCGAATCTGAAAGATCGCGACGCGCTTTAGAAAGCATTAGGGCCAAGGCAGGTCACATACCACCCTTTGCCTGTCATACGATCACTTTTGTTCAAGACGCGTGCAGGCTTCCGCGATAATCTTGGGGGATGCAGAACGTATCGCAAAAAGAAGCGGCGGAGGCCATGCCGCTTGCGAACGTGGAATCGGCCCGCTTCTGGCGGGATAGCCGCTTCCGCGGCATGGAGTGTTTGAGCGCCACCTTCCTGACCCACGAATATGCGCCGCATGCGCATGACACGTTCAGCATCGGCGCGATAGAAAGCGGCAGCCAGATCGCCACTCTCAGCGGCAGGCGGGAGGAAACCGGCCCGGGCGACCTTTATCTCATCGATCCCGGTGTCATCCATGACGGTGCTCCGGGCGGCGAGGGCTACCGCTACAGGATGATCTATCCCGACATGAAGCTGTTCGTCGATATTCTCGAGGATGTTACCGGCAAGGCCTTCCATGCGACGCCCTCTTTCTCCGGCGGGCTTCCACGTGATCCACAGCTCGCCAATGCCTTTCACGCCGCCCATCGAACGCTTGAGAGCGGGGCCGGCGCGCTGGAATCCGATGAGGGAATGTTTTCGGTGCTGGCAGCGATCTTTGCGCGTCACGGCAGCGCAATCATCGTTCCTGTCGATACGCAGGAACGAAGCGCGGTGGCCCGCGCCCGCGAATACCTCATCGAGAACTTCGACAGCGATGTCGGCCTCGAGGAGCTGGCCGGAGTGGCGGGTTTGAGCCGCGCCCACCTCATCCGTGCCTTCCGCAAGGAATATCACATTACCCCGCACGCTTTTCTGACGGATCGGCGCGTGCAGGTGGCCCGTCGGCTGCTGCGCCAGGGGCGCATGCCTGCCGATATTGCGCTCGAATGCGGTTTTGCCGATCAGGCGCATTTCACCCGACACTTCAAGGCACGGACAGGCGTAACACCAGGCCAATTCCGCACGGGCTGATCACTTTCGTTCAATACGGCCCTGGCTGGCCGGGCTAATACTCCGCGATCTTGATCAGGAGGTTGCCATGTTGCAGCACAGCCGGCCATCCGGCGAATTTTTTGCCGGAATGCGCGCCATTTTTCCGCTCGTTGTCGCCGTGTTGCCGATCGGCCTGGTGTTCGGCGCGGTTGCGGCCACCAAAGGGCTTTCCCCGTTGGAAACGACGCTGATGAGCGCGCTTGTCTTTGCGGGCGGTTCGCAATTCGTGGCCATGGACATCTGGACCCATCCGGCAAGCTGGATCGGCGTCGGCTTTGCAGCCCTGCTGGTCAATATCCGCCACGTGCTGATGAGCGCGTCGATCGGCACGAAGATGCAGTCCTTCTCCAGCGTCAAACGATATATCGCCATGCTCTTCCTCGCAGATGAGCTGTGGGCCATGGCGGAATTCCGCGCCGGCGCCACGCGGCTGACACCGGCCTGGTATGCCGGGATCGTCACGCCCTTCTACCTCACCTGGGTCGGCTCTTCGCTGGCAGGCGCACTGCTCGGCGCCTTTCTCGGCAATCCTGCGGCCATCGGCCTCGACTTCGCTTTTCCGGCCGTCTTCATCGTGCTCGTCATGGGGTTCTGGAAGGGGCCGGAAACCGGCGCCGTCCTTGCGGCAAGTGGTGCGGCATCTGTTGCGGTCCACCATTTCGTGCCGGGGGTCTGGTATATCGCCGCCGGCGCTCTGGCCGGGCTGGCAACGGCCCTGTGGCAGGGCAGGGCGCGGGAGCAGGCGGCATGACACTCGATCTCAACATCATGATCGCCATCCTCGCGATGGCCGCCGCAACGGTGTTCACCCGCGTCGCCGGCCTCCTATTGGTCCGTCATGTCGAGATGGATGAGCGGCGGAGAACGGCGATCGAAGCCATTCCGCCGGCCGTGCTGATGGCGGTCATTGCCCCGACCGCCTTTGCGGCGGGCTGGGCGGAGACCCTGGCCTGCGCGGTAACGACAATCGCCGCGCGCCGTCTGCCGATGCTTGCGAGCATCGTGATCGGCGTCGCAACGGTTGCCCTGTTGCGGACCGCCGGGCTTTAGCTAAGGAAATCGACGCGGAACTGCGTCAATGTTCCTCGTAATGTGTGAAGGAGGGATCGGCGAGATCGGCGAAGCGGGTGAATTCCGACTGGAAGGCGAGCTTCACCGTTCCCGTCGGCCCGTGACGCTGCTTGGCGATGATGACGTCGGCGGTGCCCTTCACCTTGTCGAACAGCGCTTCCCATTCCGGATATTTCGGATCGTGGGGATCGCGCGGCTCCTGGTTCTTGACGTAATATTCCTCGCGGAACACGAAGAGCACGACGTCGGCGTCCTGCTCGATCGAACCGGATTCGCGAAGGTCGGAAAGCTGCGGCCGCTTGTCGTCACGGCTTTCGACCTGACGCGAGAGCTGCGACAGGGCGATGATCGGAACGTTGAGTTCCTTGCCCAGCGCCTTCAGGCCGGTCGTGATCTGGGTGATTTCCTGCACGCGGTTGTCGCTGGATTTACCCGAGCCGGTCATCAGCTGAATGTAGTCGACCACCAGCACGTCGAGGCCGCGCTGACGCTTGAGACGGCGCGCGCGCGCCGAAAGCTGGGCGATCGAAATGCCGCCGGTCTGGTCGATATAGAGCGGCACCTTCTGCATCATCATCGAGCAGGCGACAAGCTTTTCGAAATCGGCATCGTTGATGTCGCCGCGGCGGATCTTCGAGGAGGAGACTTCCGTCTGCTCGGAGATGATACGGGTGGCAAGCTGTTCCGACGACATTTCGAGCGAATAGAAGCCGACGACGCCGCCATTTCTAGCCTTCATGCTGCCGTCCGGCTGGACTTCGCCTTCATAGGCGGCGGCGATATTGTAGGCGATATTGGTCGCAAGCGAGGTCTTGCCCATGCCGGGGCGTCCGGCAAGGACGATCAAGTCCGAACGCTGCAGGCCGCCCATCTTGGAATCCAGCGAATGGATGCCGGTGGAAATGCCGGAAAGCCCGCCGTCGCGTTCCTTGGCGACGGCCGCCATGTCGATCGCCAGCGCAACCGCATCGTTGAAGGCCTGGAAGCCGCCGTCGTAGCGGCCGTTTTCCGCCAGTTCGAAGAGGCGGCGTTCGGTGTCTTCGATCTGAGACTGCGGCGGCATGTCGAGCGGCGCGTCATAGGCGATGTTGACGACATCCTCGCCGATGGTGATCAGCGCCCGGCGCAGCGCCAGATCGTAGATCGCCCGGCCATAATCCTCGGCATTGATGACGGTGACGGCATTGCTGACGAGACTTGCCAGATATTGCGAAACCGTCATGTCGCCGACCTTCTCGTCGGCCTTCAGGAAGGTCTTGATCGTCACCGGGTTGGCGATCTTGCCCATGCGGATAATATCGCCGGCAACCTCGAAGATCTTCCGATGCAGCGGTTCATAGAGATGGATCGGCTTCAGGAAGTCGGACACCCGGTAATAGGCGTCGTTGTTCATCAGGATGGCACCCAGAAGCGCCTGCTCGGCTTCGATATTGTTGGGTGCTTCGCGATAATGCTGCTCCGAGGGAGCAACAGCTGCAATCTTTCGAGCGGCGTCGTTCATCATCATCCGTTCTGTCTTTTTCCAGCTCCCGGATTTGCAATTCCGGACGCGAAAATCAAGAGGTTGCGAAAGGAGCAGGCGCCCGCTTCGCTGAAATCCTGAACGCTGTGCACGTTGTTCGACTTCTCCACAGTCCGGGGCGACACAAAGGAGAAATACCGTCAGTGTCACCCGCACGACACGGCATGGTGCCGACTCAGCCCATCCGTTTCGGAGAAGGTTATTTTAACGCGATGCCATAAGGCACGCAGCAAAAACATC
Source organism: Rhizobium sp. N122 (assembly GCF_002211295.1). Classification (NCBI taxonomy): domain Bacteria; kingdom Pseudomonadati; phylum Pseudomonadota; class Alphaproteobacteria; order Hyphomicrobiales; family Rhizobiaceae; genus Rhizobium; species Rhizobium sp. N122. The sequence continues at coordinate 51,766 of NZ_LOKU01000005.1, read as the reverse complement.
CGGATCATCCCCAACGAAAAAGCCCGGCGCTAAGGCCGGGCTTCCCTCACGCGGATCGCTCCGGCGATATTATGCTTCGTCTTCGTCGACGCCGTCGGCTTCCGGATCGAAGAAATCTTCCGGACGCAGAGCGTCTTCGTCGACGCCGTAGATGGCGTCGACCGAGGTGAGTTCTTCACCCTTGGCCTGGCGCTCTGCCTCTTCGGCGGAACGGGCAACGTTCAGCTCGACATGGATTTCGACTTCGGCATGCAGCTGCAGCTCGACCTTGTGCAAGCCGATCGCCTTGATCGGCGTGTTCAGGTGAACCTGGTTACGGCCGATGTTGAAGCCTTCGGCGGCGAGAATCTCGACGACGTCACGGGCAGCGACCGAGCCGTAGAGCTGGCCGGTTTCGCCGGCCGAGCGCACGACGATGAAGGACTTGCCGTCGAGAACGTCGGCGACCTTCTGCGCTTCCGACTTGCGTTCGAGGTTGCGGGCTTCGAGCGTCGCACGCTCAGCTTCGAAGCGGGTCTTGTTGGCGGCGTTGGCGCGCAGCGCCTTGCCGAGCGGCAGCAGGTAGTTACGGGCAAAGCCGTCACGAACCTTTACGGTTTCGCCCATCTGGCCGAGCTTGGAGATGCGTTCGAGAAGGATGACTTCCATTTTCTTTTACCTTTCTGTGTCTCAGATTTTCGTGTCGGATTGTTTGGGGGCATCAGCATCTTTCGTCGGGGTCAGCGCGATCGCCTTGCGCGTATCGCTGAGACCGAGGACGAGGATGAGGAAAGCTGGCAGCAGCATGAGCATCGAGGCCAGGTAGCTGAGGATGAGGGCCGGCAGGCGCCAGTCCTTGCCGCGCGTGCGGAAATGCAGCGAGGCGAAACCGGAAAGCATGAAGCCGGCGCCGAAAGTGCCGATCACCGTCGCGCCGACCAGTGCCGGCACGCCGCCGAAGAAGCAGGCGGCAAGCCCGGCGAGGAAGATGAAGATCGAGTTGCGGTTCATGCGCAGCGAGGAGGGGATGTCCTCGCGCGGGCGAAGACCGCGGCCGGAGGCTGCGACGATGCGCACGGCAAAATAATAGGCGGCAAACAGCATAGAGACCCACATGCCGCCCTGCACCGCCGGCAGCATCAGCACGATCAGCGACTTGGTCTGCGCGGTCGCCGCCGGATCGGGCATGAATTCCGGTTGCTGTTCCTTGACCGAGGCGATCAGCAGATCGACGATCTGATCGGTGATGGCCGGCCCATAGCCGATCATCACGCCGATGACGATGACGGCGAGCGTCACCAGGCCGCAGAGATGCAGCAGGATATCGGAGAGCGGATACCAGGCAAGCAGATGGTCCGGGCCGCCGAGTTCGGAAGCCGGCCGCGCGAGATTGGCGAGATGGCTGAGCCAGCCGGCCGGCAACAGCGTCACCAGCGTCATGATCAGCGCGAAAGAGCGGGAGATGAGGGCCGCGCCGAGTGCGGCTGCCGTGACCACGGCAGCGATTGCCGCGGCATTGCCCCAGCCGAGCCCGACGATCAGAATCGGCAGCGCCGAGGCCGTATAGAGCAGCGCGCTGAAAAACGACGGCTGCATGCTCGCGCCCAGCATCAGCAGGAAGGCGGTCAATCCGGCGAGTGCGCCGATCAGCAGCGTTTTAAGGTCAGGTCGGTTCAAGGTCGCTGTCCTGCTTCATCAAGCAGTTAGAGGATGTTGCTGAATCGAATTCAGAAACGTCTCAACATGGGTTTTTAGAGTTCCGATCCGCGCCCATCGCGGAAGGGAGGCAACCCCCGGATCCGCGATCCGGGGGGCACATATTGTATCAGGCTACGACGTAGGGCAGCAGGCCGAGGAAACGGGCGCGCTTGATCGCCTGGGCGAGTTCGCGCTGCTTCTTCTGGGAAACGGCCGTGATGCGGGACGGAACGATCTTGCCGCGCTCGGAAATGTAGCGCTGCAGCAGGCGAACGTCCTTGTAGTCGATCCGCGGCGCGTTGGCGCCGGAGAACGGGCAGGTCTTGCGGCGGCGATGGAACGGGCGGCGGACCGGAGCGGAGGAAGTTTCAGACATATCTCGGATCTCCCTTATACGCGGTCTTCGCGCGGACGGCGCGGACGGTCTTCACGGTCGCCGAAGCCACCTTCACGCGGCGGACGCGGGCCGCGGTCACGATCGCCGAAGCCGCCTTCACGCGGGCCACGGCCGCCTTCACGCGGACGGTCGTCGCGGTCGCGCTTCTGCATCATGGCAGACGGACCTTCTTCATGCTTCTCGACGGCGATCGTCATGTAGCGAAGAACGTCTTCGCTGATGCGCATCTGACGTTCCATTTCCTGGACGGCAGCAGCCGGTGCATCGATGTCCATCAGGGCGTAGTGCGCCTTGCGGTTCTTCTTGATGCGGTAGGTGAGGGACTTGAGGCCCCAGTTCTCGATACGCCCGACTTTACCGCCGTTAGCTTCGATCACACCCTTGTACTGTTCTACGAGGGCATCGACCTGCTGGGCGGAAATATCCTGCCGGGCAAGGAATACATGTTCATAAAGAGCCATGACAGCTTTGCCTTTCTTGCGTTTGGTTCAACCCGATATTCGGCGGCTAAGCCTCAACGACTGCTCCTGATTGGGCGAACCCAGGCAAGAAAGCGTTTCCGAGACGGTCGAGAGCGGAGACACGGGAGGCTGGAACGCTTGCGTTCCGAACGATTTCCGAGGAAACCGGCCCTCCGTTCAGCCACCAGCCAGAAGACCGGGTTAACGAACAGCGCGGCTTATACGGATTTTTAGGGGAAAGGCAACCCCCAATCGATATTCAAGCCCGACGCAGACCGTTCGCCAGCGTCGGGCCGGATCAGAGGAACAGGTTCAGAGCGTCAGCGGATACTGCCGGTGCACCTTGGCGATCTCAGTCAGCACTTCGTTCGACAGCGTCAAGTCGGCCGCGCCGATATCGATTTTCAGCTGCTCCATCGAGGTGGCGCCGATGATGGCCGAGGTCATGAAGGGCCTGGACAGGCAGAAGGCGAGCGCCATGGCCGCCGGGTCGAGACCGTATCTGGCCGCGATCTCCAGATAGGCCTTGGTCGCCGGCTCCTGCAGGGGCTGAAGGCGGCCGCCGATATCGTGGTTGATCGAGCCGCGCGAACCCTTCGGCCTGGCGCCACCGACATATTTGCCGGACAGGATGCCGCCGGCGAGCGGCGAATAGGCGAGCAGCCCGACATCCTCGTGATGGGAAAGCTCGGCGAGATCGAGGTCGAAATGGCGGTAGAGCAGATTGTATTCGTTCTGGACGCTGGCAACGCGCGGCAGGCTCTTCTGCTCTGACAGCGTCAAGTATTTCTGGATGCCCCAGGTGGTTTCGTTGGAAAGGCCGATCGCCCGTATCTTGCCTTCCTTGACCAGTGCGCCCAGCGTTTCCAGGATGTCGAGCATGTTGGCGACGGCCTTGTCGCGATCCTGGGTGAAGGGATTGTAGCTCCAGTTCTGGCGGAAGTGGAAATGGCCGCGGTTCGGCCAGTGGATCTGGTAGAGGTCGACATAGTCGGTCTTGAGCCGCGTCAGGCTGGCCTCGAGCGCCAGCCGGATATTCTTTGCGTCGGCGCCTTCGCCGCCGCGTATATAGTCGCGGCCGCGGCCTGCGACCTTGGTGGCGAGTACGATATCCCCGCGTTTGCCGGTCTTTTCGAACCAGGTGCCGATATAGTCTTCGGTCCAGCCCTGCGTTTCAGGCGAAACCGGGGTTGTCGGGTAGAGTTCGGCGGTATCGAAGAAGTTGACGCCCTTTTCGACGGCGTAATCCATCTGCGCATGGGCGTCGGTTTCGCTGTTCTGCGAACCCCAGGTCATGGTGCCAAGGCAGATTTCTGAAACGGAAATGTCGGTGCGGCCGAGTGAATTGTACTTCATGAGAAAACCTTGGGAGAGAGCTGAAGCCTTGGGGAGGACCGGGCAAATCTAGGCCGGATTTGGCGGAGCGCAAGAGTAAAAGCCTGGCTTTTGCGCCGGTCCGGAAGGCTTTGCGGAGGATGGGCCGCCACTTGACTCTGCCGGAAAGAATGTCAATTGGAGGCAAAACGCCTCGCGGGGCGCGCGCAATCAGGGGCATGAGCCAGGGATACGAGAATGACCATTGCTTTCACTTTTCCCGGTCAGGGCAGTCAGGCCGTCGGCATGGGCAAGGATCTAGCCGAAAATTTCGCCGAAGCCCGCGCCGTTTTCGACGAGGTCGATGAGGCGCTCGGTGAAAAGCTTTCGGACGTCATGTTCAACGGTCCCGAGGATACGTTGACCCTGACGGCGAATGCCCAGCCGGCGCTGATGGCCGTCTCGATCGCCGTCGTCCGCATTCTTGAGGCCAAGGGGCTGGATCTGAAGTCCAAGGTCGCCTATGTCGCCGGCCACTCGCTCGGCGAATATTCTGCCCTTTGCGCCGCCGGCACCTTTTCGCTCGCTGACACCGCCCGGCTGCTGCGCATCCGCGGCAATGCCATGCAGGCGGCAGTCCCGGTCGGCATCGGCGCCATGGCGGCGATCATCGGTCTCGAACATACCGACGTCGTCGCCGTCTGCGAAGAGGCCGCTGCTATCGGCGCATGCCAGATTGCCAACGACAATGGCGGCGGCCAGATCGTCATCTCGGGGGACAAGGTAGCCGTCGAAAAGGCAGCCGGCCTGGCAACCGATAAGGGCGCCAAGCGCGCCATCCTGCTGCCGGTCTCAGCACCCTTCCATTCGAAGCTGATGGCGCCCGCCGCCGAGGCCATGCGTGCGGCCCTGGCAACGGTTGCCAAATCCGATCCGGTCGTGCCTCTGATCGCCAATGTCCGCGCCGCCCCGGTGACGAGTGCCGACGAGATCGCCAGCCTGCTGGTCGAGCAGGTGACCGGTCAGGTCCGTTGGCGCGAGACGGTGGAATGGTTCGCCGGCAATGGCGTCACCACCCTTTATGAACTTGGTTCCGGCAAGGTGCTGACCGGCCTTGCGCGGCGCATCGACAAGACAGTCAACGGCATCTCCGTCAACGGTCCGGCGGATATCGACGCGGCCGTTGCCGCCCTCATGGCCTGATTGGTATTTCCAGATATCCAGATATAAGGAACGTTTCCATGTTCGATCTTTCCGGCCGCAAGGCTCTCGTCACCGGCGCATCGGGCGGTATCGGCGAGGAAATCGCCCGCCTTCTGCATAAGCAGGGCGCCATTGTCGGCCTGCACGGCACCCGCGTCGAGAAGCTGGAAGCGCTGGCGGCCGATCTTGGCGAGCGCGTCAAGATCTTCCCGGCAAATCTCTCCGACCGCGACGAGGTCAAGGCGCTCGGCCAGAAGGCCGAAGCCGAACTCGAAGGCGTCGACATTCTCGTCAACAATGCCGGCATCACCAAGGACGGCCTGTTCGTGCGCATGAGTGACGAGGATTGGGACGCCGTTCTCGAAGTGAACCTGACGTCGACCTTCCGTCTGACGCGCGAATTGACGCATCCGATGATGCGCCGCCGCTATGGCCGCATCATCAACATCACTTCCGTCGTCGGCGTCACCGGCAATCCGGGCCAGGCCAATTACTGCGCCTCCAAGGCCGGCATGATCGGCTTCACCAAATCGCTGGCGCAGGAGATTGCCACCCGCAACGTGACGGTCAACTGCGTCGCGCCCGGCTTCATCGAAAGCGCCATGACCGGCAAGCTGAACGACAAGCAGAAGGAAGCGATCATGGGGGCGATCCCGATGAAGCGCATGGGCACGGGCGGCGAGGTCGCGTCGGCGGTCGCCTATCTTGCCTCCTCCGAGGCTGCCTATATGACGGGCCAGACGCTGCACGTAAACGGCGGCATGGCGATGATCTGAAACGACAAACCGCCGGCATGCGAGTATTTCCGCCAATAGCATGTTGAGCAATCACGAACCGTTGATTTTCTCGCTTTGCGGCAGACCTAAAGCATGTTAAGCGGGCCATGACTGTCAACAGTCGTCCCGAGAAAGCAGACGGACCGGCGAGCTTTTTGCAAGCCTGGGACATCTCTGAAGCCGGGTAAACGAGTTTGCCGAGGATGTCTGAAAACATCGCAGGCTGAAACAGGGTAGGGGTGCCGCAACGGCATTCCGATCAGGACATAAGGTCGAGGAAACCGACATGAGCGATATCGCAGAACGCGTAAAGAAAATTGTTATTGATCATCTTGGCGTCGATGCCGACAAGGTCGTCGAGAGCGCCAGCTTTATCGACGATCTGGGCGCTGACTCGCTCGACACGGTCGAACTTGTCATGGCATTCGAAGAAGAATTCGGCGTTGAAATTCCTGACGACGCTGCCGACTCGATCCTGACGGTCGGCGATGCCGTGAAGTTTATCGAGAAGGCCCAGGCCTGATCCTGTAAGTTTGAGAAAGGGCGGGCCTGGAGTCCGCCCTTTTCTTTTCGGCCTATTTCTCCATAGAACATAAGAGACGGGGGAAAGCACGCGATGAGACGTGTCGTCATAACGGGTACCGGCATGGTGTCACCCTTGGGATGCGGAACCGAGGTGACGTGGTCGCGGCTGCTTGCCGGCCAGAACGGCGCCCGCCTCGTCACCGAATTCGAGGTCGACGACCTTCCCGCCAAGATCGCCTGCCGTATTCCCATCGGCGACGGCACCGACGGCACCTTCAATGTCGATCAGTGGATGGAGCCGAAAGAGCAGCGCAAGGTCGATCCCTTCATCATCTACGGCATGGCCGCCGCCGACATGGCGCTTGCCGATGCCGGCTGGCATCCCGAGACCGATGAGGACCAGATCGCCACCGGCGTGCTGATCGGCTCCGGCATCGGCGGCATCGAAGGCATCGTCGAGGCGGGCTACACCCTGCGCGACAAAGGCCCGCGCCGCATCTCCCCCTTCTTCATTCCGGGCCGCCTGATCAACCTCGTTTCCGGCCAGGTCTCGATCCGCCACAAGCTGCGCGGACCCAATCATTCGGTCGTCACCGCCTGCTCGACGGGCGCGCATGCGATCGGCGATGCCGCGCGGCTGATCGCGCTGGGTGACGCCGACGTCATGGTCGCCGGCGGCACGGAATCCCCCGTCAGCCGCATTTCGCTCGCCGGCTTTGCAGCCTGCAAGGCGCTGTCGACCCAGTACAACGACGACCCGCAGAAGGCCTCGCGCCCCTATGACCGCGACCGCGACGGCTTCGTCATGGGCGAGGGCGCCGGCATCGTCGTGCTCGAGGAACTGGAACACGCCAAGGCGCGGGGCGCCAGGATCTACGCCGAAATCGTCGGCTACGGCCTGTCGGGCGACGCCTATCACATCACCGCACCGTCCGAAGACGGCGAGGGTGCCGGCCGCTGCATGGCGATGGCGCTGAAGCGCGCCGGACTGACGCCGGCCGATATCGATTACATCAACGCCCACGGCACCTCGACCATGGCCGACACGATCGAACTCGGCGCCGTCGAGCGGCTGGTCGGCAACGCGGCATCGAAGATCTCGATGTCCTCGACCAAGTCGGCGACGGGGCACCTTCTCGGTGCCGCCGGCGCGATCGAGGCGATCTTCACCACGCTTGCCATCCGTGACAATGTCGCGCCGCCGACGCTCAATCTCGACAATCCCGAACGCGAGACGGCGATCGATCTGGTTCCGCACAAGGCGCGTGAGCGAGAAATCAATGTGGCGCTGTCCAACTCGTTCGGATTCGGCGGCACGAACGCGTCGCTCGTCCTGCGCCGTTACGCGCAATAACAGCCCGCGCGGCGCAATAAGTGTCCCTTGCGCCGCGACGGCCGCTCCTCTGCATTGCGCAGCAGGGCGTGCGGGCGCATAACGACCGGCAGCGGCGCCGTTGAACGGCGGCAGAACCTGCTTTTGCCGCATTGCTTCGCGAAATAGCGATGTGAGGGTCAAGTTTTAGAGGATTGCCGGTGAGCGATACGACGAACCAGAGCAACGATGCCCCGCAGGGCGAGAACGGCCGGCAAGCGCAGAAGGGACCGATCATCCCGAAGTCGCCGAGCGAAGCCCTGCGTCCGGAGCGTGTTCCGGAGCCGCCGAAGCGGTCCAAGAAAGCCCGCGGCCAGGTCGTTCTGTTCATGAACTTCATCATGACGATGGCGGTATTGGTCTGCGTCGTCGCCGTCATCGGCTTCTACTACGCCACCTCGACCTATCGGAATCCCGGTCCGCTGCAGACCAATACCAATTTCATCATCCGCAATGGCGCGGGTCTGGCTGAAATTGCCTCGAACCTCGAGCGCAATGCGATCATCAGCGATGCCCGCATCTTCCGCTATCTCACGGCAACGCATCTGTCTGCCGGCGAGAGCCTGAAGGCCGGTGAATATGAGATCAAGGCCAGAGCCTCCATGAGCGATATCATGGAGCTTCTGAAATCGGGCAAATCCATTCTCTATTCCGTTTCCTTCCCCGAGGGCCTGACGGTTCGCCAGATGTTCAACCGCATGCTGGAGGATCAGGTGCTGGAAGGCGATCTGCCGGCCGCCCTGCCTCAAGAGGGCAGCCTGCGCCCGGATACCTACAAATTTTCGCGCGGCACCAAGCGCTCGGAGATCATCCAGCAGATGGCGGCGGCACAGCAGAAAATCGTCGATCAGATCTGGGACAAACGCGACTCCTCGCTGCCGCTGCGGTCCAAGGAAGAATTCGTGACGCTCGCCTCGATCGTCGAAAAGGAAACCGGCGTTGCCGACGAACGCGCCCATGTCGCCTCGGTTTTCCTGAACCGGCTCGGCAAGGGCATGCGCCTGCAGTCCGACCCGACGATCATTTACGGCCTCTTCGGCGGCGACGGCAAACCGGCCGACCGGCCGATCTATCAGTCGGACCTGAAGCGCGAAACGCCCTATAATACCTACGTCATCAAGGGCCTGCCGCCGACGCCGATCGCCAATCCAGGCAAGGATGCGCTTGAGGCCGTCGCCAATCCCTGGAAGACCCAGGACCTCTATTTCGTCGCCGACGGCACCGGTGGCCATGTTTTCGCGGCGACGCTCGAGGAGCACAATGCCAACGTCAAGCGGTGGCGCAAGCTCGAAGCCGACAAGGGCTCGGACCCGAACATCGCAGTCGACGGCCAGCCTGAAGAGCAGCCGGCCGACGACGGCGCTGCCGTCACGCCGCCGAAGAAAAAGAAGATCAACTGATAGCTTCTGGAGGCTCGTATGGCTTTGCAGTCCATGACCGGTTTTGCGCGGCGCGAGGGAACGAGCGGCCGCTGGCGCTGGGCATGGGAACTGCGCTCGGTCAACGGCAAGGGCCTCGACCTGCGGCTGCGCCTGCCGCCCGGCCTCGAACGCATGGAGGCAGACGTCCGCCGCCTTGCCGGCGAAAGCTTCAGCCGCGGCAACCTGCAGGCATCCCTGTCCGTCACCGCCGACGAGAACCGCTTCGAGGCCGTGCTGAACAGGCAGGCGCTCTCAGCCGTGCTTGCGATGCGCGAGCAATTGGACGGCGTGATCGATCCGGCGCCGCTGAAGCTCGATACGCTGCTGCTGGTGCGCGGCATCGTGGAGTTTCGCGAAGGCGAGGATGGCGAGGAAGCACTCGCCGCCCGTGACGCCGATATCACTGCCGGCCTGTTGGCAGCCCTTGCCGATCTCCGGGCCATGCGCGAACAGGAAGGATCGGCGCTGACCCGCATTCTCCTCGACCATGTGACGACGATCGAAGGCCTGACGCGCACGATCGAGGCCGATCCCTCACGCTCGCCGCAGGAGATTGCCGCTCGGCTTACCGCGCAGGTCGCCTTGCTGATGGACGGCATGGCCGCGCTCGACCGCGACCGGCTGCATGCAGAAGCCGCACTGCTGGCGACCAAGGCGGATCTGCGCGAAGAAATCGACCGTCTGAAGGCGCACGTTGCCGCAGCACGCGATCTCCTGGTGAAAGATGGCCCTGCCGGACGCCGGCTGGACTTCCTTGCACAGGAATTTAACCGCGAATCGAATACCATCTGCTCGAAGTCGAATGCCTCGGCGGTCACCGCCGCCGGCATCGAGCTGAAAGTCGTGATCGACCAGTTCCGCGAGCAGGTCCAGAATTTGGAGTAAGACATGAAACCGGCGAAATCCTCGCCCGTCCAGATCGCCCGCCGCGGTCTGATGCTTGTCATCTCGTCGCCGTCGGGCGCCGGCAAGTCCACCATCGCGCGCACGCTGCTGGAGCAGGATAGGCAAATCGGCCTCTCCGTCAGCGTCACCACGCGCCAGCGCCGCCCGAGCGAAGTCGAGGATGTGCATTACCACTTCAAGAGCGTGCGCGAGTTCGAGCGGATGCGCGACAGCGATGCGCTGCTCGAATCGGCCGAGGTGCATGGCAATTTCTACGGCACGCCGCGCGAGCCTGTGGAGCAAGCCATGGCCGAGGGCCGCGACATGCTCTTCGACATCGACTGGCAGGGCGCCCAGCAGTTGCAGGAGAAGATGTCGGCCGACGTCGTCTCGATCTTCGTGCTGCCGCCGACCATGACCGAGCTGCAGTCGCGGCTGCACCGCCGCGCCGAGGATTCCGAGGAGGTCATCCAGACGCGCCTCGCCAACAGCCGCGCCGAGATCGCCCACTGGCGCGAATACGACTACGTCATCGTCAACGACGATCTCAATGCCGCCTTCGACGCCGTCCAGTCGATCGTCAAGGCCGAACGCCTGCGCCGCGACCGCCGCCACGGCATGTTCGATTTCGTCCGCGAGCTGCTGGAAGAGACGCCGTCGCTCTAAAGACTGTTTGCCAGAAGGCAGAATTCCTCGACCGAGAGGGTTTCCGCCCGCCGCGCCGGATCGATCGCGGCCTTGACGAGCAGTCTCTCGCCGCCGAGCGGTTTGAGGCTCTGGCGCAGCATCTTGCGGCGCTGACCGAAGGCGGCCTGCGTCACTCTTTCCAGATTGGCAACGGCGCAGGGGATGGGGTTTTCCCGCGGCGTCAGATGCACCACCGTCGAAGTTACCTTCGGCGGCGGCGTGAAGGCTTGCGGCGGCACGTCGAAGGCCATGCGCGCCTGCGTCCGCCAGCCGCAGAGCACGCCGAGCCGGCCGTAATGGTCGTCGTCTTCCGAGGCGACGATACGCTCGCCGACTTCCTTCTGAAACATCAGCGTCAGCGACTGCCAGAACGGCGGCCAGGCCTTCGGCAGCAGCCAGTTGACCAGAAGCTGCGTACCGACATTGTAGGGCAGGTTGGCGATGATCTTAATCGGGCCTTCCGGCGCCAAGGCCTCGAAATCGGTCTTCAGCGCATCGCCTTCGATCACCTCCAGCCGGCCGGAATAGTGATCGGCGATCTCGGCGAGCGCCGGCAGGCAGCGTGTATCCCGCTCGACGGCGATAACCTTTTTGGCGCCGAGCGCCAGGATTGCCCGCGTCAGTCCGCCCGGGCCGGGGCCGACCTCGAAGACCGTCGCCTCGTCGAGCGCGCCCGCCGTGCGGGCGATCTTCTGCGTCAGGTTGAGGTCGAGCAGGAAGTTCTGCCCGAGCGCCTTGCGTGCGTCGAGGCCGTGACGCTGGATGACGTCGCGAAGCGGCGGCAGGCCATCAAGTGCTGCCATCAGCGGCGGCTTTCCGCACTACGGCCGAGCTGGGCGGCGAGCTTCAGCGCCGCAACCAGGCTCTGCTCCCGCGCCAGTCCCTTGCCGGCGATGCCGAAAGCGGTGCCGTGATCGGGCGAGGTGCGCACGAAGGGAAGCCCGAGCGTGACGTTGACGCTGTCGTCGAAACCGAGTGCCTTGGCCGGGATCAGCGCCTGATCGTGATACATGCAGACGGCGACGTCATAGCGCGCCCGCGCCTCGTCATGAAACATCGTGTCGGCGGGCAGGGGGCCGATCGCATCGATGCCCTCGTCGCGCAGGCGCTCGATCGCCGGGCGGATGACATCTTCGTCCTCCCTGCCGATTGTCCCGCCTTCGCCCGCATGCGGGTTGAGACCGGCAACGGCGAGCCGCGGCGCCTCGATGCCGAAGCGCTGCCTCAGGTCTTCATGGGCGATCCGGCAGGTTTCGACGATCAGGTTGCCGCTCAGCGCCTGCGGCACGTCCCGGACCGCAATGTGGATGGTGACGGGAATGGCCCGCAGCTTCGGTCCCGACAGCATCATCACAGGTGTCACCGGCCGGCCGGTCGCCCTGGCGGCGAGATCGGCGAGAAATTCGGTATGGCCGGGAAACCGGAAGCCGGCCCCGTAGAGCACGGATTTGGCGATCGGGTTGGTCACGACCGCGAGCGCCTCGCCGTTGATGACAAGCGACACGGCTTTCTCGATCGCCGCGATCGTGCCTTTCGCTGACGCCGCATGCGGCTCGCCGGCCACCACTTCGATACCGGCCGGCACCGTCATGACCGGCAGCGCGTCGGCAAATAGACCGGCCGCCTCGCTGGCTTTATCGACCCCGCGGATCGAAACCGAAAGATTGAGCTGGCGGGCTCGCAATGCCAAGACATCGGGATCGCCGATCAGGAAGAAAGGCGGCAGCCCGAGTTCACGCCGCCGGAGCCAGGCCATCAGCGTAATATCCGGCCCGATGCCGGCGGGGTCGCCCTGGCTCAGCGCAAGCGGTTGCGAAAACGGTATCGTCATCGCAGATCAACGATAGGCGATCTGCGCCTTTTTGCGCAGTTCATCCAGATACTTCTTGCTGTTTTCGTTTTCCGGGCTGGCGTCCTTGTCGGCCTTGGCCTTGCCGAGATCTTCCTGGCGGAAGACCATCTCCGCCGCCTGGTCGTCGGAAACCTGGCGCTGGCTGCAGATCGCCAGATATTCGACGCCCTTGTCGGTGACGCGGGTTCCTGTCGTATTGCCTTTGGCCTGTTCGACCAGCGGCTTCCAATCCGGCGGGATTTCGGGGGCGAGCATCCGGCCGAGATCGCGCACGGAAACATCGCGCATCGTCGCGGCAAAGACCTTTGCCTGGTCGCAACCCGGAAATTTCGCGCGCGACGCCTCGGCCTCGCCCTTGCGCTTGCCGGTGATGGCGTTGCGCTTGGCCTGCGGAATGACGAAGATGATCTGCTGCAGCATGTATTCGGTCGTCACCGGCTTCTGCTTGTTGTTCTGCATCATGCGCGAGACGAGGTCATAGTTCGACAGCCGCGAGGTCGAACCGTAGCGCGCGTTGACGACACGCGGCCAGCTCATCTGTACGGCGATGAAACCCTTGAAATGGTCGACGCCGACGCCGGCGCGATCGAGAATCTGCGACATCTGCGCGACGGAAAGCTTGTTGCCGGCCGAAAAGCGCGCGAAAGACGCATCGACGTCCTGCTGCGAAACCGACATATGGACGCGGGAAACCTCCTGGCGCTTGAGCGCCTCGTCGATCAGTTGCTCCTCGGCAGCCTTGGCGTCGGCCTTGGTATGCTGCAGGCGCAGGAAGGCCTGGCGTTTGGCGACGTCGCCGCTGGTGATGGCGGTGCCGTTCACCACGGCCTTGACCTCGCTTGCGGCAAGTGCAGGAGCGGCAACACCCGTCAGCAAGGCAAGCGCCGCCCCGGCGAGGAACTTGGTTATGGCTTTTTTCGCGTCAATCATCTGTTGACCTCCCGATAGCGCCGCGAGACGTTGTTCGCGGCGTTTTTTACCACAGTGCGAGACACGCGGCCAAACCCCTATGCCTCAGATATCGACTGGCGGCAATGTCCTGCACAGGCATACGGCGAAAGAATGGCTTCAAGCCATGTTTGCGCCGGCCGCCCGTCACTCAAGGGTGTTTGTTCCGATCTTGATGTCGCCGAGCGTCCGGAAGGTCAGCCTTGCGCCGATCGTCCAGTCGCTGGCCGACTCGTCGTCGGAGTCCCGGGTATCGGTATAGGCGATCGTGAAGATCGTGCATTCGTCCTCATAGGAGAGACCGAGCGTCCGGCGGCTGAGCACATCATTGTTCAGATCCCAGGCGATACCGCCGAAGATCGACCAGTAATCCTTGAACTTGACTTTGCTGCTCGTCTGAATCTCGTCGTTGTCCTCGGCAAAGCCATAGGCCGGCTGGGCGCTGAGATGGGTGTAGGTCACCTGCGTCTGGAAGGTGTCGTTCTGGTAGGCCGTCGTCAGGTCGCCGCGGCGGAACTCGAAATCCTTCTCGTCGAGGCGGTAGGAGGCCGCGACGGACACGCCGTACGGTGTTTCGACGCCGCCAAGGCCGACATAATCGGAACGGTCGGTCTCCAGGCCGGAATCCGCACCGACATTGACCAGATCATCGGTTGCAAAGGAGTTCTGGCCGGCAATCTGATAGGATTGTCCGAAGATGCCGTGCAGTTTGTAGCCGCTGTCGAACGTCCCGGTATACTGGATGCCGACATTGGCGCGGGTGCCGCCTTCGACGCGGTCGTAGCCTGAGAATTTATCGCGATCGAACAGCGAGGTGGCGTCGAAGACGAAGCTCTGCGCATCCTCGTTCGGCAGCCGGCCGGCGAGCTGCTCGTCGGGGCGGGCATAGATCTGCGCGATCGGTTCGAGAATATGGGTGCTGTTCTCCGTCGTCATCAGGATCGGATAGCGCAGCTCCAGCCCGGCGGTGAACATCGAGCGGGTGGCGGAATTGTCGTCGAGATAGTTGCCGGCATAGGGAACGCCGTTGGCATTGACCGGACTGTCCATGTTAAGCGCGAAAGCATCGCCGCGCGCGGCCAGTAACGGCGTGATCACCAGGCCGGTCGGCGTGACGTAGGTGCGCTTCCACTGCAGTTCGGCCGTCAGGCGCGAGGTCTGTCCCTTCAGGCCGCGGAATCGGTCGAAACCGTCGACGGTGGTAAGGAAATCGTCATGGGTGCGCGAAATATTCGTCAGGTTGACATCCGCCGACAGTTCGCCGCCGGCAAGCGGCTGCGGCGCCACATAGTGGTAGTCGAGCGACGGATAGACGATCGCCTGCCGTTTTTCGGCCGTATTCGTCCGATCGGCATCCTGGACGTCGAAATAGAACGCCCGCATGTCGAAATAATTGCGTTTCCCAAGTCCCGTCAGGTAGATCTGGTTCGTGCGATCCGTGGCGGTGAAATCCCGCAGCTTGTATGTTTTCGAGAAGTTGTTGTCGCTCTGCACCATGACGTCCCAGCCGAACGTCCAGCGCGGATTGATGCGGAATTCGGCCTTCGAGGCGACCATGCCACGCCGACTGGCTTCGGCATCGCTGGTGCCGGAGCTGAAATTGTCCGGCTTTGCCTGGTCTATGCCGGCGACGCGCAGGATATGCGTACCGTTTTCGAAGCGCTGGCGGAATTCGCCTTCGACGAGGAAGCCCTGGGCGGTGTAGCCGGTGGTGGTGACCGTGGCGTCCATGCTCGGCGAGATCACGTAATAATAAGGAATCGAAAGTCCGAAGCCGAGATTCTGCGACAGGCTCATCGTCGGGAAGAGAAAGCCCGACTTGCGCTTCACCGTATTGTCGGGAACCTCGATGAACGGCAGGAAGGCGATCGGATAGCCGAGCAGCTCGAAACGCGCACTTTCCAGACGGATCGTGTGGGTCACGCCGTTCTGGATCACGCGCTTGGCCTTGACCTGCCAGAAAGGCGCGCGCTTCGGATCTTCGGCGCAGGGAAGGCAGGCGGTGTAGACGCCCTTGTTGAGAATCATCATCGTGCCGCCGACACGCTGGCCGCTTTCGGCGACGATACGCGTATTGTCGGAGGTTTCGATGCGCAGCGAGTTCAGGAACCCGTCGGCGAAATTGTCGGTCACGTCTAGGTTGTCGGCATAGATGCGGTTGCCGTCCGGGCTGACCAGCTCGACATTGCCGAGCGCCATCATCCGGCCGGTCTTCTGATTGTACTCGACCTTCTGCGCGACCATCTTGTAGCCGGCATAATTGATCTGCACGCCGCCGACCGCCGACACCAGATCGGCGTCACGGTTATAGACGAGTTCATTGGCCGAAAGCAGGAGCTTGGCCCCTTCCGGAATCTTCTTCCCAATATCTTGAGCGGACGTATTGGCCTGGCCGTAAGAGACCGGGACACTGCCGAAATAGGAACATAGAGTCGCGCCGACGAGCAGGGCAACCAACTGTTTACTAAAATACTTGCGGTCGCCTGCCGCCACTAGCCGTCCTCCTGATGAAGCAGAATAGTCGCACCCAAGGCCAGCGCGACGATCACCGGTATCCAGGTCGCCACGAAGGGAGGCACGACTCCACTGCTTCCGAATGCCTTTACAAGCACGGTGATGACATAAAGCATGAAGCCCGAAAGGATGCCACCCAGAATCACCGAGCGGGATTGGTTGAACCGGCTAAATTTTAGGGACACTGTTGCAGCAATGAAAGTCATGGCCACCAACAGCAACGGCTGGGACAACAGGGAGTTGAATTGCGTCTCCAGCGCCTTGGTCGAGATGCCGAAGGATTTGGCCGCGGCGATGCGGTTGGAAAGGTCAAAGAAACCAATTGTTTCCGGCGCTGTCAGCCGCTCCTGGACGAAGTCCTGTTTCAGATTGGTGCGAAGTTGAACCGAAGCTTTACGCATCGGGATTTCGCCAGGCTTGCGCTCGACAACGTTGTTAAGTTGCCAGTAACCATCTTCCAATTTAGCCGTCGCGGCGTCCTGTCTCAGAATGACCTGACCGCTTGAATCGAAATGGATCAGTACGGCGTCGATCAGCTTGGTTCCGTTCTCCTGAACCGTATGAGCGCCGATGATGACATCGTCCCGGCCGCTGATCTGGCGCAGCCACGGAATCTGCGGCGCCTTGCGCAGAACCGCGTTCTCGCCGCGCCAGTCGGATTCGACGAGCAGCGCCTGGCGCTGCCCCCAGGCGGCAAGCGGGTTGAGCGCCGTCATCGTCAGCAGGCCGAGTATCAGCGAGCCGGCGATGAAGGGGAACATGAACTGCCAGACCGAAATGCCGGCGGCGCGCGTGACGACGAGCTCATATTTGCGGTTGAGCCCGATCAGCACCGTCATGCCGACGAACAGCGCGATGAACGGCACCGTCTGCTGCAGGATGAGCGGCAGGCGCACGGCGGTCATCAGAATGCCGCCGCCGATCGTGTAGCCGGGCAGGCCCGACATCCGGCCCGCCGTCTCGCTGAAATCGAGAAGGAAGGAGATCGCCGAGACGCCGATCAGGAACCAGCCCATCGTCACTAGGTAGCGGCGAAAGAAATAACGCGACAATGTCCCGAACATCATTGGGCGGCATCTCCGCCGGTCCTGCCGGTTGCGGCAAGCAGCCTTTCCTGCGTCCGTCTCCAGAAAGACGACATCCGGTCGCGAATGAACGACGGGACGGCCAGTCGTTTGTGCAGGCCGAGGAAGACGATCGAGATGATGCTGCTGACGATCGGTATGGCATAAAGAACGACGATATATTCAGGATCGGTATCGATCTGATTGGCAGCGTAAAACGCCGCCCATCTGAGCGCGAAGGCATAGGCGAGGGCGCTCACCATCGGATGCAGCCGCGCTTCGCGGTGCGAGCGCGCATCACCGGCAATCGCCAGCGAAAACAGCGCGAAGACGACAGGCAGGACCCAGTCCGTCAGCCGCCGATGCAGTTCGGCGCGATAGCTCTGCGGCCGGATCGTATAGTCCTTGTCGGCCGGATCCGGATTGAGCAGGAACCACAGGTCGCGGTCGCTGGCGCGCAGCGTCGCCTGGCCGCGATTTTCCGTCATGTCGGAGAGGTCGAAGGAATAGGAATCGAAATTGATGACCGAGACATTGCCGTCGGGCGTTTTGCGGTGCACCTCGCCCTGATGCATGATCAGCGTCGTGCCCGTATCGTCGACGGCGCCTTCCTTCGCATAATAGATCAGCTCGTAGGCCGGATCGCGCTCGTCGGCGACGAAAAGGCCCTTCAGCATGCGGCCGGCCATTCGCTTCGAGATCTGCACATAAAGGCCTTCATCAAGCTTGCGGAAGGTCTTCTCTTCGATCACCGAAGACAGCAGATCGGCATAGGTCTCGGCGATCATCTGGCGCACGACGGTCTTTGCGCGCGGCTCGACGACGTTGTCGACGAAGAAGGAAAAGAGGCTGACGACGGCGGCAAGCAGCAGGATCGGGCGGATCAGCACGCTGCGCCGCGCCCCGGCCGCGTCGATGACGGTCAGCTCGGAATCGTTGTTCATCGTCGTCAGCGTCTGGGTGATCGCGATGACGAGGGCGAAGGGCAGGACAACAGGAATGATCGACGGCAGGATCATCGTCGCGAGCTTGGCGAACGAACCGATCGACTGGCCGCTGTCGGTGACCAGGTTGATGCGCTGCAGAACCTGAGTCGTCCAGATGATCGCCAGAACGGGCAGGAGCGCCACGAGAAACATCTGGCCGACGCGCCGCAATATGTATGTCTCGAGTAGTTTCATGCCTGCCCTTGAAAGCACCTGCACGCCCAAACGGCTTTGCAGGAGAAACCCTCTACGCTCTTTGTCGCCGTATTGCGACAAGCTGGTGTCAAAAATTCATTCAATTTTCAGAATTTTTTTGATGCTGTTGCGACTCAGTTAACGCCAGCAACGCGGCGAAGACGACAAGCGATGAAAGCCATCCGAGAACGACGTCGGAAAGGTAGTGCGCGCCGAAGGATAGCCGCATTGCAGGCGTCAGGATCGAGATCGCCGCAAGGGGTGCCGCCACGGCATACCGCAGGGATTTCGGCACGAAAAGCAGCAGGCAGAAAAGCCAGCCGGCGCTCGCGGCCTCGCCAGAGATGAACGAACAGTTCGAAACGCATTTTCCGGCAAGCGAACCGGCCTCGACGAAATGCAGCGCGCCGCCGAAAATATCGGTCTGTATCGGCCGCGGCCGGCCCCAATGTTCCTTCAGCACGACATTGACGAGCAGCACCGGTCCGATCAGCAGCGTTCCCAGCGCCACTTTCAGCTTGCGCGCCCGTTCGGCGTTGAAGGTCGCGCCGTGCTGCTGGTAGCATTCGATGAATTTCCACGCCATCACGATGGCCACCACATAGGGCAGGCGGAAGAAGATCGTGCGCAGCAGGTCGAAGTTCCCCGAGTCGCGATAGGGAAAGCCACCGCAGATGCTTCCGGCCGCAGCCGTCGGGTCGCAATCCGTGGCCAGAAAAAAAAGCTGGGAAAAGTAGATGTCTATCCCGGGAAAGGCGCGGAAGGCGGCAAGCAGCGCCCACCACACCCAGAACAACAGCATGAATGCACCGAAAGTCGTTTTAGGCAGGCGGACGACCGGCCCCCGCGGGCGATTTTTCGAAAAAACTGTCAACGCGAATATCTACGAAACTGACGAAAACATGGGGGCCGTGATGGCCGCGGGCGACCATAACAATTGTCGCCAGCCATTGACAGACCCGCCAAACGCGAAATTATCCGCCGGGAACGGATTTCAAGAATCCCTGCGGAGAAGACATGTCAGCAAAGTTCGAAATCTCATTTTCTAAGTCGGCAAAGCTCACCGGCGGTTTGGCGATCCTGCTGAAGACCGGCGAAGCCGACAGCGCTGCCGGCGCCGAAACAGCCGATCCGGCAGGCGTGATCGCCAAGGCTGCCAGAATCGCCCGGTTCTCCGCGAAATCCATGAGCGCGCTCGATATCGTCGCCCCGGAAGGCGCGCCCGTCGAGCGCATCGTCGTCATCGGGCTCGGCAAGGCCGCCGATCTTTCCGCCCATGACTGGCTGAAGGCCGGCGGCTGTGCGGCAGCGAGAATCAAGAATACCGACAAGGCGGCCGTGTTCATCGACGTGCCCGGCCTTCCGGCGAGCGCGCGGGCGGCCGCCGATTTCGCGCTCGGCATGCTGCTGCGCGCCTATAGCTTCGATAGCTACAAGACGAAGAAGAGCGACGACGAGGAAAAGGCCGGGAAATCCGTCAAGGTGACGATCGTCACCGCCGATCCGGCAGGTGCCAAGAAGGCGTTTTCCGATTCCGAAGCGATTGCCGGCGGCGTCAATCTTGCCCGTGACCTCGTCAACGAACCGCCGAACGTGCTCGGCCCCGTCGAGTTCGCCGCCAAGGCGAAGGAGCTGGAAAAGCTCGGCGTCGAAGTGGACATCCTGACCGAAAAGGAGATGCGCCGTTTCGGCATGGGCGCCCTTCTCGGCGTCGCCCAGGGCTCCGTCCGCCCGCCGCGCCTGGCGGTCATGCAATGGAAAGGCGGTAAAGCCAAGGATCGTCCCATCGCCTTCATCGGCAAGGGCGTCGTCTTCGATACCGGCGGCATTTCGATCAAGCCGGCCGCCGGCATGGAGGACATGAAGGGTGATATGGGTGGTGCGGCGGCCGTCACCGGCCTCATGCATGTGCTCGCCGCCCGCAAGGCCGCCGTCAACGCCGTCGGCGTCATCGGCCTGGTCGAGAATATGCCTGACGGCAACGCCCAGCGTCCGGGTGATATCGTCACGTCGATGTCGGGCCAGACGATCGAGGTGATCAATACCGATGCCGAAGGCCGCCTCGTGCTCTGCGATGCGCTCTGGTACTGCAACGATCGTTTCAAGCCGCAGTTCATGATCAATCTCGCCACGTTGACCGGCGCCATCGTCGTGGCGCTCGGCAATGTGCATGCCGGCCTGTTTTCCAATGACGACCAGCTTTCCGCGCAGCTGACGGCAGCCGGCCTATCCACAAACGAGAAGCTCTGGCGCATGCCGCTCGGCAAGGATTACGACAAGCTGATCGACAGCAAGTTCGCCGACATGAAGAACACCGGCGGCCGGCAGGCCGGCTCGATCACCGCTGCGCATTTCATCAAGCGCTTCGTACAGGACACGCCCTGGGCGCATCTCGACATCGCCGGCACGGCGATGGGCTCGCCGCAGGACGAGATTAACCAGTCCTGGGGTTCCGGTTTCGGCGTGCGCCTGCTCGACGAGCTCGTTCGCGCCCATTATGAAGCCTGATGACGGACGTTCTCTTTTATCATCTGACCGAAACCAGGCTGGAAGACGCGCTTCCGCCGCTGATCGACAAAAGCGTCGAGCGCGGCTGGCGCGTCGCCGTCCAGACGCGCGAGCCGGCGCGGCGCGATGCTCTCGACGCGCATCTCTGGACGTTTCGCGAGGAGAGTTTTCTGCCGCACGGCACCGACGAGGGCGATTTCGCCGAAAGCCAGCCGGTGCTTTTGACGGTGACCTCAGGCAATGCCAATGCTGCGACCGTGCGTTTCATCATCGACGGCGCCGAGCCGCCGCCGGTCGATGCCTATGAGCGCGTCGTCTTCATGTTCGACGGTCACGACCAGGCGCAACTGGAGGCGGCCCGGGCGCAATGGAAGAAGCTGAAAGGCGAGGGGCATAACCTCACCTATTGGCAGCAGACGCCGGAAGGGCGGTGGGAGAAGAAGGCTTGAGCGCTTAAGCGGAGATACCGACAATCGGCGCCAGTATGGCACCGATTGTCGGCCTGCGAAAAACCTGACCCTTGCGGCGGGTCTTGTTGCTCAGCCTGCAAGTCCAAGGAGGCGTCCCAAAGCCGCCAATGGCTCAGTCGTGGAACGCGTCCACGAATTTGCGCTTGCCGAGCATGAAGGCGTCGGCGACGTGGCGCAGCGGCGCCAGATCCACATCCGATGTGCCGGCTTTGATGATTTCGGCGAAGCGGCGGTAGAGCGAGGGATATTCCTGCTCCGGCTCGGCGAAGGTCAGCGTGCCGTCGATGGAAAGCTTGGCGCCGCCTTCGGCGAGAACCATCTGGCCGGCCGCCGTCTCCGCGACGATATCCCAGCTCTGCTTGCCGGTCTGGCGCCAGTCGAATTCGGCATGAACCGGAAGGCCGTCGGCATCGCGGAAGCGAATGTCGGACGCGATCGGCGCATCGCGGTTTTCAGGAAATTCGAGCACGGCCTCGGTGATGAAGATCGGCCGCGGCAGGATATGGGTGACGATCGACAGGGCGTTGATGCCGGGATCGAAAACCCCGAGGCCGCCGGCCTGCCAGATCCAGTCCTGGTTCGGATGCCAGTGGCGGACGTCCTCCTTCCAGATCACGTGCACGCTGTTGATCGTCGTCGAAGCCAGAAACGCCTTGGCGGCTTCGACGGCCGGCGCATAGCGCGAATGCCAGCTGGCAAACAGTGACGCGCCCTGCTTTGCGGCAAGCGCCTCGAGATCGGCCACTTCGCTCAGCGTGGCACCCGGCGGCTTTTCCAGGAAGACGTGCTTGCCGGCGACGAGCGCCTTATAAGCGGCCTCGTAGCGGTATTGCGGCGGCATGCAGAGCGACACCGCATCGATCGACGGCTCGGCGTCGAGCATCGCCTCGATCGTCGTATAGCTGTTGATGCCTTCGACCGTGCCGTGGCGGCTTGCCGTGGCGACGAGCTTGAAATCGGCATTCTTGGCGATGGAAGGGAGGTGCTGGTCGCGGACGATCTTGCCGACGCCGACGATGGCGAGGTTGATAGGAGACATGGTTTCGCTCGAGCCTGTGAAAAGTATGATTTATTGCGCTTCTTTTAGCAGAAAGGAAAGCGCCGACAAGCTCTCTCCCGTCATTCTATTCTATCCTACCGCATGATGGCCCGTCTTACCTCATGATAGTGTGGCGAAGGAAGCTGTAACCCATGGCCGCGCGGGCGGCGCGCTCCTCGGAATTGCCGTCGCCGCCATGCCCGCCCGAGCCGAATTCATGGAAGAGCGGCCGGTGTCCGGCTTCCTCCAGCCGCGCGGCAAAGCGGCGCGCATGCGAGGGATGCACCCGGTCGTCATTGGCGGAGCTTTCGATATAAATCGGCGGATAGCTGATGTCGGTCGCCGGCCTGACATTGTGAAGCGGCGAGTAGCCGAGCATGAAATCCCGGTCGGCCGGTATCTCCGGATCGCCATATTCGTCCATCCAGGCCTGCCCTGCGCTGAACAGGTGGAAGCGTGTCATGTCGAGCACCGGCACCTGGCACCAGACGGCGCCGAAATCCTCCGGGTAGCGCGTCAGCATCACGCCGGTCAGCAGACCGCCATTGCTGCCGCCCTGGCAGGCGATCCGCGACGGCACGGTGTAGCCGCGGGCGACGAGATCGCGGGCGACGGCGACGAAATCGGCAAAGGCCTTGTCGCGTCCCTGCCGCTTGGCGCTGCGATACCAGTCGGGCCCGAATTCGCCGCCGCCGCGGATATAGGCCTGCACGTAGGCGCCACCTTGTTCCAGCCAGCGGCCGGTTACGCCGGAATAGTTCGGCGACAGCGACACATCGAAGCCGCCATAACCGTAAAGCAGCACCGGCAGCGCGCCCTTGGTCCATTGCTTCGGCAGGACCAGCCGGTAGGCAACCCTGGTCCCGTCCTCGGACACCGCCTCCAGCAGTTCGGATGACATGCCGGTCGCATCGAAATAGCTGGGCGCCGCGGCGACGAAAATCGGCTCGGCCTCCTTGCTGCGGTCCGACAGCTCCAGCCGGTAACAGGCCGGAGGCTGCAGGAAGCCCTGGCCGATGATGCAGAGCGTATCGTCGCCAAGATGCAGATCCGCATAGAGCGGCCTGAAATGAGCCGTCTGCATGTCCGCCGGCAGCGCGATCTCGCGCTGTTCGGCGTCGGGCTTCGTCAGATCCAGCACCATGAGACGCGGACGCAGCCGATCGGAGATGATGAAGACGCACCACTCGCGCATCAGCATCAGCTGCGAGATCGACTGGCCCTCGCCAGGCTGAAACAGGATCCGCTCGGGCCCGAGCGGAACTGTCGCCGAGCCGGGATCGAAGCGCTGCAGCACGAGGCTGCCGGTGGGAACGCGCTCATCGTTCTTTGCCCGCCAGAGGCAATGATCGTGATTGAACTGGAAGTCCGCTTCCTTGGGCAGATCGATGCGCCGCTGCGTGCCGTCGTCGGCAGTCAGGAAGGCGCTGGCCACGCCGATCTCATGGGCAGCGACGAAAATGTCGATCAATCCGGCATCCGCCGTAGCGCCCGACAGGGCGGGGTCGATGATGAGATTGAAGCCGTAGACGTCCTCGTTCGCAGCTTCGAACATGACGGCCGCATCTTCCGGCCGCTGCCCGCGCTTCAAGCGCCGCCCGACCCGCGGCCATCCGGAGCGGGTCGCCGAAAATCGGTCGATCGAACCGAAATAGCAGATCTCGTCGCGGTTCAGCCAGTTGGCATGCGATCGTGCGGCCGGCGTATCGAAACCGCCCTCGACGACCTGTTTGCTCTCGGCGTCGAATTCGAGCAGCCGGAGAAGATCGGAGCCGCCGTCCGAAAGCGTCAGCAGCACCCGTGTCGGCTCCCATGGGCAGGTGACGACGCCGCGCCAGTTCCAGCGCTTGCCTTCACTGACGCAGAAAGCATCGAGGTCGAAGACCGGCTCCCAGTCGGCGTCCGGCAGCGGCTCCTGGTCATCAGGCAGACGCAGCCAGACGCCCAGAGGATTGTCCTTGCTCTGCCGAAAATCGAACAGCCAGCCGCCGCGCCGCATCGGCACGATCAGCCTGTCCTGCCGCTCGATCAGCGCCTTGATCGCATCGCGATCCCTGGCGAATTCAGCCGTCCTGAGTGCCGCGTCGGAAACCCGGTTATATCCGTCGATGAACTGACGGGTGCGCGGATCGTCGTCCGTTTCGAGGTGAAGGTTCATGTTCGACCTGCCGGCTCCTGTTTAGCGTCTTCCAAGATGCTGTAGCATTTTGAATTGTGCAGGAGCCACTATTTCGCAGAGTTAGGGCGAAATTGGCACAGGCCGCGTCAGGCCGAGATGTTCGCGAAGCGTCGAGCCGCCATATTCCCTGCGGAACAGGCCGCGCTCCTGCAGGATCGGCACGACCAGCTGCGTGAAGTCTTCCAGGCCTCCGGGAAAAAACGGCGGCATGACGTTGAAGGCATCGGCGGCGCGGCTGTCGAACCATTGCTGCATCCTGTCGGCGATTTCGACCGGCGTGCCAAGGACGATATGATGGCCGCGGCCGGCAGCAACGCGCAGCGCCAGCTGCCGCATCGTCAGATCCTCGCGCCTTGCCAGCGCCGTCAGCAGTTCGGCGCGGCTGCGCAACTGATCGGAGATCGGCAGATCCGGCAGCGGGCCGTCGAGATCGTATTCGGCAAGGCTGTGGCCGATGCGTTCTTCCAGAAGCGGCATGGCGCTTTTGATATCCGTCCACCTGTCGAGTTCTGCAAGCTTGTCCGCGGCCTCCTTGGTCGTGCGGCCGATCACCGGCAGGAAGCCCGGCATGACGGCGACGTCGTCCGGCTGGCGCCCGAAGCGAGCGACACGCTCCTTCAGACTGCTGTAAAAAGCCTGCGCCTCTTCAAGGCTCTGCTGCGCCGTGAACACCACGTCGGCGGTGCGGGCGGCAAGATCCTGGCCCGGTCCGGACGAGCCGGCCTGGATCAGGATCGGGTGGCCCTGCGGTGCGCGCGGAATGTTCAGCGGTCCCTTGACCGAGAAATACTTGCCCTTGTGATCGAGAACACGGAGCTTGGCCGGGTCGGCATAGACGCCGCTCTGCTTATCCTTGATGAAGGCATCGTCGTCCCAGCTGTCCCAGAGCCCGCGCACGACGTCGACAAATTCCTCGGCCACGGCGTAACGCTCGTCATGCTCGGGATGGGCCTTGGAGAAATTGTTCGCCGTGCGGGCATAGGAGGTCGTGACGATATTCCAGGCGGCGCGGCCGTGGCTCAGATGGTCGATCGAGGCGAAGGCGCGGGCCGTGTGATAGGGCTCTCCGTAGGTCGTCGACGCCGTTGCCGCCAGCCCGATCTTGTCGGTCACCACGGCCAGCGCGGAAAGTAGCGTCAGCGGTTCGAAACGGGCGATCGTCGAGGGATGCGCATCGACGCCGCTGGTCAATCCGTCGGCCAGGAAGACCATATCGAATTTCGCCGCCTCGGCGATCTCAGACACGCGCCTCAGCAGGTTGAAATTCTCGCTTCCCGCCTCGGCATGAGGATGACGCCAGCCGGATACGTGGTGGCCGGCCCCTTGCAGGAACAGGCCCAGATGGATTTCTCTCTTGCGGGTCATGGCAAAATCTTTCGTCAAACGAGGTTTTGGGCGGCATCTTGATTGAGCAGCGCCAGGAGTTTTCGAAGGTCGGCGGCGCTGTGCATGGTCCGGACGAGTGAGGGGATGTCGGCGAAGGCCGGATGGCGACCGGTCGCGTCACGAAATTTTTCCGTCGGATCGGTCAGCCCCGGCAGGCCGTCGAAACGGCGCTGTATCGTGCTGCCGTCGGCAAACGCGATATCGACGATGACGAAGCGGGTCCGTGGATCGCTCGACATGCGCGGCGCGGCCTCGTCATGGCGGCGGCCGGCGCGCTTGACGAGCGCGATCAGCCGTGGCGCGACCGGCTGCCCGTCAAAATGATCGAGCCGCAGGCCGCCGTCGATCAGGGCCGCCGCGAACACGTATTCCGGGCTGAAGCGCGCCTCGATCCCGTTGGTGGGCTCGCTCACCACCAAGGCTGCATCGGCACCGGGCGGATAGGTAAAGGTGATGCGCTCGATTGCCTCTGCGCGCAGGCCTTCCCTGTTGAGATCGATGCCGAGAGACGCGACCGGATGGCTGGCTGTGCAGCAGGGATAGGCCTTCAGCGTCAGCCCTGGCGCGACGATCTGCCAGGGCGAGCCCCAGTCCTCGGTCAAGGCGGACAGGCGTTCCGCTCCGAAGGCAAAGACCGAATGGAAGCCGACGGGGTTGTCGAGGAAATCGGACGCGCCGCCAAAACCGGCCGCCGCCAAACGCGCCGACAGGAGCCCCGATCGCGCCGCCATGCCGGCATGAAAGGGTTTGGCGTCCTTGCCGAACTGCAGCCGCAGGCCGGACGATTGCGTTGCCGCAAGGCCGAGTGCGACAGCGGTCTCGTCCACCGAGGCGCGCGTCAAGTGGGCGATTGCGGCTGCCGCCCCCACCGTGCCCAGCGTTGCCGTGGCATGGAAACCCTTCTCGTAATGCTTCGAGCCGAGTGACAATCCAAGCCGCGCCATGGCTTCGAGCCCGACGATATAGGAGGCGACCAGCGCCTCAGCGGAAAACGCGCGCTCGGCGGCCAACGCCAGCAGCGCCGGAACAATCACCGTAGTCGGATGGCCGCGCACGCTCGCATGCACGTCGTCATAGTCGAGCACATGGCCGGCATAACCGTTGACGACCGCAGCTGCCAGCGGATCGGTTCGGCGCGCGCTGCCGATCAGGATCGCTTCACCCGGGAGATCGGCTCCGACCGCATTGGCCAGAAGGCCGGTCGTCCTGTCTCGGGCGCCGGCAATCGCGCAGGCGAGAAAATCGATGATCGCCAGGCGGGCCGCGTCCATCGCCGCGACATCCTTCAACGGGTCCGAGGCGATGATCGCTTCGGCGAATGCCGACGTTAGAGGTGCGAATGTTCTCGTCATGACAATATCCTACATGCCTTCGCCGCGGTCCATGCCGCGTCCGCCGGCAAGGCCCCCGACGAACTGGCGGATACGGGCATTGTCGAACGTATGGAATATTTCTTCAGGGGAGCCGTGGTCGACAATGCGTCCGTTCTCGGTGAAGACGACGGTGTCGCTGATCTCCTCGGCGAAGCGCATTTCATGGGTCACCAGGATGCTGGTCATGCCGTCGCGGATGAGGTCGCGGATCACCCACAGCACTTCGCCGACCGTCTCCGGATCGAGCGCCGAGGTGACTTCGTCGAACAGCACCAGTTCCGGCTTCATCGCCAGCGCGCGGGCAATCGCCACGCGCTGTTGCTGGCCGCCGGAAAGCTGTCCGGGATAGGCGCCTGCTTTTTCGGAGAGCCGCACCTTTTCGAGCAGTTCGCGCGCCAGTTTTTCTGCCTCGCCCCGCGCGACACCGAGGATGCGGGTCGGAGCCAGGACGATATTGTCCAGCACCGTCAGGTGAGGAAAAAGATTATATTGCTGAAAGACGATGCCGACGCGCTTGCGCAGCGCAATGCGCTCGCTTTCCGTGGCCAACTGGTCGACGCGGGTGCCGCCGACCGTGATGCGGCCGCGCTGCGGCGTCACCAATGCGTTGATGCAGCGCAGGATCGTCGACTTTCCGGAGCCGGATGGGCCGATAATGGAGACCGCATTGCCCCTGTTGACGGTCAGGTCGATGCCCCTCAGCACCTCGGTCTGGCCGAAGGAAAGGTGTACGTCTTCCAGTCTTACGATCGCGTCGTCGGTTTTCATGTTCATCGTCTCAAATCCTGGAGCCCGCGTTGAAGTGCTGCTCGAGGCGTCGGGTCAGGCGGGCGATCGGGTAGCAAAGCGTGAAAAAAGCGGCCATCACCACGATGTAGGCGATGATCGTGAAATCGAGCCGGCGCACGGCCGTGCTGGCATCGGTTGCCGCATGCAGGAGTTCGTGCACGCCGACCAGCGAGGCAAGCGACGTGCCCATGGTGATGGACGCCAATATGTTCATCCATGGCGGCAGCGAGCGCCGCAGGCATTGCGGCAGAATGATCCAGCGCAGCGCCTGGCTGCGGGAAAACCCCAGTCCCTTTGCCGCTTCCCATTGCGTGGTCGGGATCGAAAGAATGGCGCCACGCGTAATCTCGGCCACATAGGCGCTGGCCGGTATGGCAAGCCCAATCACCGCTTTCAGCCAGTCCGGGAAGGGCAGATAGTTGCCGAACACGACGATCTCGAAGGGAAAGATATAGGTCGTGGCGAAAATCAGCACGAGATGCGGGGCATTGCGGAAGGCCTGCACATAGGCGACGACGGGGTAACGCACCGGCCTGTAGGGCACCAGTTGAAGAATGCCGAATATGGTTCCGACCACCGTTCCCAATGTCATCGCACTGAGGCTGATGACGACGTTCATCAGGAAGCCGGAGGCGAGATAGGGAAGCCACTCCACCAGTTCGCGCCCAAGGGTGAGATCGGCCAGCGACCAGAGGAGAATGAGGGCAGGGAGTGCTGCGAAGCCGATATTGCGCAGCAGGTGGCCGCTCTTGCGCGGCTCGGAAAGCGCCACCGTCGTCATAGGCCATATCCCGGAACGGCGAGCTTGCGCTCTACCCATAGGCCGACGCGGGCGACGACGAGATTGATGAGACTGAAGAACAGCAGGATGACGATCATCAATGACACCACATTGTCGCGCTGCGTCCACACCATGATAGAGGCATAGGTGATCTCGCTGACTGCAATCGCATTGCCCACCGTCGTCAGTTTCACGAGGTTGATGAGGTTGTTGACGATCGCCGGCAGCGACGCCCGGAACGCGAGAGGAATTTCGACGTAACGAAGGATCTGCAGCTTGCTGAAGCCGATACCGCGCGCCGCCTCCACGGTCGAGGCCGGAACCGCTTCGATACCCGCTCGGATCGCCTCGGCATGCAAGGCGGCAATGTGCAGCCCGACCACCGCCACCACCCAGAAGAACGGCGTCAGCGGATTGTTCTGCGCGCCGCCGACCAGGTTCGACACGAAGGTATTGAGGACGAGGAAGCTGAACATCAGTTGCACCAGCGTTGGCGTGTTTCGGGTGATTTCCACGAAAGCGCGCACCGGCGCGGAGAGCCAGAGCCTGTCCGATGTCAGGCAGGCGGCAAACAGCAGTCCGGCAATCAGGCTGACCGGGATCAGCAGGGCGATCAGATAGAGCGTGGTAATGAAACCGTCACGCCATATCTGCGCTTCGTAGCCCGTTGCCAGAAACTCGTAGTTCAGGCCAAGCCTCTTCGTCAGGTCGACGAACAGGCCGGTTATGCCGCTATTCCACATGTCGCTCTACGACCCGTCTTATTTGCTGGCTGTCAGGGTCTTGCGCTCCTGCTCGAGATATTCGGTGTTGCTGAGCCTGTTCGCCTTGGCAAACTCCAGCAATTTTCCGGAGGTATGAAGCTGCCGAATCGTCTTATCGAGTGCCTCGGCCGTTTCCTTTTCGCCTTTGCGAACCCAGATGACGGAATCGGACGGGATCAGTTCCGTCGGGAACAGAATGGCGTAGTCCTTCCAATCCTCAGGGCGATCCTGCAGCAGCAGGCCAAGAGTTGCGCCGACATGCACCGCGACCACGCAATTGCCCCCCTGCAGCGCCAGCAGCGATTCCGGCTGGCTCGGCAGGCCCTTTACCTCGGCGCCGTATTTTTCGATCAGCGGCTGGGTGTAGTTAGACCCCTGAGAAACGCAGACCGGCTTTCCTTTGAGATCTGCCCAGTCCTTCAGGCCGCTGTCTTTACGTCCGACGGCAGCGCCGCCGCTGCGGTCGTATGGCGTTGGCACCCAGTCGAGGACTTTGGCGCGATCTTCGGTGTATTGCATGTTGGCAATCAGAATATCGACCTTGCCCTGCTGGAGAAATTGCACCCGGTTCGGCGGCGTGACGGTGACCGTTTCGAGTTTGACGCCGAGATCGTCGGCCAGCGCTTTGGCGATATCGAGATTGTATCCCTTCTGCGTTTGCGATGTCGGATCGATATAGCCGAAGGGCGCGCCGGACAGGATGACGCCGACGGTGAGGGCGCCGCGGGCTTTAATGCGATCGAGCGTGGCATCCGCGAATGCCTGCGTTGTGGCCAGCAGCGAAATCGACATGGCGAAAAGCGCCTTTGGCAGAATTTTATGTGACATTTTGAGCTCCATTACGAAACGTAGGAAGGAAAGAAAGGGATGGAAAAGAGAAGGCCGGACGAAATCGAAACCGGCGATGCGGCGGGCGCTTGGTGAATAATCTCACTCATGCCTCGTCTCCGGATGCGTCGAAACCGCCGGCCTGAAGAAGAGCCGCGACCGCCTTTCGGGCAATCTCCGCCGGCCTCGCTTCCGGTCGCAGGACCGATGCGGCAAGCACGCCTTCGTAGACGACGAGCAATTGCTCGCTGATCTCGTCGTGAGCCGGGCCTGGCGGGACAAGCCGGCCGAAGAGGGCGCGAAGAAAGGCCTTATGCGCGCGGGCCACGTCCCGGATCGCTGCCGAGCCGGGGTTTTCGGTCACCGCAATGAGGAAGGCGCAGCCCCGGAAGCTTTCGTTGCGGGTCTTGTCGGCCAGGCTATCGAAGATCGCGAAAATGGCCGGCGCACTGCTTTTGCCGGCGACGAGTTTCTCCAGTTGATCGCTGACCAAGGTATGGCGGTGGCTGAGATAGGTGACGATGAGACCCTCTTTGCCGTCGAAATGACGGTAGAGAGTGGCGCGGGCAATGTTTAGTTCCCGTACGATTTCGTCGATGCCGACCAGATAGGTGCCGCGCTGGTAGAAAAGGTCGCTGATCGCATCGATTATTCTTCCGCGGGTCGACATTTGGGCAGTTTTGAAAGGCATCGGTGACCAGTGAGAGAGAAGGAACGTTCTTTCTCAAAAGATCACCATCACGATCGTTTTTATAGATTTTATTTTTTCAAATTCATGCGAGCTTTGAAAAATCCTCCGCGCGAGACGCCGTTGATTGGCCTCTCGTCTAACGCGTGGTCACGAAATCGGCCGAGGCGACGAGGTTGCTCGGCGCCTGCGTCTTCTTGAACCTCAGCGTCACCACCTTGTAGCCTTCGGCCTCGAGTTCCGATAGCAGGGTCGGCAGCATCGTTGCCGTGCGTTTGTGGATGTCATGCATCAGGATGATGCCGCGGCCGCGCTTGTGCAGCAGGTCCATCGTCCGCTGCGTCACGGAGGCCGGTGTGATGGCGAAATAGTCCTTGCTGTCGATGTCGACATCCATGACCACCATATCGCGCAGGGCGATCGCGGCGCGCAGCCGGTGGCTCTCGGCAAGATAGGGGAAGCGGAAGAAGGAGACGTCGGTTCCCGTCGCCTTGGTCACCGCCAATTCGCCTTTGATCACCTCGGCCATCGCCGCGTCGAAATCGAGCAAACTCAGATTGGCGTGGTCATAGGTGTGACTGCCGATCGTGTTGCCGTCCTCGGCGACCTTGCGGGCGAGCGCCGGATGCATCTCGGCCATTTCGCCGACCATCATGAAGGCGCCCTTGACGCCGAACTGGTCGAGGATGGCCAGCACCTTGTCGGTCCGGCCGGGGATCGGGCCGTCGTCGAAGCTCAGGATCACTTCCTTGTTCTGCAGCTTGAGATCGGCGAGGGAGGAGACCTCAAGCGTCCGTCCGGCCAGATGGTGCCAGCCGGTCATACGCGGCGCGGCTGCATCGTCGCCGGCATAGCCAAATTTCCGCCCCTCGGGCGCAATCACCGAGGAGGTCTTGATCGATGTATCCGGGGCCTGTTTGGTGGTGCTGCA
The DNA here is from genome assembly GCF_002211295.1 of Rhizobium sp. N122. Taxonomy (NCBI): domain Bacteria; kingdom Pseudomonadati; phylum Pseudomonadota; class Alphaproteobacteria; order Hyphomicrobiales; family Rhizobiaceae; genus Rhizobium; species Rhizobium sp. N122. The sequence continues at coordinate 19,753 of NZ_LOKU01000005.1, read as the reverse complement.
GGCAGACAGCGCGGCCGTAAGGGCCATGCAGGACAGAATGAAAAAGCGATACATCGAAAGGGCTCAACAAATCGGTAACGAATGTTGAGACAACCTTTCGAATTATGGTTAACGATTGGTTGATGGCGGCCGAAATTGTGCCGATCCGCGGCACTTCGCCACGCTTTGGACGGAGCATGATGCCGAAAAGTGTCAGCGGTTTTCGGGCGACATCATGTTTTGAGGAATGTGGCTATCCTGCCATGGCTTCTTCGTATTCGGCCGAAAGCATCAGCCAGTCTTCCTCGGCGGCAGCCAGCTTGGCCGCGGCCTCGCCGCGCTGCTTTGCCTTCTCGGCCGCCTTGGCGGGCGTCTTTTCGTAGAGGGCGGGATTTGCAAGTTCCGCGTCAAGCGCCTGAATCTGTTTCTCCAGCTTCGCCGTCAAGGATTCGATTTCGTTGATCTTTTTCTTGAGCGGCGTCAGCGAGGCACGACGTTCGGCATTGAGCTTGCGCTGGTCGGCCTTCGACGTCGCATCCTCAGTCAGCTGCGGCTTTTCTTCTTTTTTTTTACCGGATGTGACGATCAGGTCGCGGTATTCGTCCATGTCGCCTTCGAAGGTCGTCACCGTGCCGCCATTGACCAGCCACAGCCGGTCGACCGTCGCCTCGATCAGGTGGCGGTCATGCGAGATCAGAATGACGGCGCCTTCGTACTCGTTCAGCGCCTCGATCAGCGCCCGGCGGCTGTCGATGTCGAGGTGGTTTGTCGGTTCGTCGAGGATCAGCAGATTGGGTGCGTTGAAGGCGGCGAGCCCCATCAGCAGCCGGGCCTTTTCGCCGCCGGAAAGATCCTTGGCGGCGGTCGCCATCTTCTCGGTCGCAAGCCCCATCTGGGCGACGCGGGCGCGCACCTTCGGCTCCGGCGCGCCGGGCATCAGCCGGCGCACATGCTCGACCGGCGATTGCTCGGGAATGAGGTCGTCGAGCTGATGCTGCGCGAAGAACCCGATCTTCAGGCTCGGCGCCAGCTTCACTTCGCCGCTTTCCGGCGCAAGCCGGCCGGAGATGAATTTGGCGAAGGTCGATTTGCCGTTGCCGTTCGAGCCGAGCAGGGCGATGCGGTCGTCATTGTCGATGCGCAGGTTGAGGTTCTTCAGGATCGGATTGCCGGGCTCGTAGCCGACGGCGCCGCTCTGAATCGCCACGATCGGCGAGGCCGGCTGCTTTTCCGGCTCGGGAAAAGTGATCGGCTGTACGTGATCCTCGATGACTGCGGCAACGGTTCCCATGCGCTCGAGCGCCTTGACGCGCGATTGCGCCTGCCGGGCCTTGGAGGCCTTGGCCTTGAAGCGGTCGATGAAGCTCTGCAGATGTTTGCGCGCCGCATCGTTCTTGGCCTTGGCCTTGGTCTGCAGTTCGTCGGCTTCCGCCTTCTGCCGCTCGAACTGGTCGTAGCCGCCGCGATAGAAGGTCAGCTTCTTCTGGTCGAGATGGACGATTGCGTTGACCGCGTTGTTCAGGAGGTCGCGGTCGTGGCTGATGATGATGACCGTGTGCGGATAACGCCGGACATAGTCTTCCAGCCACAAAGTGCCTTCGAGGTCGAGATAGTTTGTGGGTTCGTCGAGCAGCAGCAGGTCCGGCTCGGAAAACAGCACGGCGGCCAGCGCGACGCGCATGCGCCAGCCGCCTGAGAAGGAAGAGGCGGGGCGGGCTTGCGCCGCCTGGTCGAAGCCGAGGCCGGCAAGAATGCTCGCGGCGCGCGCCTCGGCCGAATGCGCGTCGATATCGACGAGGCGCATCTGGATTTCGGCGATGCGGTGCGGATCGGTCGCCGTTTCCGCCTCGGCAACGAGGGCGGCGCGTTCCTTGTCGGCTGAAAGCACAATCTCGATCAGGGATTCCTCGGTCGCCGGTGCTTCCTGCGCCACCTGGCCGATGCGTGCCGCCTTCGGGATCGACACGGATCCAGTCTCCGAGCCGAGATCGCCGGTAATGACGCGAAACAGCGTGGACTTGCCGGCGCCGTTGCGCCCGACTAGCCCCGCCTTTGTGCCCGAAGGCAGCGAAATGCTGGCATTGTCGAGAAGCAGGCGCCCGGCAATGCGGGCGGAAATATCGGTGAGCGTGATCATGGCCGGCGTTTTGGCCGAAAGCGCCCGCCAAGGCAAGAGCTTGTCCGCTTCTCAGTGGCCGAAGGCTTGCACCGGCTGGCGGGGGTTGGTCTGCGCGGCGAGAAGCGCCACGCGGGCATTGGCCTGCAACTGTCCGGGCGTTGCCGCATCCGTGCTGAGGGCAACGCCGATCGAGATGGTCAGCCTGCCGCGATCGGCCCTGTCAGAGGTCGCGAAGACCAGATTGTCCTCGACGGAGGCACGCAGGCGCTCGGCGATCGTCATCGCATCCTGCATGCCGACATTGGCAAACAGGAAAGCGAATTCGTCCGCCTCGGTGCGGGCGACGAAGTCGTTTTTCTTGACCGACTTGCGGAAGAGGCCGGCGAGCTTTTTCAAGAGCTTGTTGCCGGCCTGGGTGCCGTATCTGTCGTTGAGATCCCTGAAATTATCGATATCGACCATAACAAGCGCGCTGCCGGCGAACCCCTCTTCGCGCTGATAGAGTTCGGCGATCTCGCGGTTCAGCGCGATGCGGTTCGGAAGTCCGGTGATCCGGTCGGCGACGGCGGCCGACTGCATCGCCGAAATGCCCCGTTCCAACCTTTCCAGTTTCTTGATGTCGTCCTGCAGCCTATCCGCGATCTCCGTTTCCGCCGACAGCACCGTCGCCAGCGAGGCGGAGAGGTAGTCGATCTCGCCGAGAAACGCGGTGAGGCTCTGGTTGTCGTTGCCGGAAACCGATTTCAAGATCGTGCCGCAGGCGTGTGCAAAGGCGTCTTTGTGCCGCAGCCCCTCGGCAAGCCTCTCCGCCACCTCGCGCAGCATCCGGCTCGCCTCGTTGCGCGAGGTCTCGCCGGCCAGGCCGCAATGGCCGACAAGGCGGTATTTCAATCCGAGTGCGTCGAGCATCGCCTGTTGCGGCTGCGGCCCGAGTGCTGCGATATCCTGGGCAAGACCGGCATTGAGCCCGACGATCGCCTCGTGAAAAAGTTCGTAATTGCGCGGCAGCGCCGCAATGTTCAGCCGCGTCAAGTGCTGAGCGATCCTCTGAATGTCGGCCATAGGCGCCGGGTGCGCCGCCTCGCGCGGCACCAAAGCGTTTACGCTTGCATTCTGCATGACGATTCCTCGCAGCCGGCTTTTCCCTTCATTCCGCTATGCCTGCAAGGCTTTAAGAGAGGTTGAATCTTTGGCTGGATTGCCTGCGCAACCGGCAAAGGCGGTTAATGCGGTCTTGATGATGAAGGCTGCCTCACATCCACTCGCGGCCTTCGCTGCGCAGGAAGTAGATGAGATCGAGACTGAGGCTCGGCTTGCCGAGCGCCGTCAGCGTCATATGGCATTGGCCGCGATGATGGGTCTGGTGATTGAAGAGATGCGCAAGCGCCGGCTGCAATGGCTGGGTGATCTCGATCGGCTGCGTCACCGGCGCATAGGTGAAATCGGCGGCAAGGCTTGCCTCGTCAAGCGTGCCCGTCCAGGCAATGATCCGCTCGTCCTCCGCCCTGCGTGCGACGGTAAGCGCATCCAGCTCTTCGTAGAGAACGGCATCGAGTGTCGCCGGCGCCTCGCCGGTACCGGTGAAACGCTTCATCCAGATCCGGTCGGCGGCGAGCAGGTGATTGAGCGTGCGGTGCAGTGAGCCGAAGAAGGCGCCGCGGTCGCTGCGGAATTCCGCATCGCTGAGTTCGGTCGCGGCCGCGTAGACCTGGGCGTTGGCCCAGCGGTTATACGCAGCAAACATCCTGTAATGTCGGAGCATTCGGTCCCCCTGTCGTGATTACGGCAGTCTAGCCAGTTTCCCGAGAAATCCGAGTGATGGCGCCATGAAATTTCCTGATTTGATCGCAGGCTTTTTCTGTCGTGGAATGCACTGCGTTTCGATCTCGAAAGGACTGTCATGACCAGAGCCCTCTATTCCCTGTGCGGTGCCGACAAGCAGCACTTCTTCTCGCCTCATTGCTGGAAGGCGGTGATGGCGCTGGCGCATAAGGGGCTCGATTTCGAGGAGATCCCGACGACCTATAGCCGCATCCGCGCGATCGGCGGCGGCGTCTCGCAGACCGTGCCCGTTCTCGATGATAACGGCCGGCTGATCTCCGACAGTTTCTCCATCGCTCTCTATCTGGAGGAGGCTTATTCCGAGCGGCCGTCGCTGTTTGGCGGGGAGGGCGGCAAAGCGCTGTCGCGCATGGTCGAGGGCTATTCGCAGATGATCATCCATCCGGCGATCATGCGCATCGTCCTTCTCGAAATTCACGCCAACCTCGACGAGGGAGACAAGGCCTATTTCCGCGAAAGCCGCGAAGCGCGTCTCGGCAAGCCGCTTGAAGTCGTTGCTGCCGACAGCGAGGCGGAGAAAGCCGCCTTCGGCGCCAAGCTCGAGCCGCTCCGGCATATGCTGAAATTTCAGCCCTTCATCGGCGGGCAGACGCCGCTGTTTGCCGATTATATCGTCTTCGGCGCGCTGCAATGGCTGCGCGTCTGCGCCGGCCTCGCCATGCTGGCCGCCGACGATCCCGTCCGGGAATGGTTGGAACGCTGCCTCGATCTCCATCAAAGCCGCGGCCGGACTGCGACAGCGGCGTGAAATTGCCGCGGGGGCTTAGCTGGCGTTCAGTGCCGCCCCATGACCAAGGCGGATCTGGGCGTTAGCGCAGCGGGCTAGGTTTTCCGAAGACGCGGCCGACCATCGACGCGATCGCATTTGCTGCCGAAGCGAACATGGAAGGCTTTGGCACGATGGGCGGCAGGCCCATTTCCAAGCGCTGCCGAGGCGTCAGCGATACCGTATCGACGAGGGTCCACGCATCGCCGGTGGCAACATCGATCAACCCGAGATCTGCGGCCGCTTTGACTACGTCATCATCCGCGAGGCCGACACCGGAAACACGGCCTCCTTCTGTAGCAACAATGGTCAAAAGCGTATCGATTTCCCGTGAATATGACACCTTTCGCTCCCCCCCCCCCAAGCACCTCACACCCTGGCGCACCGAGTAACAGGTTGTGAAATGCTCGTAAATCGCCTGTAACGTTGGTCATGGAAAGAGACCAAAAATGGTCCGTCAGGTTACATTTTGCCAATCACCGTCATCAGGCTATTTGCCGTATCCAAAAGCTTGAGAGAAGCGAACTTAAATTCAGGTTCTACAAAATGTCGTCCGATATAGATTTGGTTTAAATAATATCGGCGACATGTATATTTTCTTATTTGGAAGATTTTTATGCTTAATGAGTAAGAGGAGAGTTTTGGTTGTTTCAAACACTCAGGACTTGTTGTCTTTCAGCCATTCGATCTTGCGTGAAGCGCCATTCGAGTGTGCGCGCTGCAGTCACGCATGCCTCGATCGTCACCAAACCCGCAACAGCACTGTGACAGCGGCGTGAAATTGCCGCCGACCCCTTGTTTTCGGGCGTTGGGGCGGGTAAAGACCGCCCACTTTTCCCGAGAAAACAGAGGATTTGACTATGGCGATTGAACGCACCTTCTCGATGATCAAGCCGGATGCAACCAAGCGCAACCTGACGGGCGCCATCACCAAGATGCTCGAAGATGCCGGCCTGCGCGTCGTCGCCTCCAAGCGCGTCTGGATGAGCCGCCGCGAAGCCGAAGGCTTCTACGCCGTTCACAAGGATCGTCCCTTCTTCGGCGAACTCGTCGAAGGCATGACCTCCGGCCCGACCGTCGTTCAGGTTCTGGAAGGCGAAGGCGCCATTCTCAAGAACCGCGAGATCATGGGCGCGACCAACCCGGCAAACGCTGACGAAGGCACGATCCGCAAGGTTCATGCGCTGTCGATCGGCGAAAATTCCGTTCACGGTTCGGATGCTCCGGAAACGGCGGCCCAGGAAATCAAGTACTGGTTCTCCGATACCGAAGTCGTCGGCTGAGTCCACGCTTCGGCATTGGCTCGCAATGCCTTGAATTGACTCTCGAAAGCCGGGGCCTGGCCCCGGCTTTTTCTATGCAGGTATTCCTATGCCGGGCACTTGTCGGTATTGGAAAAATCGACGCTGCCATCCGGCTTGAAGACCTCAGGGTTCTTGTCATAGAGCGCACCAACGACGAGCGGCTTGCTCGGCAGCACGGTCTGATCCAGGTCGGATCGGAACTGCGTCTTCAATTCCTGCAGCACCTTGCCGTCCTTGTCGACCAGCCGGACATTCACTGCATAGGGTCGGTCCTTGCGTACGCAGTGCAGGTTTTGGCTCTGCAGCGCGATCTTGTCGTCGATCGGATAGATTTTCTGGTTCAGCACCAGCGGTTCGCCGCCTTGAGGATTTTCGAATTCGGCAATGATGACCGAACCGTCGGGGATAGGCCCGGTCTTTTTCAGCGTCAGCAGATAGGTGGCGCTCGCCACCCGATAGTTGAAGACGAAGAGGTGGCCGGTCACTTCGACCAGGTTTTCGGCCTGACGCTGGCAGGCGGACAGCAGGAGGCCGATTGCCGCCGCTGTGACGATCAGATGTTTCCTCATGGGATGTCCTCCTTCTTGCGACGATAATGCCGGTTCGCCTTGGCGCGGTTGCCGCAGACCGCCATGTCGCACCAGGCTCGGCTCCTGTTCTTGCTGCGGTCGATGAACAGCCAGCCGCAATTGCCGCAGATTTTCATCCGCTCCGGATCCGGCATGGCAATCAGCCGCAGCACCGAATGGGCGGTCGCCGCAACTAGGCTGCCGGGGCTTGCCTCGCGCAGCACCTTTGCCAGCGCGTCCAGCAGTCCGGCCAGCAATTGGTCGTCGCCGCCATCCAGTATACGCTTGCGGAAATAGCGGTCGATTGCTTCCCGCAGCGCGATGAAATCTGCCTCGTTTTCCCTGGACAACGGGGCGATATCGCCGAAGAGGGCCCGCTCGGCGCAGAATTCGGCAGCGGCGCGCGGAAAATCCCGCATCTGATCCCGGGCCGCGAAGCGGTCGATCCGCCGCGCTGCATCGTGGCGCAGCACGACGCTATTGGCGACATCGAGCGCCAGCGCGCCTCCGGCAAAGCGGTGAGGGGTCCAGGAAAAGCTCATGATGAAATTATAACTGGTGAAGTCCGTTTTACCAGTTATAATTTTGGCGACGCGGAGTGTCTGGGATGGCCTATCTTCTGCAGCAGCTGGCGAATGCGGTTCCGCTCGCGGCCCTCTATGCCGCGCTCGCTTTCGGCTATTCCGTCGCCTTCGGCGTGACCAAGCGGGCCGACATCACCTATGGGGCGATCTTCGCCTTCGCAGGGCAGATCCTGCTGCTCTTCACCGAACTCGCCTATGTCAAGTTCTGGCTGGTGCTGCCGGCAGCCCTTGCCGTCGGCGCCGGCGCTGCGATCGTCTACTCGTTGGCAGCGGGCCTGTGGATCGGCCGATCGATCATGCTGCCGCTGGTCAGCAGATCCCCGAATACGGTGATCGTCGCCGCCCTCGGCATCATGATCGTGCTGATGGAAACCGCCCGGCTCGCCGCCGATACCCGCGCCATCTGGCTGCCGCCTTTCCTGAACGGTACGGTCGTGTTCTGGAGCGACGGCCCGTTCAAGGTGACGCTGACTTATATCCAACTGATCGATACCGCGCTGATGGCGGCCATCGTCGCCGTGGGGACGCTGATCCTCAGGCGCACGGCCTGCGGCCGCGTCTGGCGCGCCGTCACCGACGATCCGCTGGCCGCCGAACTCTGCGGCACCAGCGCCGACCGCGTTTTTCTCGTCGCTTATGCGGCAGCCGCCCTCGTCGCCACGATCTGCGGCATCCTCGCCACTTTCTATTACGGCTCGATGGATTTCGGCGCCGGCCTGATGTTCGGGCTGAAAGTGCTGCTGATATCAGCCGTCGGCGGCTACTCCGACCCGCTGCGCTCGGCCGGCGGCGCCGCCGGCCTTGCCGTCGTCGAAACCCTATGGGGCGCCTACGGCCCCTTCGTCTGGCGCGATCTGGTCATCTTCTCACTGCTCGTCCTGCTCTTGGTCATGAGCCGCAGGGAGCGAGTGGTGCTCTGATTACTTCCACTTGTCGCGCGCCGCGTCGTCGGCATCCTTTGCCGCGATCCAGTCGCCGGCGCCGCCATCCCTAGCGTGCTCCTTCTTCCAAAAAGGGGCCGCGGTCTTCAGGAAATCCATGACGAAGTTGGCGCCATCGAACGCCGCCTGCCGGTGCGACGCGGCCGCGACGACGAGCACGATATTCTCGCCCACGGCGATCTTGCCGTAGCGGTGGATGGCGGTGAGGCCGAGCAGCCCGAAACGTGTAATGGCAAGGTCGCCGATCCGGATCATCTCGGCTTCGGCCATGCCGGGGTAATGTTCGAGTTCGAGAGCGGCAAGCGTGCCGCCGTCATCGCGGCAGAGGCCGGAAAAGGTGACGATGGCGCCGATGCCGGGGTTGTTTTTGGAGAGGCGGTCGACCTCGGTCTGCAGGTCGAAGTCTTCACGCTGGACGCGGATGGTGGGGGTGACGGTCAATGCAACCTCCCCCTTCTCTCCGGCGGGGAGAAGATGTCCGAAGGACAGATGAGGGGGGTGAGCGGCGAAAGCCGCGAACGCACTGAGCGCAAGCGAAGGGCAGCCTTGCTCCCGGCGGCCCCCTCATCCGCCCTTCGGGCACCTTCTCCCCGAGGGGAGAAGGGGGAACATGCCGCGCCCGCCCTCATCCCGATCACCCTCCCGTCATCGGCGGAAATATCCCGATCTCCCGCGCGCCTGCTATCGGCTCGTCATGCTCGGCATGCTCCATGTCGAGCGCCACGCGGATCACGTCCGGATATTGAAGTGCGGCCTCATATTCTTCGCCCAGCGTCTTCAAATGATTCAGAAGATCGGCGACGGTGACGACGGAGGAGGGGAGGTCGATCTCCTCCTCAGCCTTGCCGATGCGCTCGCGCACCCATGCGAAATAGACAAGCCGCGTCATTCCTCGTCATCCACGATATGTTTCAGCCCGGCGCGGAAATAGTCGTAGCCGGTATAGATGGTCAGCAATGCGGCGATCCATAAGAGCGCGATGCCGGTCTGCGTCGTATAGGGGAAAATCTCGTCGCCGGCAGGACCCGCGAGCAGGAAGGCGATGGCGACGAGCTGCAGCGTCGTCTTCCACTTGGCGATCCGCGTCACCGGCACGCTAACCTTCAGCGCCGCCAGATATTCGCGCAGGCCGGACACCAGGATTTCGCGGCAGAGAATGGTGATCGCCGCCCAGATCGACCAGCCGGCAATCGTCTGGTCGGCTGCGACCAGGAGCAGGATCGAGGCCACCAGCAGCTTGTCGGCAATCGGGTCGAGCATGCGGCCTATATTCGACGTCTGGTTCCAAATGCGCGCGAGATAGCCGTCGAGGAAATCGGTGATCGAGGCGATGACGAAGATCCACAGCGCCACCCAGCGCGCCGTGTTGCTGATCGACAGCCTGCCTTCGATGAAGAAGCAGAGAACGATCAGCGGCACGGCGAGGATACGGCCGTAGGTCAGAAGATTGGGGATGCTGTACGCACGCGATGCCATGGGATCGTTTCTCTGAATGGATGCACCGCTACAGCGCCGCGCGTCTTTTCAGGACGCTGTAACACTTTGAACCGACGCATCGTACTTTCCTGATAATCGAGTCCGATTTTCGGGCCGATGCGGTAGATGACGGCTTTGACCGCGGACCGTCAACATTCTTTCTGTCTTTTCACTGCCTTTGCGTGGAATTTGCGACGGACGCCGGTTATTTCGCGGCGTCATCGTGGAAATGGTTATAAACCTGCTTGGCGACCGCTTCCGAGATGCCTTCCACCGTCATCAGGTCGGAGAGCGCGGCGCGCGAAACCGCTTTTGCCGTGCCGAAATGCTGCAGCAGCGCGCGCTTGCGCGACGGGCCGATGCCGCCGATCTCGTCGAGCGGGTTCTTGACCATTTCCTTCTTGCGCCGGGCCCGGTGCGAGCCGATGGCGAAACGATGCGCTTCGTCCCGCATGCGCTGGACGAAATAGAGCACCGGATCGCGCGGCGGCAGGGTAAAACTCTCGCGTCCCGGCGGGAAGAAGCGCTCGCGCCCGGCATCGCGGTCGACGCCCTTGGCGATGCCGATCGCCATGACGCTGTCGGTGATGCCGAGTTCGGTGAGGATGGCGCGCACCGCCGTCATCTGCCCCTGGCCGCCGTCGATCAGGATCACGTCGGGCCAGGCCGGGAAGGGCATGTCTGCGGCGTCGGCAGTGGCCGTCTGCGCCGATCGGTCGGGAATGCCTTCCTCCTTGATCAGCCGCGAGAACCGCCGCGTCATCACTTCCTTCATCATGCCGAAGTCGTCACCGGGGGTGATGTCGGTCGATTTGATGTTGAACTTGCGGTACTGGTTTTTGACGAAGCCTTCCGGCCCCGCGACCACCATGCCGCCGACGGCATTGGTGCCCATGATATGCGAGTTGTCGTAGATCTCGATGCGCTGCGGCGCATAGGCAAGCCCGAACGTGTCCTTGAAGCCTTCGAGCAGCCGCGACTGCGACGCCGTCTCGGCAAGCTTTCGCCCATGCGCCTCGCGGGCATTGCCCACGACATGGTCGACCAGATCACGCTTCTCGCCGCGCTGCGGCACCAGGATCGAAACCTTGTGGCCGGCCTTTTCGCTGAGCGCGGCTGCGAGCAGTTCCATCTCCTCGATCGTTTCCGACAGCATGATCTGCCTCGGCACCGGCTTGTCGTCGTAGAATTGCGCGAGGAAGGCATTCAGCACTTCGGCGCCGGACAGCTGCGGATCGGCTTTCGGGAAATAGGCGCGGTTGCCCCAGTTCTGTCCGGTGCGGAAGAAGAACACCTGGATGCAGGAGACGCCGCCCTCGTGGTGGATGGCGAAAACGTCAGCCTCCTCGACGCCGGCCGGATTGATGCCCTGATGGCTCTGCACATGCGAAAGTGCGGCCAGGCGGTCGCGATAGATTGCCGCCCGCTCGAAGTCGAGATCCTCGGCCGCCTGGTTCATGGCCTCGGCCATATGCGACTTGACCTTCTGGCTCTTGCCGGAGAGGAAGTCCTTCGCCTCCTGCACCAGTTCGGCGTAACCCCCGTCGCTGACCTCGTGGGTGCACGGTCCGGAACAGCGCTTGATCTGGTAGAGCAGGCAGGGGCGGGTGCGCGTTTCGAAGACGCTGTCGGTGCAGGTGCGGATCAGGAAGGCGCGCTGCAGCGAATTGATCGTCCGCCCGACCGCGCCGGCCGAAGCGAACGGCCCGAAGTAGTCGCCCTTTCGCGCCCGCGCACCGCGATGCTTGAAAATGGCAGGCGCCCGGTGATCGCCGGTGATGAGGATATAGGGAAAGGACTTGTCGTCGCGCAGCAGCACATTAAAGCGCGGCCGCAAGCGCTTGATCAGATTCGCTTCCAGGAGCAGCGCTTCGGTTTCCGTGCGCGTCGTCACGAATTCCATGTTCGCCGTCTGGCGCACCATCTGGGCGATGCGGTTCGAATGCACGCGGCCGACGGCGTAATTGCCGACGCGTTTCTTCAGGCTGCGCGCCTTGCCGACGTAGAGCACGTCACCCTCGGCGTTGAACATGCGGTAGACGCCGGGGCTGTTCGGCAGCCGCTTGACAAATTCGCCGATCAGCTCGGCCCCGATGAGCCCGGTCTCGTTGAGGCTGCCGGCGTTCCAGTCGACACCAGCCGCAAGCGGGGTGGCGGCGGAAACGTCGCCTTCCACCTCGATCTCGTCTTCGCTCTCATCCGTATCGTCGTAGAGAACGCCGCCATCCGGCAGCTTTCGTCCGTTCATTCCGTAATCTCCGCCACATCGGGCGTCTGCCAGGCAAGGTGCTGGCCGCCGTCGAGGGCAATCATCTGGCCGGTGATCGAGGGCGTGTCGTAAAGGAAGCGAATCGTTTGTCCGAATTCCTCCAGCGCCGGCCCTCGCTGCAGGATAAGGGCTGAGACCTGTGCTTGGAAGTCCTCCTGCGCTTGCCGTTCGCTCGGCATCGACGGGCCGGGGCCGATGGCATTGACGCGGATGGCCGGCGCCAACGCCTGGGCAAGCGTCTGCGTCGCCGTCCACAGCGCCGATTTGGAGAGCGTATAGGAATAGAAGCTGGGCCTCAGTGCCCAGACCCGCTGGTCGATGATGTTGACGATCAGCCCGGCGGCCTCGCCGGGTATCTGCTGCGCGAAGGCCGCGGCAAGGATCGAGGGCGCCCGCACATGCAGGTCGAAATGCAGTGCCCAGGTGTCGGCGTTGAAACTGCGAACGGAATCATTCTGGAAGATCGACGCATTGTTGACGAGCAGATCAAGCGGGCCGAGCGCTGCCGACGCCTTTGTGACCAGCTCGCTTGTTTCGCCGATATCGGTAAGGTCGGCCTTGAGCGCGATCGCCCGAAATCCCTTCCGCCGCAATTCCGCCGCCAACTCTTCGGCTTCAGCGAGGGAGCCGTTTGCGTGGATCGCGACGGAAAAGCCATTTGCAGCAAGGTCTTCGGCGATTGCCCGGCCTATTCTTTTAGCAGCCCCTGTTACAAGGGCCGAGCGAAGTCTTTTGTGGTTCAAAATCCTGCCTTCTAATCCCGCGAGTCTGTCTGCCGACTATATAGGCGCGGGCGGAGATTATATAAATAGGTCGTTGTGGTTGCGTCCGCGGGCGGGATATTCTATGTATTATTTAAGAATGCGATTTCTTAAAATAAGTATTTTAAGTTTAACCCTTCAGTAAGGTTAATGAAGTGTATGTTGCGACAAAGCAACATCGAATTTCGGCCATGCGGCAGCCACAATGATATCACAATTTGGCTCTTTCAAATCCGCATTTGAGTTCCAATTTCAGTCTCGATCCGGAAGGGACATCTGGCAATATCCCGCCAATGCTTCACTGATAGACAGATGATAAGCGGTGCGGGACTGAAAGGAGACTAAGTATGCGTGTACTCATTGCTGGCCTCATGGCCTCCGTTTTTGCAATTGCGGGCGTCTCGGCAGCTCAGGCGGCCGATGCCGTCGACCAGGTTCCGGAAGCACCGGTCGCCCAGGACGCTCCGGTCAAGCCGGCCGGCAGCTGGGAAGGTTTCTACCTCGGCGGCGCCGGCACCTATAACATGGGTGACTTCGGTTCCGACCGTCACACCTATGGTTTCGGCGGCCAGGTCTTCACCGGCTACAACTGGCAGCAGGGCCAGATCGTTTACGGCGTTGAATCCGATCTCGGCTACAGCGGCGACGACGTTTCCTCGGGCGGCGTCAAGAACAAGTATGGCTGGAACGGCTCCGTCCGTGGCCGCGTCGGCTACGACATGAACCCCTTCCTGCTCTACGGCACGGCCGGTCTCGCCCTCGGCAACATCAAGGTTTCCGACGGCACCTCGGACGAAAGCAAGACGAATTACGGCTATACCGTCGGCGCCGGCGTCGAAGCCTTCGTGACCAACAACATCACGACGCGCTTGGAATATCGCTACACCGACTATCAGAGCAAGGACTACGACCTCGACTCCGGCAGCTTCTCGCGCGGTTACGACGAGAACAGCGTCAAGCTCGGTATCGGCGTCAAGTTCTAAGCCGAACGGAATTATTCAAACATGGAAAAGCCGGGCACGTCGCCCGGCTTTTTGCTGCTCGCCTGTTGTTGCCAGGCGCTCAGGCCTGGGTCTTGAGTTCCTGATAGGCTGGGAATTTCTTTTCGAACTGCCGCAACCAGTCGATCAGCGGTGCATGATCGGCTTCCCACTGGCCCTTGAAGCGCAGATCGAGATAGCCGAGCGTGGCGGCCAAGGCGAAATGCCCGCCGTTGAGTTTCTTGCCCAATTTCGGCGGCTTGGCACTCAGATGCGCAAGCCCGCTCGTCACCTTCTTCCATTGCCGGTCGATCCAGGGCTGGTGGATCTTTTCCTCATCGCGAAAACGCCGCTCATACATGATCGCCAGCAGGCAATCGCAGATGCCGTCGCAGAGCGATTCGAGGACGTCGGCATCCGTGCGTTTGCCCTTCTTGGAGGGATAGAGCTTGCCCTTCGCCAGCCGGTCGAAATAGTGCATGATCGCCACGCTGTCGAAGACCGAGGCGCCGTCATCGGCCAGCAGCGTCGGGATCTTGCCGAGCGGATTGTTCTCCACCAGGATCGCCGGCGCCGTATTGGTGTCGACCCGGATGGCGTTCAACTCGAGATCCAGGAAATGCGCGGCCATCCGCACCTTGCTGGAATAGGGGGAGGGCGGCGACCAAAGGAGCTTCATGAGATACCTGACGAGATTGTGAAACTGCGGCGGACTATTCCCGAACCGGGTTAATGGGTCAATCGTCCTTCACCGCCTTGGTCTCGCCGCGCAGCCAGAAGGCCCGGTGCGAGGCGAAGCGGTCCTGGGCCAGATGGTCCTTCAATGCTGGCAGCAGCTGGTGCAGCTCGTCCTTCAGCGTGAAGGGCGGGTTGACGATGACGAGGCCCGAGCCCGTCAATCCGGTGATGCCGCGGTCGCTCCGAACGGAAAGTTCGGCGCAGAGCATTTTCGGAATGTCGAGCGCCTGTAGCCTCTCGTGGAATTCCTTGATCGGCGCGCCCTTTTTCAGCGGATACCACAGGCAATAGGTGCCGCCGGGAAAACGGCGATAGGCCTTTTCCAGCCCCTCGGCCAGACGCTGATATTCGTCCTCTTCCTCGAAAGGCGGATCGACGAGCACGATGCCGCGCTTCTCCTTCGGCGGCAGATGCGCGCCGAGCGCCAGCCAGCCGTCGAGCTCGGTGACGCGCGCATGGTGGTCGCCTTCGAACAGCCGGTGCAGCCTGACAAAATCCTCGGGATGCAGCTCCATCGCCGACAGCCGGTCCTGCGGCCGGAACAGCAGGCGCGCCAGTTTCGGCGATCCGGGATAGAAGCGGATGCCGCCCTCGGGGTTGAGTTCGCGGATGGCTGTCAGGTAGGGCTCCAGCAGTTCGGAAACCTGCGGTCCGAGATCGGTCTCCATCAGCTTGCCGATGCCGTCGAGCCATTCGCCGGTTTTCTGCGCTTCTTCGGAGGAGAGGTCGTAGAGCCCGATGCCGGCATGCGTGTCGAGCACGCGGAAGGCGCCATCCTTCTTCTGCATGTAGCGGATCAGCCGCGCCAGCACGGCATGTTTCAGCACATCGGCAAAATTGCCCGCATGATAGATGTGGCGGTAGTTCATTTTCGGTGATGTCCGTATGAATTCGCGTCATGGGAAAGTTTGTGGCTTTTGGCCGTGCAAGGCTTGGAATATACAAATGCCATGAACATTGCGACCCCCATCCACGCCAAATCCCCGAAGCCGGACACCAGGGTAGGCCACACCGCCTGTCCGCACGACTGTCCCTCCACCTGCGCGCTGGAGGTCGACATATCCGAGGACGGCCGCATCGGCCGCGTCCGCGGGGCCAATGATCACTCCTACACCTCCGGCGTCATCTGCGCCAAGGTCGCCCGCTATGCCGAGCGGCTCTATCATCCCGATCGCCTGATGCATCCCCTGCGCCGCGCCGGCGCCAAGGGGGCAGGGCAATGGCAGCAGATTTCCTGGGACGATGCGCTGGATGAGATTGCCGAAGCCTTCGTGAAGGCCGAGGCGCGGGACGGCAGCGAGGCGATCTGGCCTTATTTCTATGCCGGCACCATGGGCTGGGTACAGCGCGATTCGATCGATCGCCTGCGTCACGCCAAGCGTTATTCCGGCTTCTTCTCTTCGATCTGCACCAATCCGGCCTGGACCGGCTTCACCGTGGCGACCGGCACGCTGCGCGGCCCCGATCCGCGCGAGATGGGCCGCACCGATTGCGTCGTCATCTGGGGCACCAATGCGGTCTCGACCCAGGTCAATGTGATGACCCACGCCATCAAGTCGCGCAAGGAGCGCGGCGCCAAGATCGTCGTCATCGACATTTACGACAATCCGACGATGAAGCAGGCCGACATGGCCTTGATCGTCAGGCCCGGCACCGATGCGGCACTGGCCTGCGCCGTCATGCACATCGCCTTCCGCGATGGCCATGCCGACCGCGACTACATGGCGCGCTATGCCGATGATCCCGCCGGCCTCGAAGTCCATCTGAAAACCAAGACGCCGCAATGGGCGGCCGATATCACCGGCCTTTCGGTCGAGGAGATCGAAGCCTTTGCCCGCCTCGTCGGCACGACGAAGAAGACCTTTTTCCGCCTCGGCTACGGCTTCACCCGCCAGCGCAACGGCGCCGTCGCCATGCATGCTGCCGCCTCGGTCGCCACCGTGCTCGGCTCCTGGCAGTATGAGGGCGGCGGCGCCTTCCATTCCAACAACGATATCTTCCGCATGAACAATGCGGAACTGACAGGCCGCTCGATGAAAGACGGCGATATCCGCATGCTCGATCAGTCGCAGATCGGCCGGGTGCTGACCGGCGATCCGGTGGCGCTGCGCCATCGCGGCCCGGTGACGGCGATGCTGATCCAGAACACCAACCCGGCCAACATCGCCCCCGAGCAGCGCCTCGTCAAACGCGGTTTTGCCCGCGACGACCTGTTCGTCGCCGTGCACGAGCAGTTCATGACCGAGACGGCCGAGATCGCCGACATCGTCATTCCCGCGACGATGTTCGTCGAGCATGACGACATCTACCGGGCCGGCGGCCAGAACCATATCCTGCTCGGGCCGAAGCTGGTCGAGCCGCCGCCGACCGTGCGTACCAATCTCTTCGTCATCGAGGAACTGGCCAAACGCCTCGGCGTCGCCGATCGCCCCGGCTTCGGCTTTTCAGCCCGCGAAATGGTCGATCGCTTACTGGAATCGAGCGGCCTGCCGGATTACGAGCATTTCCTAGAACACAAATGGTTCGATCGTCAGCCGGCCTTCGAGGAGGCGCATTTCCTGAACGGCTTTGCCCATCCCGACGGCAAGTTTCATTTCCGCCCGGACTGGATCGATCAGCCGGCGCCGAACAAGCCGCCGGCGGCGGTCGGCCTGCTCGGGCCGCATGCCGAGCTTCCCGCCTTCCCCGATCAGGTCGATGTCATCGAAGTCGCCGATCCCGGGCATCCCTTCCGCCTCGCCACCTCGCCCGCCCGCAATTTCCTGAATTCGAGCTTCGCCGAGACCAAGACCTCGCGTCAAAAGGAGGGCCGTCCTGAGGTGATGATCAATCCGGCCGACGCCGAAGCCAACGGCATCGCCCATGGCGATCTCGTCCGAATCGGCAACAGCCGCGGCGATCTGCGCATCCACGCCCGCATCACCACCGACGTGAAGCCTGGCGTGCTGATCGCCGAGGGCCTCTGGCCGAACAAGGCGCATATCGACGGCGAGGGTATCAATGTCCTCACAGGCGCCGACCCGGTCGCGCCCTATGGCGGGGCGGCCGTGCACGATAACAAGGTCTGGATTCGCAAGGACGCAGCATGATGCAGCCGAAATCACGCGTGAAGATCGTCAGCGCGGAAACGCTGTCGAATGGTTGGACAAAGCTTAGCAGCTATCTGCTCGACTATATCGACCGCAAGGGCGCGACCCAACGCTTGAAGCGGGAGGTCTACCACCGCACGCACGCCGCCTGCATCCTGCTTTATGATCCGCAACGCGATCTCGTCATTCTCGTCCGCCAGTTCCGCCTTCCCGTCCATCTGAACGGCGATCCCGCCTGGATGATGGAGGTGCCGGCCGGCCTCCTCGATGACGATCATCCCGAACAGGCGATCCGCCGCGAGGCGATGGAGGAAACCGGTTACCACCTGCGCGACGCGCGTTTCCTCTTCAAATGCTACAGCTCGCCCGGCGCCATCACCGAAGTCGTTCACTTCTTCGTCTCGCTGATCGACATCGCCGACCGCGTGGCGGAAGGCGGCGGCCTGGACGAGGAGCACGAGGATATCGAGGTTCTCGAAGTCCCGCTCGATGAGGCAGCCCAAATGATCGAAAACGGCGAGATCTTCGACGCCAAGACGATCATGCTGCTGCAATGGGCCTTGTTGAACAGGAATAAGCTTCGATAGCGGGTGAGCGGTCTCGGGCAACCCGCCGGGTTGGGCTCAAGACGGTTTCGGTATCGCGGTTCTGGCGTTCGAAAAGTTCATACGTTTGTCACGAAGCGGTTCTATCCGCTGCGGTCTGTCAATCATCGATGCGGTCAGGAGAAAGCCCATGTGGCTCAGCAATTTCACCCTCGTTCTCCCCAACGAGGTGGTGAGTGAAGGTTCCGTGCGGGTTGAAGACGGCGCCATCGCCGAAATCAGGCCGGAGCGGGTCGCCGGGGCTGCCATCGATGGCGGCGGGCGGCTGCTGATGCCGGGCTTCGTCGATCTCCACGGCGACATGATCGAGCGCGAGATCGCGCCGCGCCCGAACGCGACGATGCCGATCGATTTCGGCATCCACGAGCTCGACAAGAAGCTGGCCGCCGCCGGTGTCACCACGGCCTTTGCCGCCGTCTCTTTCGCCACCGAAAGTGTTTACGGCCACGTCCGCTCGCTGGAGACCACCTCGGCGGTGATCGAGGGCATCAACCGCCTGCGCGATGATCTGCTGATCGACCACCGCGTCCACGCCCGCTACGAAATCACCAATGTCGGCGCCGCTGCCGCACTCGAGCGCCTGCTCAATGCCGACCAGATCGATATGGTTTCGCTGACCGACCACACGCCGGGGCAGGGCCAATACAACAACCTGCAAAGCTACATCCTCAGCATTTCCGAGCGCCGCGCCATCTCTGAGGATATGGCCGCCGAGATCGTCGCCAAACGCATCGCCATGCGCAGCAATCCCGAGATCGAGGCCAAGCTGAAGGAGATCGTCGCGCTGTCGCTGAAGCATAAGCTGTCGCTTGCCTCGCATGATGATGACAGTGTCGAGAAAGTCGCGGAAATGCACGATCTCGGCGTCACCATCAGCGAGTTCCCGGTGACGGCGCCCGCCGCCGAAGAGGCGCGCCGCCGTGGCCTCTGGACGCTGATGGGCGCGCCCAATGCGCTGCGCGGCCAGTCGATGTCGGGCAATCTCAGCGCGCTGGATGCCGCCAGGGCCGGCCTCTTGAGCGTCATAGCCGCCGACTATCACCCGGCCGCCTTCGTGCCCGGCATCTTCAAGCTCGCCGAGATGGTGGAAGGCGGCTTGCCTTCAGCCGTCGCCATGGCGACCGGCAACGCCGCCCGCTCCGCCGGCCTCTCGGATCGCGGCGAAATCGCCATCGGCCAGAGGGCCGATCTGGTGGCGGTCGAACCGGGTGAAGTCCATCGCATCCGCGCCACCTTCCGCGCCGGCCGCTTCGTCTATAGCGACGGCACCCTGCATCCGCTGCGGGCGCTGGCGGCTTAGTTTTAACGCGAGTTTGTCGTCCAGAAGTGTGATCCACGTGTGTGTGGGCTGACCAAAGGAACCGCCGCGATTTTCCTATTGTCGCGCGGTTCGCAGCTGTGACGACGGGCATCGACCTAATTTGCTGAGACCCTCCTGCTGTCAGCAGCCTGATCTCGTCGCTATTAAAACTTTAGCTTCTGCTGCGATAATTACTTCAACCTCCATGCGTATATCAACTAAAAGGAGAAAGGGTCGCGCCGGCCTTCAAGGAGGAGTAGGGGTCATGCGACACCGGGCCGACCAAAACCTGAGCGGAGTGGAAACTAGAGTCTGTCAGCGCTAATCGGAATCGTGCGGAGATTCCCTTGCCTTTGATTTTGTGATTCAAGGTCATTGCTGGTGTGGAGGCCGGCAATGATGGTGCGACCTCTTTCTCTGGATTTGCGAAC
>NZ_LOKU01000004.1:0-191063 GCF_002211295.1 Rhizobium sp. N122 | reverse complement strand
TCCAACTCTTCCGCCGAGCCTAGTCGTTCGACTAGCTCCTCCCAATCCAATGCTTGTAACGAATCGCTCATGGCCACGGTGAATCATCTGCAACCATCACCGTCAAGGCTAAGTTAGCGCATATGGGAAAGTTTCCGACGCTATCAATTGGGCCTGCGTCATCAGTTCGGCAGCGGAGATCGTCACAAGCAGCGAGGTCGATTTGATCAGGTCGACGAACATGGTGTTCATACCGGGAAGCGCCAGCCGCACCGCCTGCGGCAGAACGACATGGCTGAAAGTCTTGGCGCGCCCTAACCCGAGCGCTTGAGACGCCTCCTGCTGTCCTCTGTGTACGCCGGCGATAGCTGCTCGAAAGATCTCGGACAGGTAGGCGGCGTAGAAAAGCACCAAGCTCAATACTCCAGCCTCGAAAACCTCCAGCCTGATGCCCACGGAAGGCAGGCCGAAGTAGGTGAGGAAAATGATCGCGAGGAGCGGTACGTTCTTAAAAAGCTCCGTATAGAGCGCCGCAGGGACGCGGACCGGCCGGAGCCGGTTGAGCCTCATCAATGCAAGTGCAAGACCAAGGATCGTCGCGCCGACGAAGCTCGCCATGGTGTAGCCGAGGGTCTTGAGTAGACCCCCGGCAATGTTTCCCACGTAGTCGTTCCAGGGAACCTGGAACATATCGGTGAAGGATGACAACGCCGTCATGCGTCGATCTCACTTCGCGAGGGAAGGCGGGGTCCAGTCGGCGGGACGGTCAACGCCGCGCCGCTGCGCCGCCATCTCGGGCGATGGGACCAGGAACTGCTGGGGATCGCCGCCCCATTTGGTGATCAAAGCCGCAAGGGATCCATCCTTGTACATGCCGTCAATCTGATCGGAAACAGCCTTGGCCAGCTTCGGCGACTGCTTTGGAAGGTAGAATCCGGTCATATAGGCTTGAAAATATTTGTAATCGGGGTGCGCGGCGACCTGTTCGTTCGTCGGCGGCTTCAGATATTCGATGCGAACCTTCATGTCGGGGCGCTGCTGCTGTTGATAGGTGATCAGCAGCGGATCGAGGAAGCCGACGTCGAGGCGCCCGGCAGAAATATCCTGGAACACACTGTCGGCGCTCGGGAAGGTATGGGGCGATGCGTTCGGGACCTGCGCGATGGATTTCGCCCAGACATAGCCGGTGACGGTACCGAGATTCTTGCCCTCCAAGCTCGCAACATCCGGAAAGCTCGCCGTGCCGCTCACGGCCATTGCCGGCGGCGAATAATATGGCGGGTCGGTGAACAGGCCGACTTTCTGGCGGGCGTCGGACCATGCGATTCCGCCAATGGTTATATCCGCCCGCTGCGTCTGGACGGAAGCCAGCATGCCCGGAAAGTCGGTGACATTGATCTCGATCTTGAGACCGAGCTTATCGGCGATGGCTGTCAGGATGTCGCTGTCAAGGCCGACAAGCTTCCCATCCTTGACCGCCGTGTATGGCATGTAAGGCTGCACCGTAACGACGAGCGTGCCCGGCTTCGTCAGTTCCAGATCGTCGGCGGCGGCAGCAGCCGTCGCGAACAGTCCCAAACTCAAGATCGCCAGGGTAACGATCCCATTCGCCTGCGATTTTTTCGTCAATTCAGCATGTTTCATTTGAACCCCTCTTTGTGGTTATATATTGCTGATATATTGAAGATATGCCGACACTATATGAAGTCAAGCAGATTCGTTGCGCGCTTTTTTCGGCAGAGAAGTGTTTGGCTATGCGGAATGCACAGAGAGAGGAATGCGCTGAATATGTCGGTATTCGAAGCAGATTACGAAGCGGCTGAATCAACGCTGGCGGAGCGGACATACATTCGGCTGCGCGACGACATCATTACGACATTGCTTCCTCCGGGCACGCTTCTGCGGGAGGCCGAGATTATGAAACGCATGGACGTCGGACGCACGCCGGTCCGGGAGGCGCTTCAGCGTCTGCAATATGACGGTTTCGTTGTCGTTAGCGCTCGGCGCGGCACCTTTGTCAGCAAAATCGATATCAATGATCTTACTGCCGTTTATGAGGCACGAGCACGGATCGAATCCTGGGCGACTCGATTGGCTGCGGAAAGGCTGCGCGAGTTCGAGCGGCAAGAAGCGCGACAACTGATCGACGAACTCAAGCAGACAACCGGTCCGATGGCATTGGAAGACATCCTTGCGCTAGATCGCCGGATTCACCGCTTCATTTACAAAGTGGCGAAAAACTCATTCCTGTTCGACACGCTGGATCACTACCACAATCTGTCGCTGAGAATCCTGTACGTCGCCATGAAACGGTTTCCGACACTGGTGCCGCGTCTAGAAGACGTCTTGCATGATCAGGTCCTCATGCTTGAGGCCGTATGCAGAGGCGACGCGGATGAGGCTGAAAGGATCGCAATGGCTCATGTCATGAGCTTCGAGAGCGAGGTCCGAAAGGTGATCTGAATTCGGATACTGGAATTCGGTGCAGCCTTCGCTCAACGAAGATATTTCCGGCAAATGAGCCGTCCGAGACAATCGTCTGCGGCGAGTGGACTCGGCATCGACACTTGCCTGAATTCCACATCTTAGCGGGAGGCCGGCGTGAGCCGGCCTCCCGAATGGATGAAAACCAGGATCAATCCTTGGCGCGCTCGACGTAGGAATTGTCTTCCGTGGCGATGACGACGCGGGTGCCGGCGTCGATATGCGGCGGCACCGAGGTGCGGATGCCGTTGGAGAGCATGGCCGGCTTATAGGACGAGGAGGCCGTCTGGCCTTTGACGACCGGTTCCGTCTCGACGATTTCGAGCGTGACGTGGCGTGGCAGTTCGAGCGCCAGCGGAATGCCTTCATGGATCGACAGGATGCAGGTCATGCCTTCCTGGAGATAGGCCTTCTGGTCGCCCATGGTTTCCTGGCTGACGACCACCTGGTCGTAGTTCGCCGGATTCATGAAGTGGAAGCCTTCGCCGTCTTCGTAGAGGTACTGGAAGTTGACGTCTTCGACGAAAGCGCGCTCGACCTGCTCGGTGGTGCGCCAGCGCTCGGAGACCTTCACGCCATCGACGATGCGGCGCATGTCGACCTGGGTGACGGGCGTGCCCTTGCCGGGGTGAAAGTTCTGAGCGGTAAGAACGACGTAGAGCTTGCCGTCCACGTCGAGAACGTTGCCCTTGCGGACCGAAGAGGCGATGACCTTGACCATAAGACTTCCTTGTAACTCGGCTTTCGGCGTCGTAGAGGACTGACGAGACGCCCAGAAGACGCAAATGTTTTTCTTTGGGGGCGCAACTAACCTAAAATCCGGGAAATAGCCACCCCCCATACCGGCTTCTCCGGCGAAGAAAGCTTGGAATGAACTCTTCGGCCAAAGCGTCCCCGTGGTGGACCCCGTCCGTGCATGCCGATCGCCGCCCGTTCCTGATCGGGCGCAATGCGATCCAGGCTGCACTGCGCGGGTTTTTCGCGCACGAGGATTTCATCGAGGTCGACACGGCGGCGCTGCAAATCTCCCCGGGTAACGAGGCGCATCTGCATGCTTTCGCCACCGAGGCGCTGACGACGGATGGGCAAAAGGCGCCGTTCTACCTGCACACTTCACCGGAATTTGCCTGCAAGAAGCTGCTTGCGGCGGGCGAGGAACGCATTTCGTGTTTTGCCCATGTCTATCGCAACCGCGAGCGCGGGCCGCTGCACCATCCCGAATTCACCATGCTCGAATGGTATCGGGCCGGGGAAAGCTACGAGAGCCTGATGATGGATTGCGTGCGAATCCTGGCGCTCGCGGCAGAGACGGCGAAGACTGACAGGCTTGCCTATCGCGGCGGCGAGAGCGATCCTTTCGCCGGCCCGGAGCGGATCGGCGTCGCCGAAGCATTCGAGCGCCATACCGGCATCGATCTTCTCGCCTCCGTCGCCGGCGACGGTTCGACCGATCGCGATCATCTGGCCGCCGAGATGAAGCGCGTCGGCATGCGTGTTGCCGGGGACGACGGCTGGGCCGACCTCTTCAGCCGGGTGCTGGTCGAAAAAATCGAGCCGCATCTCGGCTTCGGCCGCATCACCATCCTCGACGAATATCCGGTCTCGGAGGCAGCGCTTGCGCGCCCCTCGGCGCGTGATCCCAGGGTTGCCGAACGTTTCGAGCTCTATGCCTGCGGCGTGGAGCTTGCCAACGGCTTCGGCGAACTCACCAATGCTGCCGAACAGCGCCGGCGGTTCGAGATAGAGATGGCCGAGAAGGCGCGTGTCTACGGCGAGACCTATCCGCTCGACGAGGATTTCCTGGCCGCGCTGTCGCTGATGCCCGAGGCAAGCGGCATCGCGCTCGGCTTCGACCGGCTGGTGATGCTGGCGACCGGGGCCTCGCGCATCGACCAGGTGCTCTGGGCGCCTGTTGCGGAGTATGGACGATGAATGCCGTCAAACCGCTCAAAAGCGTTGACGATCTGGTGATGGCAGGGCTGGTCGCGCCGGCCGATCGCCTGGCGCTGGAGGCGGTCGCCGTGCGCTATGCGATCGCGCTGACGCCTGCCATGACGAGGCTGATCGATCGTAGCGATCCCAATGATCCGATCGCGCGGCAGTTCGTGCCCGATGCCGCCGAATTGACGGTTGCCCGCGAAGAACGCGCCGATCCGATCGGCGATCATGCCCATAGCCCGGTCGAAGGCATTGTTCACCGCTATCCCGATCGCGTGCTCTTGAAGGCCGTGCATGTCTGCCCGGTCTATTGCCGCTTCTGCTTCCGCCGCGAAATGGTCGGGCCGCAGGGCCTCGGCACGCTCGATGCGGCGGCGATGCAGGCCGCCTTCGATTATATCAGGGGTCACCAGGAAATCTGGGAGGTCATCCTCACCGGCGGCGATCCGCTGGTGCTGTCGCCGCGCCGTCTCCGCGACATTATGGAGGCGCTCGCTGACATCGCGCATGTGAAGATCGTGCGTTTCCATACGCGTGTTCCCGTCGTCGATCCCGGCAAGGTCGATGCTGCGATGATCGCCGCGCTGAAAGCGAGCGGCAAGACGGTCTATGTGGCGCTGCATGCCAATCATGTCAAAGAGCTGACGGCGGAAGCGCGTGCCGCCTGCGCCCGTCTTGTCGATGCCGGCATTGCCATGGTCAGCCAGTCCGTATTGCTCAAGGGCGTCAACGACGATCCGGACGTGCTTGCGGAACTGATGAAGGCCTTCGTCGAAATCCGCGTCAAACCCTATTATCTGCATCATCCGGATCTTGCGCCCGGCACCGGCCATTTCCGAATGACCATCGAGGAGGGGCAGCGGATCGTCGCGGCGCTGCGCGGGCGGATTTCCGGGCTCTGCCAGCCGACCTACATCCTCGATATCCCCGGCGGTTACGGCAAGGCAGTCGTTAGCGGCAGCGCCATCCGGCCCGTGGGGCAGGGATGTTATTCCGTCTCGGACTACCGCGGCGACGAGCATTCCTATCCGCCGGCCGATTGACGCAAAGCGGCGCTTTCCGTGTCATTTCTGTACTGGCTGCGGCGTAAATTGCGTCGAGTGCCGTTCTCAAAACAAGATTAAGTCGCTGATACGGAAGCGATATTATCGCTCTGACCGGCATGATCGGTAAAATTCTAACTGTGAGCCTTAATCATATTTAACGCTATAAATTAGCGGAATTTTCTGTTTTCCGCACTAAAAGAACGCTCATGACAAGGCGATGAACGCCGGTTCGGGATCATGAGAATCTTGGAGTGATGGGATGAATAAGACAATCCGCGACCTCGTAGCCAAATTCGGCAAACTTCCTGCGTCGATCGACCAGGTCGCCGACGATGCCGACCTTTATGCGGCGGGTCTGACATCCTTTGCCTCCGTGCAGCTGATGCTCGGCATCGAAGAGGCCTTCGACATCGAGTTTCCCGACAATCTCCTGAACCGCAAATCCTTCGCGAGCATCTCGGCCATCGCCAGAACGGTCGATCTCATCCGGGACAGCCGGAAGGTCGCCTGATGAATTTCCCCGTCAAGATCATGCAGGACGGTCTTGTCGCAAGGGTCGCCCGCGTCGCCGAAATCGCCGCCAAACACGCCGATGCCGTCGACGTCGAAGGCCGTTTCCCCCGGGAAGCCGTGGATGCGATGAAGGCCGAGAGGCTGCTCGGCACCCAGGTGCCGCGTCATCTCGGCGGCGAATCCGCCTCGATCACCGAGATCGCCGAATTGTGCTCGATGCTCGGTCAGGCCTGCGCCGCAAGCGCCATGGTCTTCGCCATGCATCACATCAAGCTGTCGAGTCTCGTCGAACACGGCGCCGACAGCGACTGGCATCGCGGTTTCATGCACAGCATCGCCGCCGAGCAGCTGCTCATCGCCTCCGCCACCACCGAGGGCGGCATCGGCGGAAACCTGCGCAACAGCATTTGCGCGGTAGAAGTCGATGGCGATGTCTGCCGGCTTGAAAAGGATGCGACCGTCATTTCCTACGGCTCGCATGCCGACGCCATCCTGATCACCTCGCGCGCTCACGCGCAGGCGGCTTCCTCCGATCAGGTGCTGACGGCCTTCCTCAAGGATCAGTACACGCTCGAAAAAACGCACGCCTGGAATACGCTCGGCATGCGCGGTACCTGCTCCGACGGCTTCCTCTTCAAAGGGCAGGCGCCGGCCCATCAGATCCTGCCGAAGCCTTTCGCCGAGATCGCGGCGCAATCCATGCTCGCTTCGTCGCATCTGTTGTGGAGCGGCGTCTGGTACGGCATCGCGGTCGACGCCGTGGCGCGCGCGCAGGCCTTCGTGCGCGCCGCCGCCCGCAAGGCGCCGGATGCCCCGCCGCCGGGAGCGCTCCGCCTCGCCGAGGTTTCCAACCTGCTGCAGATGGTCAAATCCAATGTGGTTGCCGGCCTCAAGGCCTATGAGGATGCCAAGGTCGATGTCGACAGGCTGTCTTCGATGGGCTTTGCCGTGGCGATGAACAACGTCAAGATCGCCGCGTCCGAGACGATCCTGGAGATCGTCAACCACGCCATGCTGATCTGCGGCATCATGGGCTACAAGAACGGCACGCCCTTCAGCCTCGGACGCCATCTGCGCGACGCGCATTCCGCGCAGCTGATGATCTCGAACGACCGCATCCTCGGCAATACGTCGAGCATGCTTCTTGTCCATAAGCAGGACACTAGCCTACTGGGGTAACAGTCATGGATATGCAGACCTCGTTTCTCGACCGGCTTTTCGAAGCCGGCCTGCTGATCGATACCGGCATCGACGGGCTCTATGGCCGCAGCGGCCAGTTCGAAGAGGTGATCGCTGCCTTTGAGCGCCTGATCGACAAGGTCGGCGGCGCCGATGGTGCGGAGGCCATGCGCTTTCCGCCCGGCATGAACCGCGCCTTCTTCGAAAAGAGCGGCTACATGAAGAGCTTCCCGCAGCTTGCCGGCACGGTGCACAGCTTCTGCGGCAGCGAACTCGACCATGTCAGCCTGCTGCAATGCATGGAAGTCGGCGAGGACTGGACGAAGGGGCAGAAGGCGACCGACATCGTGCTGACGCCGGCGGCCTGCTATCCGCTCTATCCGACGGTCGCCAAGCGCGGCAATCTGCCGAAGACCGGCGGCCTCTTCGACCTGCAATCCTATTGCTTCCGTCATGAGCCGTCGAAAGATCCGGCCCGCCAGCAGCTGTTCCGCATGCGCGAATATGTCTGCATGGGCACCGAAGAGCATGTCACCGATTTCCGCCAGCGCTGGATGGACCGCGGCGTCGAGATGATGAAGGCCGTCGGCCTCGAGGTGACGATCGATATCGCCAACGATCCGTTCTTCGGCCGCGCCGGCAAGATGCTCGCCAACAATCAGCGCGACCAGAACCTGAAATTCGAACTGCTGATCCCGATCACCTCGACCGCCAATCCGACCGCCTGCATGAGCTTCAATTATCATCAGGATGCCTTCGGCACGAAATGGGGCCTCAACCTCGAAGATGGTAGCGTCGCGCACACGGCCTGCGTGGGCTTCGGACTGGAGCGCATCGCGCTTGCGCTGTTCCACCATCACGGGCTCGACGTGAAGCAATGGCCGGCCAACGTGCGGAAAGCGCTGTGGGGCTGAGCCGGTCGATGACATCGGTATTTTCGGGAATCGACCCGGAGACCTACCGGGCGCACGCGCTGCATTCCGGCGAGCGCGCTTGGCCGGAAACCAATTGTTATGTCGATCTCTGGATCGAGGTGCTGGCGACATCGGGTGTTGCGCCCGAGGCGATGCTCGGTTTCACCCTGACCCAGGATTTCGAGGGCGACCAGTTCACCTTCTTCAAGGTGCCGCTTGAGGATCTCGAAGCGCTTTACGGCATCCGCGCGACCGAGCTTGCCATTTACGACCGCGTCGAACGCCATGTCGAAGTGCAGATCGCGCGGCACCGTCTCTGCTTGATCGAGATGGATTCCTTTTACATGCCGGATACGCGCGGCACCGCCTATCGGCAGGAGCACGGCAAGACGACGGTTGCGATCAACCGGCTGGACGTTGCGGCCAAGCGCGTCGAATATTTTCACAATGCCGGTTATTTCCAGCTTGAAGGCGAGGATTTCGACGGTCTGTTCCAGCTGCAGCTGACGGAGAACGACCCGCCGTTCCTTCCCTATACGGAATTTGCGCGGTTCCCGGAAAAGCCCGCTGATGAAGCGCATCTGCGCGCGACCGCGCGGCGGCTTGCCGGCTTTCATTTCACCAGGCGTCCTGGCGAAAATCCGATCCGCGCCTTCGCGGCAGTCTTTCCCCGGCAGGTGGAAGCGGTGGCGGAACGGCCGTTCGGCTTCTTCCACAAATATGCCTTCAACACGCTTCGCCAGGTGGGCGCCAATTTCGAGCTGGCGGCGGATTACCTTGTCTGGCTTTCGGGTGAATTCGCCGCCGCCGCCGAGCATGCCAGGCGCATTTCGGACGCGGCGAAATCGGTGCAGTTCCAGCTTGCCCGCGCCATTGCCCGCAGGAAGTTCGAGCCGCTGCAGGCAGCCCTTGATCCGGCCGCCGATGCGTGGGATTTGATGATGGCATCGCTTGCGGAGCGAATCTGAGGCCGGAGATCTGACCATGCGGGGGCGTTTGGCAAGCATCGGTGCCGAGGAAAGCCTGCTTTCCGAAGGCTGGAACCTGATCCTGACGGAGCCGGGCGCCTGCGCCGTGCCGCATGATATTCCGCTCTCCGCCCAGTTCATTCCGGCACCCGTTCCCGGCACCGTTGCCGCAGCACTCGAAAAAGCCGGGCTGTTCGACCGGGAAAATCCAGAACCGCTGAACACCAGGGATGCCTGGTACCTCTGCCGGCTGTTCGATGCCGAGCCCGGTGAGGCGATCCTGCGGTTCGCAGGGCTTGCCACGCTTTGCCATGTCTTCCTCAACGGCCAGGAAATCCTGTTTTCCGAAAGCATGTTCACCGCGCACGAGATCCCGGTGACGCTGACGGGCGGCGACGAGCTGGCGCTCTGCTTTCGCGCACTCGGTCCCCGCCTGTCGGACCCCGGCCCGCGGGCACGCTGGCGGCCGCAGATGATCACGCCGACGGGGCTGAAGAATTTCCGCACGACGCTGCTCGGCCATATGCCGGGCTGGTGCCCCGATATCCATGCGGTCGGGCCATGGCGGCCGATTTCGCTGGTGCGGCGCAATCCCGTCTCGATCGACAATGTCTCCATCCGCGCCGTGTTGGACGAGAATGGCGCCGGCCGTCTCAGCGTCTCCCTGCACAGCAATGCCGAGCATCCCAAGATGCTGCTGCACTGCGGCGGCATGGAGCAGCCTTTCGAGAAGATCGGCGACAACCATTACTCTTCTATCCTCAAGCTTTCCGACATCGAGCCCTGGTGGCCGCACACGCACGGCGCTCCGCGTCTCTATGAGCTGACGCTCGTTTCCGACGACGCGGAGTATTCGCTCGGCACGACCGGCTTCCGGCGGATCGAGGTCGAGCGCGGCACCGACGGCGACGATTTCGCGCTCACTGTCAACGGCGAACGTATCTTCTGCCGCGGCGCAGTGTGGACGACGGCCGATATCGCGCGTCTGCCGGGCGGGCGGGCGGATTATGAACCGTTCCTGCGGCTTGCCGCTCAAGCCGGCATGAACATGATCCGCATCGGCGGCACCATGGCCTACGAGACGCCCGATTTCTTTGCGCTCTGCGACGAACTCGGCCTGCTCGTGTGGCAGGATTTCATGTTTGCCAATTTCGATTATCCACGCGCCGACAAGGCGTTTCTCGGCCATGTGCATGCGGAGGTCGAGGAATTCCTGCATGGCGTCCAGGGCTCGCCATCGCTGGCGGTGCTCTGCGGCGGCAGTGAAATCCACCAGCAGGCGGCGATGCTGGGTCTCCCCGTGGAATTCTGGAGCGGGCCGGTCACCGATGAGATCATCCCGGCGATCGCCACGCGCATGCGGCCCGACGTGCCCTATGTCCCGAATTCGCCACATGGCGGGGCGATGCCCTTTTCACCGAATGCCGGTATCGCCCATTATTACGGTGTCGGCGCCTATATGCGGCCGATTGCCGATGCACGCCGCGCCGATGTGCGTTTTGCCTCCGAAAGCCTCGCCTTCGCGCATGTGCCGCAGCAGAGGACGCTGCACCGCCATCTCGACGTGCCGGCCGTCCACAGCCCGCTCTGGAAGGCCCGCGTGCCGCGCGACCGCAGCGCTTCGTGGGATTTCGAGGATGTTCGCGACTTCTACCTGCAGCTTCTCTACGACCTCGATCCGGCCCGGCTGCGCCGCGAAGATCCGGGCCGCTATCTCGATCTCTCCCGCGCCGTCACCGGCGAGGTCATCGAGGAGACTTTCGCCGAGTGGCGGCGCAAGGGCTCGGCCTGCAACGGTGCGCTCGTTTGGACATTGCAGGACCTGCTGCCCGGCCCCGGCTGGGGGGTGATCGATTCCACCGGCGAGCCGAAGCCGGTCTGGTATGCGATGCGCCGCGCCTTTCGGCCGGTGCAGACGCTGTTCACCGACGAGGGGACCAACGGTCTCGACGTGCACGTCGTCAACGAGACGGATACAGCGCTCGACGTGGAGCTCGAGGTCGCCTGCCTGCGCGACGGAAAGCAGCAGGTCGTCAGCGGCAGCAGGGCCTTCAAGCTGGCGGCAAGGGACACCGAGCGTCTTGCCGCTACCTCGCTGTTCGGCGCCTTTTTCGATGCGACCTATGCCTTCCGTTTCGGGCCGCCGTCGCATGATGTCAGCGTGGCGCGCTTACGATCGCTCGCCGATGGCGCCATTTTGGCGGAAAGCTTCCACTTTCCCTGCGGACGGGGGAAGGCGCTGCATGACGCCGGTATCGAGGCATCGCTCGGCAGAGACGGTGACGACTGGTTCGTCGATCTCCGGGCCGACCGGCTGGCGCAATCGGTGCATATCGATGTCGAAGGCTATCGGCCCGACGACGACTGGTTCCATCTCGCCCCCGGCGCGATGCGGCGCGTGAAACTCCAAGCGCTCCCGGGCGCCGAGAGCGATCTTCCGCCCGCAGGCGAAATCAGAAGCCTAGGCAGTTTGCATCGTGTCGTGCTCTCGGGTTGACGCTCCCCGCGAAAAACGATGCCCATCCATTGAGAAAGACCCGTGATTTGAGAACGACATACCGCATTTTGCGCGCCCATGTCCTGCAACGGCTGATCCCCCGGTCGCGTCTTGCCTTCAATCCGCGCAGGCCGGTGGAAATCGTCGGCTATCTCTCAATGGCCGTCGGCGTCGGCGAATCGGCAAGGCTCTGCGCTGGGGCTTTGTCGGAGGCGGGAAGGGCGATTTCGCTATCCGACGTCAGCACGCATCCAGACGAGAAGTCCTTTGTCGGATGGACGCCGTCGGGTCTCTCCACCGCGCTGCCGGGAGGCCGGATCTGGCACCTCAATCCGCCGATGCTGCCGCGCGCCATCCTGAAGAAGGGTGTCGCGAATTTTACCCGCGCCTTCAATATCGGCTATTTCGCCTGGGAGCTGGAAGTCGTGCCGGCGGAGTGGCGCAATGCAATGCATTATATGAACGCCGTCTTCGTGCCGTCGGAATTCACCCGGCGGGCGATTGCGCCGCTCACCAGGGCGCCGGTCATCGTCGTTCCGCATCCGGTGACCGAGGCCCTGGCGACCGACGGCATGCGGGAGAGGTTCGGCATCGAGAAAGACGCCTTTCTCGTCAGCTTCATTTTCAGTGCCGGCTCCTCGATCAACCGGAAGAATCCGCAGGCTGTCATCGAGGCTTTCAGGATATTTGCCGCCGAAGCCCCAAGCGCTGTCCTGCTGATGAAGGCGAGCGGCGACGTGAACAAGGACGAAGGCCTGCGCGAGCTGGCTGCCTCGGTTGCGGGCGACGCCCGCATCAGGATCGTCACCGACAGGCTGTCGAATGCCGATATCAACGGCCTCATCCGGTCTTCCGACGCCTATCTGTCGTTGCATCGTTCGGAGGGTTTCGGGCTGACGGTGGCCGAGGCGATCATGCAGGGCACGCCGGTTATCTCCACCGCCTGGTCGGGCACGGCGGATTTCTGCGACCCTGAGAATACATGGCAGGTCGGATCTTCCCTCATTCCGGTCGTCGATACTCATCCTGAATTTGCCGGGCTTGAGGGCGCGGTCTGGGCGGATCCTTCCCCGGCAGCTGCGGCGGCACATCTGAGCGATATTTTCCGCGCGCCGGAGCGGGCGCTTGAGAAGGCGGAGAAAGCCCGGGAATTCCTGCTGCGCTACCTCGCTGAGAATAGCTACGAGAAGGCGCTTCAGGCGCTGGCGGCGATGCAGGCGAGCTAAGGTGAGGTCGCCACTCCGCTTTATTTTAACATTTTCGCAGTAGAGATGGCGAATGTCCGGCCGAGTGGGCCGAACCTTGCGGATGGGCAGATGTCGAAGGGTATTATCGCAAATTCGGTGATGAATGCGGCGGCCGGCATGCTGCTGCTGCTGACGGGTTTCGTGTCATCGATCATAACCGCGCGGCTGCTCGGGCCGGAGGCCAACGGCATCGTCGCCTTCTCGCTCTGGCTGGTCGTCACGGGCGCCTCGATCGCCGAACTCGGCTCCAGCATCACGCTGCTGAAGACCCTGCCGCAGCTTTCGGCGGAAGGTTACGACATGCGCCGCCGGCGGGGTTTTGCCGCCATCCTCGTCAGCTTCATGATGTTTTCAACCGTCGTGCTGCTGGCGCTCTATGCCTTGTTCTTCCTGACGTCGGAGGAGATGCACTGGGCCGATACTGCGCCGTCCGTCGCTCTGGTCACTGGCGTGCTGTTCTTCGTCCAGGCGATCGGATCCTTCGTCAAATTCTATCTGATCGGCGAAAAAAAGCTGGGCGCCTTTTTCCGGCTGACGGTGGCCGTCTCGATTTTGCAGCTTGCCGGTGTTGCCGCCGGCGCCGTTTTCTACGGCGTCGAAGGCGTTCTCGTCGGTTATGCGCTCGGCCAGCTCGTGCTGTTCTTCGCCACGCTGCCGATCTTGCTTGCACGGCGCGACTGGTGCGGGGTTTCGCTGAAAGCTCTCGCCTCTTCCTCCGTCATCCTGTCGATCCAGTTCATCATCGATTCGATCTTCCTCAATCGGCTTGAGCTGCTCTTCCTGCAGCAGTTCTGGTCGGTCGAGATGGTCGGTTACTACGCCGTCGGCCTGTCGATCGCCAATATCGCGCTGCAATTGCCGATCCAGATGACCGGCAGCCTGCTGCCCTATTATTCCGAGCGTCGGCATAACAGCGATGATTCGACCTTGCCGGTCGAGGTCTTCGCCGCGGTCACCCGCAGCATGGCCTATATCGTTTTGCCGATGAGCCTCGGGCTGGCGGCGATCTCCAGCGAACTCGTGCTCGTGGTGTTCGGCGAAGCGTTCCGCCGCAGCGGCACGGTGGTGGCGCTGCTGGCGCTGGTGGCGCCCGCCTATACCTTCATGCAGATCCTCAGCCTCTACCTCCTGTCGATGGACAGGGCCCGCTCCCGCCTGAACATCAGTGTGATAGGTGGCCTTCTGATGGTAGTCGGTTGTTTACTGATCGTACCTAGGCTTGCCGCCGAGGGTGCCGCACTCGTGCGCATCCTCGTCTTCGTTGCGATGTCGGTGATGATGATCAGGCAGACAGGATTCGGATCCCAGCTTTCGGGCCTCTACACGAGCCTGACCAAGGTGACGCTCGCCGCCGTGCTCTGTGCCTGCGGGGCGATTTCGGCGCTGGAATTCATCCGGGGTCCGATCGGCCTCGTCGTTGCAATCCTTGCCGGCACACTCTGCTATTTCGCGGCACTCCGCGTGCTGCGCGTCATGCCGGCCGAAGATGTCGAGGTCATGCGTTCCATTCTCGGCAAGATGCCGCGCGTGCTGCAGCGCCCAATGGGGTACGCGATCAATTTCATTGCGCCGCGGCTTCCGGGCGATCCGGACCGCGCCAAGGTCGCGCCCGGCGAATTCTCGCTCGAGCCGGCCGAGGGTGCCGGCCGCAGCGCTGCCCTGCCTGTCGTCTTCGACGGCACGATCGGCCTGTTCATGCCTGAAAATCCCACGGTCCAGAAACGTTCGGCCGCCGTGCTCTTCGTCAGCCCCTGGGGTTTCGAGGAGATGTGCAGCCGCAAATTCTTCCGTGTCGCGGCCGAGCATTTCTCCGACATCGGCGTGGCGAGCCTGCGCTTCGACTATCGCGGCACCGGCGATGCGCTCGATTTCGGCGCGCTGCCGGCAAGGCTGGAAACCTGGGAAAATTCGATCCGCGCCGCCGCCGCCAAGCTGAAGTCGCTCTCCGGCTGCGATCGCATCATCCTCATCGGACAGGGCCTCGGCGCAACGCTTGCCCATCGCATCGGCGCCTCGATCGACGGCGTCGACAGCCTGGTGATGCTGGCGCCGGTGCTGAGCGGCCGGGCCTATCTGCGCGAACTCAACATGTGGTCCAAGATCATCGATGCCGATCTCGGCCTAGGCAAGGAGCATGTCCAGACCGCGAAGGTGCAGATTGCCGGGCTTGTCATGCCCGAAGAGATCGCCGCCGAACTCGGCAAGCTCAACATCGCTGCGCCGCAGGCGCTTGCAGCGTCACGCTATCTGATCCTCGAACGGCCCGCCAAGGCCGAAGATACCGGCTTTGCCGATGCGCTGAAGGCGCTCGGCGCCGAGGTCGAACAGACGGTTTTCGAAGGTTATGACGAGCTTGCCACCAATCCGCTGTTTGCCAAGACGCCGACCGAGGTCGTCGAGCTGCTGAAGACGTGGTTGGAGAAGGCGACGATGGAGACATCCGCGGCCGGCTCACCTGAAGCGATCGACAATCCGCCGCTTGCCGGCGAGGGTTTCATCGAAACGCCGGTGCGTTTCGGCAGCCACAATCATCTGGTCGGCGTCGTCAGCCGGCCGCTCGGCGCGATCGAGGGCAATGCCGTCCTGTTCCTGTCGACGGCCTATGACCGGCATGCCGGTTGGGGACGGACAACGGTGGATATGGCGCGCGAACTCGCACGCCAGGGCGTCGTTTCGCTGCGTTTCGATTCCGCCAATGTCGGCGATAGCCCGCCGCGGCCGGATGCGCCGGAACAGGTGCTCTATTCCAGCACGCAGACCGAGGACGCGGTCGCCGCCCTCGATCTGCTCGAAAGCGTCGTCGCAGGCCCGATCATGGTGGCCGGCCGCTGCAGCGGTGGTTATGTCGCCTTCCGCGCCGGCGTTGCCGACGAGCGGTTGAAGGCCGTCGTCTCGATCAATCCCTTCGTCTATTACTGGGATCCGGAGATACCGGTGCGCCGGGAGCATGTCGTCTCCGTCCCCCGCAGCCTCGATGATTACGGTCAGCGCCTGGCGCGGGTGGATACGCTGAAGCGGCTCATCAGCGGCCAGGTGGATGTGGTGGCGGCGCTGCAGAATATCGTCATCGCCGGCGGCCGGCGCCTGTCGCCGTGGATCGCGCCGCTCATCGAACTGCTGCCCGACCGGCGCCATATTGCCCGTGAGGTTCGGCATTCCTTCGCGCTGTTCGGCAAGCGCAAGGTGCCGCTGACGCTGATCTACAGCGAGGGCGATGTCGGGCTCGACCACGTCTATTTCCATTTCGGACCGCGCGGCGCCAAGCTTTCGCGCTATCCGAACGTGCGGCTGCTGATGCTGCCCGATGCCGACCACAATCTGACGCCGCCGCAATCGCGCAAATTCGTGCTCGACGAGATCATTCGCCTGGCAAGAGCGTGAGGAATTTCAGGCAGGTAGTTTAGATATTGTCTGCGACGACGTTCAGCGACCGATAGAGATCGATGTACCGCCCGGCGACGATGTCCCAGGAATAACCGCGCGCGGCGTCGAGAAGCCCGGCGCGGACCGCGTCCGGTTGGCGTGCGAGGGTTTCATAGGCCGCTTCGATCGCGGTTGCTGCAGTCTCGGGATTGGTGAAATCGGCAAGCGTGATGACGGGGTGCCGGCCGGCAAGCGTGGTAAAGGCATCGTTGGCGTTCAGCACCGGCAGCAGGCCGGCGCTCAACGCTTCCAGAGCCACCAGGCCGAAACCTTCATATTCCGAGGCGGAGGCAAAGAGCGAGGCATCCGTGATGATGCGCCGGATCGCGCCGTTGTCAGGCGAGACATGCAGGGTGACGCGGCCGGAAAGGTTGCGGCTTTCGATCGCGGCTTCGACATCGGCCCGGTTCAGGTCGGATTCGGCGCCGACGATGTCCAGATGCCATTCCGGATCGCGGCTCTTCAGCACGGCCATCGCATCGAGCAGATGGTCCAGCCGCTTGTTCACCGAGAACCGGCCGATGGTGACGATGCGGCGCCTTGCCCGGCGCGACGCGGTGTCGGCGAACTTGCCGATATCGGCGCCGTTTTCGATCAGCAGGCTGTCCGGCGCGATTTCGGAAAACTGCCTGAGATCGGAGGCGCTGCAGCAGACGACGCGCCGATAGGCCAGTGCCGAAGCGCGGGTCAGCGTCCGGAACCAGATCTTCTTGATCGCCGCGTATTTGCGGGTGTGGAAGAAGCCGCCATGGGTGGTGACGATCATCGGCTTGCGATGCAGCAGCCGGCCCCAGGCGAGCGCATCGAAGAAGAAGTCGATGGCATGGACATGCACGAGGTTGGCATCCGCGAGATGGCGGAAAACCGCAGGCGCCAGCGGGTAGCGGCTGCTGCCGGACCAGGGAATACGCACCACCTCGATGCCGTCGATGTCTTCGCGGGCCGGCAGCTTGTCCTCAGGTGCGGTGAAAAGCGAATCGAGGGTGACGACGCGGACGCGATAACCGCGGCGAAGGGTCTGGCGGGCAAGATTGGCGACCACGTCTTCCAGGCCGCCGCGATTGGGCAGGAACTGGCGCACGACATGGACGATCAGCGGCGCCGTTTCCGGCTGCGGCCTCTCGCGCACCCTGTCTGCCTCGACGATCGCCATTTTCCACCTATCGCTGCACGCGCCGCCTCATGCCGAGACGGGACTCTTATAGCAACGACCAGATATCTCAGGCGTTAAGCCGTGGTTTAAGCGGCATCCCAAGAGGCGATTCTTCGCGAAAAAGGTTAACCGCGTCTGACGGAAGTTCAGAAGGCTTTGAACGTCAGGGTCGTCAGCGAGCGGACGATGCCGGGAATATTGGCGATGTTGTCGTTGATGAATTTGCCGATATCCTGGCCTTCCTCAATGTAGACCTTCAGCAGCAGATCGTAGTCGCCGCTGGTGGAATAGAGCTCCGAGACCAGTTCGGTCTGGTAGATGGCGTCGGCAACCTCATAGGTTTTGCCGGGGGCGCATTGGAGCTGGACGAAGATCGGCTTCATGGGGATTTCCTGCAATGTTTGTTTGGCCGATATAATGGTCGAAAGCGCCATGCCGATGCAAGCCGTTCGTCATGCGGACGGGTCGGCGGCGGCTTCTGCGACGATCCAGTCGCGAAAGGCGGCGAGCGGCGCATAGTCGGCGCGCTCGGGCGGAAAGGCGAGATAATAGCGCTCGCGGCTCTCCATTTCGCTGTCGATGGCGGCGACGAGATCGCCGCGACGCAACTCCTCCTGCATCAGGAATGTCGGCAGGAGGGCGATGCCGAGGCCGGCGATCGCCGCTTGCGCTGCGGTGGCGAACTGGTCGAAGAGCATGCCATGCACGCTTTCGAAGGAAACGCCGTTGGCGGCGAACCATTGCTCCCAAGCGTCGGGCCGCGTCGTCAGATGCAGCAGCGGAACGGAGAGCAGATCCTGCGGCCCGGAGATCGCGTATCGCTTGAGAAAATCGGGGCTGCAGGCCGGCACCGTGCGCTCCGACATCAGAAAAGTGAGCTCGGCGCCCGGCCAGTGCGGATGGCCGAAATGGATCGCGGCATCGATCGAATCGAGGCGGAAATCGAAGGGCGAGAGCCGGGTCACCAGATTGATCGTCACACCGGGATTTACGGCAAGGAAGCGCCCGAGGCGCGGTGCCAGCCAGCGGGTGCCGAAGGTCGGCAGGATGGCGAGATTGAGCGTGCCGCCATGCGGATTGGCGCGCAGGTTGAGCGAGGCGCTCGATATGCGCCGCAGCGCCTCGCGGATCTCGCGGGCATAACTGTCGCCGGCCAGCGTCAGCCGCATGGTCTGGCGTTCGCGCAGGAAGAGTTCGACGCCAAGCTGCTCCTCCAGCGCGCTCACCTGGCGGCTGACGGCGCTCTGCGTCAGATCGAGCTCGCGTGCGGCCGCCGTGACGCTGCCGGTGCGGGCAACCGCCTCGAAAGCGGCGAGATGCGAAATCGAGGGCAGAAAACGTCTCGAAGCGAACATGTTCATTCCATTTCAGAATGAGCTATTTCCAAAATGTCGATATTTCCGCCTTTGCGGCCGAAGTAAAGAGTTCATCCTGCAAAAACGGAATGAGCCGGAGTTCCAAATGCCGCAAGCCGTCGTGTCCACAGACCGTATCCGCTCTCTCTTCACCGAGGCGATGTCGCAGATGTACCGGACGGAGGTGCCGCAATACGGCACGCTGATCGAACTGGTGGCCGATGTGAATGCCGGCTGCCTCGACAACGATCCGGAGCTGCGCGAACGGCTGGCCCGCGCCGGCGAGCTCGAACGCATCGATGTCGAGCGGCACGGCGCCATCCGGCTCGGCACGGCGGACGAGCTTTTCACCATCCGCCGGCTATTTGCCGTCATGGGCATGCAGGCGGTCGGCTATTACGATCTCTCGGTTGCCGGTGTGCCGGTTCATTCCACCTGCTTCCGGCCGATCGACGAGGCCGCACTGAACATCAATCCGTTCCGCGTCTTCACCTCGCTGCTGCGATTGGAGCTGATCGAGGACGAAGAGTTGCGCAGTGAAGCCGAGGCGATCCTGGCACAGCGGCGCATCTATACGCCGCGCGCCGTGGCGCTGGTCGAGCGCCACGAACAGAACGGCGGCCTGACGGACGCCGAAGCAACGGAATTCGTCGCCGAGGCGCTCGAAACCTTCCGCTGGCACGGCGAGGCGACAGTCAGCGCCGAGACTTACAAGCGCCTGCACGATGCGCACCGGCTGATCGCCGACGTCGTCAGCTTCAAGGGCCCGCACATCAATCATCTGACGCCGCGCACGCTCGATATCGACGCGGTGCAGGCCCGCATGCCGGGGCGCGGCATCACGCCGAAGGCCGTCATCGAAGGGCCGCCGCGTCGTCAGTGTGATATCCTGCTGCGGCAGACGAGCTTCAAGGCGCTTGAAGAAACGATCATCTTTGCCGGTGACGAGACCGCGGTTCAGGGAACGCACACCGCCCGCTTCGGCGAGATCGAGCAGCGCGGCGTGGCGCTGACAGCCAGGGGCCGGGCGCTCTATGACCGGCTGCTCGCCTCGGTTCGCGGCGAAGTGCAGGTCGGCGCCGGCGGCGCCAAGGCCGGCGCCTACGATCAGGAACTAGCCGAGCGTTTCAAGGCGCTGCCGGACAGCTGGGACGAGCTGCGCCGGCAAGATCTCGCCTTTTTCCATTACTACGTCACCCCTGCAGGCATTGCCGCGGCCGTGGCCGCCCCAGTGTCCGGCGATCCGGAAGCGCTGATCGCCAAGGGGTACCTTGCCTTCTCCCCGATCGTCTACGAAGACTTCCTGCCCGTGAGCGCGGCCGGCATCTTCCAGTCGAATCTCGGCACCGATCAGCAGCAGAACTATGCGACGCATTCGAACCGTGATGCCTTCGAGGCAGCGCTCGGCGCCAGCGTTGAGGATGAGCTGGCGCTTTATGCCGAGCGCCAGGCCGCCTCGCTGGATGCCGCGATGGAAGCGCTCGGCCTTGCGGGCCTGCCGCTGAAGACCGTTGCGTGAAATGCTCGCTTCAACACTTGATCATATGCGTTAAAGTACCGCGATTTCGTTCCGATCGGACTGAGCCATGCTGAATGATCCGCGCTCCCACGGCCTCTGGGAAAAGACCGCAGCCGAACCGCCTGTTACCTCGACGCTCGCCGGCGCGGTTTCGGCCGACGTCGTCATCGTCGGCGGCGGTTACACCGGTCTTTCCTCCGCCCTTCATCTTGCCGAAGCCGGCTCGAAGGTGGTGCTGCTGGAGGCGAAGGAGATCGGTTTCGGCGGTGCAGGACGCAATGTCGGCCTGATCAATGCCGGCATGTGGGTGATGCCCGACGACCTGCCCGGCGTGCTCGGCCCGCTGCATGGCGAACGCCTGCTCGAGCTGCTCGGCAATGCGCCGAAGCTCGTCATGGAACTGATCGACAGGCACGGGATCGCCTGCGAACTCGAACGCAACGGCACGCTGCACTGCGCGGTCGGCGCCGACGGGCTGAGGGAGATCGAGGCGCGCGCGGCGCAATGGGCTGCGCGCGGCGCGCCCGTGACGCTGCTCGATGCGGCGGAGACAGCCAGACGCATCGGCAGCGATGCCTATACCGGTTCGCTGCTCGACATGCGCGCCGGCACGCTGCAGCCGCTGGCCTATGCGCGCGGCCTTGCCCATGCCGCCGTCAAGGCGGGTGTCGCCATCCACACGTCGAGCCCGGTCATCGCAACGGAGCGCAGCGGCAGCCGCTGGTCCGTGAAGACGGCGAAGGGTGAGGTCAGCGCCGACTGGATCGTCGTCGCGACCGATGCCTACAGCACCGGCCCCTTCGAACAGGTGCGCAACGAGCAGGTCTATCTGCCCTATTTCAACTTCGCCACCGTGCCGCTCGGCCACAATCTGCGCCAGTCGATCCTGCCGGGACGGGAAGGTGCCTGGGATACCAAGGACATCCTGTCCTCCTTCCGCATGGACCAGGCCGGACGTCTCGTTTTCGGCAGCGTCGGGGCGTTGCGCAATACCGGGCTTGCCGTGCACAAGGGCTGGGCCAAGCGCGCCTTGAAGCGGCTGTTCCCGATTATCGGCGATGTCGAATTCGAATGCGAATGGTACGGCCAGATCGGCATGACCGACAATGCCCTGCCGCGCTTTCATAAATTCGCCCCCGGCGTCATCGGCTTTTCGGGTTATAACGGCCGCGGCATTGCCCCCGGCACGGTTTTCGGCCGGACACTGGCCGAGCATATTCTCGGCCGGCTGTCGGAAGCCGATCTGCCGCTGCCACTGACCTCACCCACCGAACCGAGCTTCCGGGCGCTCAAGGAACTATGGTACGAAGCCGGCGCTCAGGTCGCCCATTTCGCCGATGCCCGCTTTTGAGAACCGACAAGCGCTTCCGGGAAGCGAAACTCGCTTCAGAGAACAACAAGATTGGAACCACGACAATGACCATCGCCGTCCTCGATCTCGCCACCGAAACCGCCAAGCTGCTCGCCGAACTCGGCGTCGATGCCGGCCGCTATCACGGCGGCACGCTTTCCGTCACCTCGCCGGTGACGGGCAAAGAAATCGGCAAGCTCAGAGAGCACACCGTTTCCGAGACGAAGGCGGCGATCGAAGAGGCGCACAAGGCTTTCCTCGAATGGCGTTCCGTGCCGGCGCCGAAGCGCGGCGAGCTGGTCCGCCTGCTCGGCGAGGAACTGCGTGCCGCAAAGACGGCGCTTGGCCGTCTCGTCTCGATCGAGGTCGGCAAGATCACTTCGGAAGGCCTCGGTGAAGTGCAGGAGATGATCGATATCTGCGATTTCGCCGTCGGCCTGTCCCGTCAACTCTATGGCCTGACGATCGCCACCGAGCGCTCCGAGCACCGGATGATGGAAAGCTGGCATCCGCTCGGCGTGGTCGGCATCATCTCCGCCTTCAACTTCCCCGTCGCCGTCTGGTCGTGGAATGCAGCCCTTGCGATGGTCTGCGGCAATTCCACCGTCTGGAAGCCCTCGGAAAAGACGCCGTTGACCGCACTTGCCGTGCAGGCGCTGTTCGAAAAGGCGCTGAAGCGTTTCGTCGCCGAAGGCGGCACGGCGCCGGCCAATCTGTCGACCTTGATCATCGGCGGCCGCGAGGTCGGCGAAGTGCTGGTCGATCATCCGAAGATCCCGCTCGTATCCGCCACCGGCTCGACCGCCATGGGCCGCGCCGTCGGCCCGCGCCTGTCGCAGCGTTTTGCCCGCGCCATCCTCGAACTCGGCGGCAACAATGCGGCGATCGTCTGCCCGAGCGCCGATCTCGACCTGACGCTGCGCGGCGTCGCCTTCTCGGCCATGGGCACGGCCGGCCAGCGCTGCACGACGCTGCGCCGTCTCTTCGTGCATGACAGCGTCTACGACCAGCTGGTGCCGCGCCTGCAGAAGGCGTACGGCTCCGTCACCATCGGCAATCCGCTGGAGACCGGCACGCTAGTCGGACCGCTGATCGACGGTCAGGCCTTCGAGAGGATGCAGGCAGCGCTCGGCGAGGCGGCGTCGGCCGGCGGCAAGGTGACCGGCGGCGACCGTGTCGGCAACGGTTTGACCGATGCCTTTTATGTTCGCCCGGCGCTGGTCGAAATGCCCGATCAGACCGGACCGGTCGAGCACGAAACCTTCGCGCCGATCCTCTACGTGATGAAATACAGCGATTTCGACGAAGTGCTGGCGCTGCACAATGCCGTGACGCAGGGTCTGTCGTCGTCGATCTTCACCAACGACATGCGCGAGGCCGAAACCTTCGTCTCCGCCAGCGGTTCGGATTGCGGCATCGCCAACGTCAACCTCGGTCCGTCGGGCGCGGAAATCGGCGGTGCCTTCGGCGGCGAGAAGGAGACCGGCGGCGGCCGCGAATCCGGCTCGGATGCCTGGAAGGCCTATATGCGCCGCTCCACCAACACGATCAACTATGGCAAGACCCTGCCGCTTGCTCAGGGCGTCAAGTTCGACGTCGAATAAGCGGACCAGAAAAAGGCGGCGCTCGAGAGCGTCGCCTTTTTGGCCAGGTCGAGATTTATTCCCTCTGTAACATGAAATATTTAGTCAAGATATTGTGATTGCTTTTCCGGCGAAGCCAAACTTGAAATCTTCAGTCAGGAAAAATATACGCCTCTCATCGCCCTTGGAGACCTCGGGTGACATCGCCACGGAGGCCATCATGACCATTGCACTGAATCGTTTTTCCCTTGCGCTTGCGTTTACCGCTTCGCTTCTCTCCGCCACCGCGCTCGCAGGCAGTGCCAGCGCGCAGGATGAAGGTCTCGTCGTCTACAATGCCCAGCACGAAAGCCTGGGCCGCGAATGGATCGATGCCTTCACCAAGGAGACCGGCATCAAGGTCACCATGCGCCAGGGCGGCGACATGCAGTTCGCCAACCAGCTCATCCAAGAAGGCGATGCCTCGCCGGCGGATGTATTCCTGACCGAGAACTCACCGGCCATGACGCTGGTCGACGGCGCCGGCCTCTTTGCCCCCATCGATAAGGACACGCTGGACCAGGTACCGGATCAGTACCGCCCGGCCGACGGCATGTGGACCGGTATCGCCGCCCGCACCACCGTCTTTGCCTATGACAAGACCAAGCTCACCGAAGACAAGCTGCCGAAGTCGATGCTCGACCTCGCCGATCCGGCCTGGAAGGGCCGCTGGGGCGCGGCACCTGCCGGCGCAGACTTCCAGGCCATCGTCGCCTCGCTGCTGCAGCTCAAGGGTGAAGACGCTACCAAGGCATGGCTGAAGGGCCTCAAGGACAACGCCACGCCCTACAAGGGCAACAGCGTCGCCATGAAGGCCGTCAACGCAGGCGAAGTCGAAGGCGCTGTCATCTATCACTATTATTGGTTCGGCGATCAGGCCAAAACCGGTGAAAACAGCAAGAATGTCGGCCTGCACTATTTCAAGAACCAAGATCCGGGCGCTTTCGTCAGCGTCTCGGGCGGCGGCGTTCTGAAGTCCACCCAGCATATGAAGGACGCTCAGGCTTTCCTGAAGTTCATCACCAGCAAGGCCGGCCAGGCGGTTCTGAAGGACGGCACGTCCTACGAATATGCCATCGGCAAGGATGCCGCTTCCAACGACAAGCTGACGCCGCTCGCCGATCTCAACGCGCCGAAAGTCGAAGCTTCGACGCTGGACAGCAAGAAGGTCGTCGAGCTGATGACGGCCGCCGGCTTGATCTAAACCTTTCTGCCGCAGGCTTGCAGCGGCCAAAACTATTGCTTTTGGCTCAAGAAAACCTTAGGGCATGACGATATCCGGCAACCGCCCCTTAAAAGGCGGTTGCCTTCCTTTTTC
Organism: Rhizobium sp. N122; assembly: GCF_002211295.1. NCBI lineage: Bacteria > Pseudomonadati > Pseudomonadota > Alphaproteobacteria > Hyphomicrobiales > Rhizobiaceae > Rhizobium > Rhizobium sp. N122. The sequence goes on along the minus strand of NZ_LOKU01000004.1, from coordinate 166,557 downwards.
GGCGTATGAAGGCATCGGCCTTGCTGCAGGACAACAGATTGCTCGCATCCGGCAACGAAGCGCCGGTGACGCCGAGGGCCGCGCGCATGGTTTTGCCGCGCGGGCGTATGCCCCACGCTACCGTGGTGCTGTTTGCCACCGTCGTCGCAGTCTTCAGTCTTGTGCCGCTCGGCTTCATCGGCTGGGTCACCTATGACGTCGGCTGGGAAACGGTGAAGACCCTGGTCTTCCGGCCGCGGGTCGGCGAACTGCTCGTCAATACGGTCCTGCTTGAGACAATCACCATTCCGCTGTCGATCGCGCTTGCCGTGACGCTCGCCTGGCTGACCGAGCGGACCGACATTCCCTTCGCCCGGCTCTGGGCCTGGCTTGCCATCGCCCCGCTCGCCGTGCCCGCCTTCGTGCACAGCTATGCCTGGGTCAGCCTCGTCCCCGGCATGCGCGGCCTGCAGAGCGGCGTCTTCATCTCGGTGATCGCCTATTATCCCTTCCTCTACCTGCCGGTCGCCGCCGCCTTGCGCCGTCTCGACCCGGCGATCGAGGATGCCGCGGCCTCGCTCGGTCTCAATCCCTGGCGGGTCTTCTTCCGGGCGGTGTTGCCGCAGCTCCGGCTCGCCATCTGCGGCGGCTCGCTGCTGATCGGGCTGCATCTGCTTTCGGAATACGGCCTGTTCGTGATGATCCGCTTCGACACCTTCGCGACGGCGATCGTCGATCAGTTCCAGTCCTCCTACAACAGCCCTGCCTCCAACATGCTCGGCGGCGTGCTCGTTGCCTGCTGTCTCTTTCTGCTCGGCTTCGAGGTGCTGGTGCGCGGCAACGAACGTTATGCCCGCGTCGGCTCCGGCTCTCCCCGCCCGGCGGCTCGCCGGCGGCTCGGCTGGTTCGTGGTGCCGGCCGTTCTGTTGCCCGTCCTCCTGGCGGTGCTGACACTCGGCGTGCCGCTGATGACGCTTGGCCGCTGGCTTTATCTCGGCGGCGCCGGGATCTGGCGCATCGAGGTCGGCAGCGCCTTCCTGCAGACGATCGTGCTTGCCATCGGCGGCGGCGTATTGGCGACGATTGCCGCAGCGCCGATGGCCTGGCTTTCCGTGCGCGCGCCGGGCCGTTTCCAGCGCCTGCTCGAAGCCTGTCATTATTATGTCGGCTCGCTGCCTGGCGTCGTCGTGGCGCTGGCGCTGGTGACGATCACCGTGCGTCTCGTGCTGCCGCTCTATCAGACCTTCGCAACCCTGCTCGTCGCCTATGTGATGCTTTTCCTGCCGCGCGCCATGGTCGGGCTGCGCGCCAGCATCGCCCAGGCGCCGGTGGAGCTGGAGCGCGCCGCGATGGGGCTCGGCCGCACGCCCGGCCAGGCGGTGCGGCAGATCACCATGCGGCTTGCCGCACCAGGCGCGGCCGCCAGCGTGGCGCTTGCCGCGCTCGGCATCACCAACGAACTGACGGCGACCCTGATGCTGTCGCCCAACGGCGTCGATACGCTGGCGACCAAATTCTGGTCGCTGACCAGCGAGATCGACTATGTCTCGGCCGCACCCTATGCCTTCATGATGGTCGTGCTGTCGCTGCCGCTCACCCTCATGCTCTATACGCAATCGAAACGGACCGCCGGCCAATGACGCTGCTTACGATCGAAAACATCAGCAAGCGCTATGGGCCTGTGCAGGCGCTGAAGGATATTTCGCTGGATGTCCAGGCGGGCAGCCGCACGGCCGTCGTCGGCCCGTCCGGTTCGGGCAAGACGACGCTACTGCGCATCATTGCCGGCTTCGAGCAACCCGATGTCGGCAGGGTGACGCTCGATGGCGAAGTCCTTGCCGATGGGCTCGCGACGGTGCCGGCCCATAAGCGCGGCATCGGCATCGTTTCGCAGGACGGCGCACTGTTTCCGCACCTGAGCGTCGCCGAGAATATCGGCTTCGGCTTCGAGCGGGGGGCAGCGGATCGCGAGAAGCGCATCGTCGAGCTGCTCGACATGGTCGAGCTCGACCGCGGCATGCTGGTGCGGCGCCCGCACCAGCTGTCCGGCGGCCAGCAGCAGCGCGTGGCGCTCGCCCGTGCGCTCGGCCGCAAGCCGCGGCTGATGCTGCTCGACGAACCTTTCTCGGCACTCGATACCGGATTGCGCGAGAATATGCGCAAGGCGGTGGCGCGCGTGCTGCAGGCGGCCGGCATCACCGCGGTGCTCGTCACGCATGATCAGGAAGAGGCGCTGACTTTTGCCGATCAGGTCGCGGTTCTGAGAGAGGGGCGGTTGATCCAGGCGGGGTCGCCGCAATCATTGTACCTGCATCCGCGGGATCGCGAGACGGCACTGTTTCTCGGCGATGCCGTGCTGCTTCCGGCCATCATCCGCAACGGCCTCGCCGACTGTGCGCTCGGCCGCGTCGCCGTCGAAGGCAATCGTCAGGGCAAGGCGGAGATCATGCTGCGGCCGGAGCAGATCCGCGTCGTTGCCGATGAAGGCGATCGTCGCTATGGCGGGCGTGTCGTCGAGGTGGAGTTCGGCGGCGCGGTCTGCACCGTTGCGGTGTCGCTCGACGGTGTCGCCCTGCCGCCGATCCTGATCAAGACCTCGAGCGTCGCGCTTCCCTCACGCGGCGATCTCGTTCGCCTCGATATCGCGGGCAAGGCGCATATCTTCGAAAGCTAAAGCGCCTCGCGATCTTTCAGATTCGCTCCTTGCGCTTTAGCTCTTTCCTTCACGCATGTCGTTGCGGCAAAACCGCTTCGCGCTTTGCCTGGGAAAACCGCTGCACAGTTTTGCGCGACATGCTTTAAATTCAGCCGAACTTGCGCACCACTTCTTCCGGCTCGATGCCTTCGAGCCAGCCGCCCTTGAAGCCGGCGCGCTCCAGCCCGAGGCGGATGGCCGGCGATTGCCGCATCAGCCTCCAGATGAAGTCGGAGCGCTCATTCTCGATGGTCATGACGACAAGACCCTGGTCGATGCCGACGGTACGGTCGTCGACCCAGCCTTCCGGCCGCTTGGTCTTGACCGTCGGGTTGAAGCCGCCGGGAAAGCCGCCTTCCAGGAGCAGGTTCGGATAGCTGGTCAGCAGCGCCTTGGTGCCGTCGAGAGCCGCCTGCCGGTCATAGGGCAGGCAGGCAAGCGCCGCCCAGGGCGCGATCGTGCCGTCGTCCGGGCCGAGTGGCGCGCCGCGGGCGGCGTAACCCAGGACCTTCGGCTGGCGGCCGCCGCGCATGCGCCGTGTCGGCGGCGGGCCGTCGCAGGCGGAGAAACCCCAGATATTCCGGTTGTAGCCGACGAACTGGCCGGGATTGCGCTCGGCATAATCACGCTGGACGTTGATCATCACCTGGGTATTGCGGAAGTAATCCCAGTTCCGCTCCGCCATCGGTCTGTCCTGAATGCCGCGGAAGTCGATCCAGGCATGGGAGAAGAGGTGGATGAACAGCGGCCCGGCATAGAGATAGGACTGTTCGCCGTGCAGCATCCAGGAATAGCTTGAGGTGAAGGCATCGTAGCACGATTGCGGAATGGCGTGCGTCGGCGAGGCGAGCGCCAGCGCATAGAGGATGATCGCCTCGTCGAAGCCGTGGTAGCGCCAGCGCAGGAAGCCGGAAGAAGGCTTCCAGCCCATGGCAATGGTATCGCCCTTGTTCAGTGCCCAGCGCCAGTCGACGCGCTCGTAGATGAAGGTCGCGAGCTCGCGGATTTCCGTTTCCGTCTCGTCGTCTTCGCGATCGAAATATTGCGCTGCCGTCAGGATGCCGGCGATGAGCAGCGCTGTGTCGATGGTCGAGAGTTCGCTGTTCCAGGCGCGATTGCCGGTATCCATGTGCAGGAAATGGTAGAAGAAGCCGCGGTGGCCCGTTGCGTGACGTTCCTCGCCCTGACGCGCCTCGGCAAAGAAACGCAGCGTATTGACCGTCCGTTCGGCTGCTTCCTTGCGGGTGATCCAGCAACGTTCGACACCGACAGGATAGGAGGAAAGCGCAAAGCCGACGGCCGCGATGCTCGCCGGCACACCGCCGATCGAGGTATCGGCCACCAGGCCATTTTCGGGATTGGAATATTTCAGGAAGTACTTGAATGCCGAATGCTGCAGCCTGTCGACGAGTGCTGCATCAATGTCTTCAATCCGTTGCAGCATAGGCTCCTACCCAACTGTTGCATCGCCCCATGCTTGAACATGGCGACCGTTCCCGGGCAAATCAAACCTTTTTGATTCGCAGGGATAAGAGAACACAAATGGGCGGAAGTGGTCGTTAATAATTATTGGTGAAATAATATCTAGCAGAAGTCATATAAGCAGCGCAGCAAAAAGCGTGGGCCGTGTACAGCCGGCCCGGGTTATTTTCCCGCAATACTTGTTTCCTCCGCCCCTTTGGGAACTGGCCGACGAAGCCCTGAGGCGAACTAACGTGCGACCGCATAGGCCTGCATCAGGCGCGGGTGGCTGCGGCGCGCAGCAGCCCGTCTGCATCGCGCCGCGGTCAGCCGGCCGCTGGGTGACGCTATGAACGAAATCGGCGCCATCGGGATTCCTTTCTGGCCGAAGGTCTTTTATGGAGGCCGGACGGCTCGAAGCTCAGGGGCGCGTTGCGCGCGCGGAGAGGAAGACCTGCGGCTCGAAGGCAAAATCCTTGTCGAACGGGTAGGTCGGATGCTCCTTGCGCAACCGTGGCAGGCGCTCGACGAACTGGTCGACAACCCCTGTCGAGAGCGCCATCAGGTTCGGATTGGCGATCGGCGCCAGCTCGGGCGAGAGATAACCCGATTTGACGACGATGATCCTGGCGCCGTGCGGATCGAGCCCGAGCCGGGTGAAATCGGCAATATTGTGGTAGGGCCGGCGCTTGGCCGCGAGCACGAGGTCTATACCACCGATCGAAACCACTGCCTGACGGTCCGAGGGGTCCGGCGTTTCGTGCAGGAATTTGACCGTGAAGCGGGCCGTGACCGGCTTGCTGCCCTTGGTGTCGAGCGAGGCGCCGACGCTGAGATTGAGTGCCGTGCCGAGGCCGCCGGCATAACAGGCCTCGGTCGCCGCCTTGTCGGTGATGCCGGCGAAGACGACGCCTGTCGCACCCTTGGCGATCAGCTCCGCCAGCACCTCGGCCCGGTCGCCGACGCCGCCGCCGGTTGGGTTGTCGCCGGATTCGGCAAGCACGACAGGGGCGGTCGGGCTTGCGATGGCTTTCGCAACACATTCCTTGACCGAGCCGGTCTCGCAACCGAAGACGAAATCTTCGCGCGCATCCCAATAGGCCTTGGCGAGGTGTCTGGCTTCACGCTCCAGCACGGCGCGGTCGGTGCCGGTCATGATGGCGGCGGCCGTGGCGCGGGGCTCGTCGGCCCAGACGTAGCCGACCATCAAGGATGCATCCCAGACGCCGTCGATCGCATCGATTTCAGGCATCATGGCATAGAGGCCCTTAGCCGGCTCATCGACAGTGCTGGTGCGCTCGCCGGGCAGCACGACCGGGATCGGCGCCCAGAGGACGGCCGGCCTTACGCCGGTTGTCAGGCTCCTCACCAGCATGAAGACCGAGCGGCGCATCGTCTCCTCGACATCGATATGCGGCGCGGTGCGATAGGTGGAATAGATGTCGAGCGCATCGATGATATGCTGGGTGACGTTGCCGTGCAGGTCGTAGCTTGCAGCAACCGTGCAATTCTCGCCGACAAGTGCGCGGGCAGCACCGATCCAGTCGCCCTCGGCATCCTCCATGCCCTCGACATACATGGCACCATGCATGGCGAGGTAGAGACCGTCGAGCGGCAGCAGCGGTTTGAGCCGCTCGAGGAATTCGCTCTTAAAGGCCTCGTAGGTGACGCGCGACACCGGGCCGCCGGCAATGGCGCGGGCATGGATCGTCGGCAGGAATTCGGCGTCGTAATCCTTGAGGAAGCCGAAGTAAGGGGATGCCAGCAGTGCTTCCCCGCGCAACACGCGAAAATCCTTCTCCTCGTTCAGGACGGGATTGTATGTGCTGCACTCGATATGAATGCCACCGACGGCAATGCGCATGAGGAACCTCAGGTGATGTTGGGAGGAATCAGAATTTTATGGACAATGTCGGCGCCAATGCGTCAGCTTAGGGTCGGCGGCGGCAGAAGAGGCTGAACTGAACATGAAGGTCTCGATCCGAAGACGTGTTCACTTTGCCTCGACAATAAGTTTACAGACGAAGCAATCAACCCATAAATCAAAAACTTGATCAAGCTCCGGTGTCGCACCAGCCGGCGCCCTATGCAGCCAAAGTGGATATGTTATACGACGATCATGGGATTCGGGGTCTTCATCCACCGCTCAGATTCGATTTACGACGACAGCCCCGCTGAGCGATATCAGTTTCCCAGCCAGTATCTCCAGCGTGTCCAAGGCTGCCTCGGCGACTGGATCATCTACTACGAACCTCGAAAGGTCACAGAGACCCGAGGTTACTTCGCTGTGGCAAGGGTTGAGCGGGTCATTCCTGATCCCGCTGCGCCGGGCATGTATCTGGCACTGATTGAACCCGGAAGTTATCTCGACTTCGTCAACCCTATTCCCTTCAGTGGAGCCGACGGCGTTGTCGAGCGTAGCGTGCTGAATACGCAAGGCCGGATTTCCGGCCGTGCGCAGTCGGCTGTTCGCCCGATTTCGTCGGACGACTTCAGCCGGATCATTGCGTTGGGCCTCGATAACAGCGAGCCATTGCTGCCGCGCGTCGACGCCAATGCATTTTCTTCGGGCTTTGAGGAAGAGCAGGCACCGTTCCAATTCGAGCAGCGCCGCGACCGTGTGAGTTTTGTCGCGTCACGGATCGTTCGAGATCGAGTGTTCCGGCAGGTCGTCTTACGCGCCTATGACAAACGTTGCGCGATTACCGGGCTCAAACTGATCAACGGTGGAGGCCGGGCAGAGGTCGATGCAGCGCATATCCGACCGGTCGAGGCGAGCGGTCCCGATATCGTCAGCAACGGAATTGCTCTATCCGGTACGGCCCATTGGATGTTCGATCGAGGATTGATAGGCCTGACGGATGATCTGGAGATTCTCATCTCCCGACACGTTAACGATCCCGACGCGGTGCGCGGTCTGATCAACAAAACCGGCCGCGCGATAATGCCCCGCCGAGCATTTGAACGACCGCACGCGCATTTCCTGCAGTGGCACCGCGAACACTGCTTCAAGCAGTAGTGCGTCGGCTTTTTTATTTTTCGGGGATCGCAGAACGAAATAGCTAAGCCGCTCAGCAGCGGCAACGAAGCCGTCACGCTGTCTCACGGACGTTCCATTACCTACGTCTTCCGCTTGGAAAAGAGAGAAACTGGAGCGGGCGAAGGGATTCGAACCCTCGACCCCAACCTTGGCAAGGTTGTGCTCTACCCCTGAGCTACACCCGCTCAATCCGCATCGGTCCGGGGTAGTTGTTGGACCGTGGGCGCCGCCTCGTGGCGACGGGCGCTATATGGCCTAACGGATTTTCAAATGCAACAGGGAAATGACGAAGAGGCCAAGAAAAATTCACAAGGCCGCATGAGGCAGGCGGAAAGGCCGCAAATGCGGGGGTAGAGCGTCGGTGGCGAAGATTGCCAAATGATGGGGACGGATTTAATCAGGACGCCTCGACTTTGTCCCTCCTGCGCAATGGATTGCCCGATGCCCGAAAACGCCCCCAAGACAAGAGAAGATCTGTTTGCTTTCCTCGACGGGCTCGGCATCCCACACAAGACGGTCGATCACGCCCCTGTTTTCACCGTGGCCGAATCGGTTGCGCTGCGCGACCAGATCCCCGGCGGCCACACCAAGAACCTTTTCATCAAGGATAAGAAGGACAGGTATTTTCTGCTGACCGTGGAGGAACATGCCGAAGTCGACCTGAAGCAGGTTCACACCCTTATCGGCGGGTCCGGCCGAGTTTCCTTCGGCAGGGCGGAGAAGCTGATGGACTATCTCGGCGTCATCCCCGGCGCGGTCACGGCATTCGGCGCGATCAACGATGCCGCGGGCAATGTCACTTTCGTGCTCGATGCCGATCTGATGCGCGAGGAAATCGTCAACTGCCATCCGCTGTCCAACGATGCGACGACATCGATTGCGAGCGGCGACCTCATCCGTTTCATGGAAGCGACCGGACATAAGCCGCTTGTCTTGAAAGTGACGTCCTGACATACGATTTTAGCGCTACAATGAGGCCGGCAGGATCGGCGCGGCGGGAGATACCTATGAGCGGCAGCGACAACCCCTATAACGGTTCCTTCGGAAATCAGATGACGGCGACGACAAGCTTCGGCGCGCAGCCGGCGCCCGCGGCAGGCGGCTACATCACCGACACGACGACCGCGAATTTCGGCAAGGACGTCATCGAGGAATCGCGCAAGCAGCCGGTTCTGGTCGATTTCTGGGCGCCCTGGTGCGGACCGTGCAAGCAGTTGACGCCGGTGCTGGAAAAGGTGGTCAACGAAGCCAAGGGCCGTGTCCGGCTGGTCAAGATGAACATCGACGACCATCCCTCGATCGCCGGCCAGCTCGGCATCCAGTCGATCCCCGCCGTCATTGCCTTCGTCAACGGCCGCCCCGCCGACGGCTTCATGGGCGCGGTGCCGGAAAGCCAGATCCAGCAGTTCATCGACCGCATCGCCGGCCCGGCCGGCGCCGACGAGGCGGCCGAGATCGAGGCCGTGCTCACCGAAGCGGCAGAATTGCTGGCCGCCGGCAATCTCAATGAGGCCGCTCAGCTCTACGCCGCGGTGATGCAGGCCGATCCCGAAAATGCCAAGGCGATTGCCGGAATGGCCGAATGCATGATCGCGGCAAACCAGCACGAGCGGGCGCGCCAAACCCTGACGGATCTGCCGGAGGAGCTCTCGAAAGACGCCGGCATCCAGGCGGTGGTGAAAAAGCTCGAACAGATCGAGGAAGCCCGCAAGCTCGGCGATCCGGTTGCGCTCGAACGCGACCTTGTGGCAAACCCCGACGACCACGAGGCACGGCTGAAGCTTGCCAAGATCCTCAATGTCGAAGGCCGGCGCGACGAAGCGGCCGAGCACCTGCTGCTGATCATGCGCAAGGACCGCGCCTTTGACGATGACGGCGCCCGCCGCCAGCTGCTGCAGTTCTTCGAGGTCTGGGGCTTCAAGGATCCGGCGACGGTGTCGGCCCGGCGCAAGCTTTCGGCGATGCTGTTCTCGTAGCGCGTTGCGGCTCCAACAGGGCGGCAAGGCGCCGGATCGCTTGAATCGGTGTCCAATCCCGTTGAAAGCCGATTCCGATTTTCCGGGTATGGGCTAAGTTTCGAGCATCTGCCCTTGCGTTTTCGAGCGGGGGCACCACATTCTCGTCAGGACGGGCATGCCCGTTACAAGAATGCGGGACGGTTACATGCAAGTCGGGAATGCCAGATACCTGAAGCCGGGCGATCTGCCTGATACGATCGCCGTCTTCCCCCTGACCGGTGCCCTCCTTCTGCCGGCCGGGCAGCTTCCGCTCAACATTTTCGAACCGCGCTATCTGGCGATGCTGGATGCGGCGCTGACGGGAAACCGGCTGATCGGCATGGTCCAGCCGGCGCTCGGCGAACACGAGGACAAGGGTAGCGATCCCAACCTTGCCGCTGTCGGCTGCCTCGGCCGCATCACCTCCTTCGCCGAGACCGGCGATGGGCGCTATATCGTCTCGCTGACCGGCGTCTGCCGCTTTCGGTTGCTGGAGGAGAAAACCACCAGCGATCCCTTCCGTACCTTCCGTATCGCCCCGTTCATCGCCGATCTCTCGGCCGCTAACGAGGAGGAGGCGGTCGACCGCGCAGCACTTCTGACCGCCTTCAAGGCCTATCTCGATGCCAACAAGCTGGAAGCCGATTGGGAGAGCGTCGAGCGGGCGAGCAATCTGACGCTCGTCAATTCGCTGGCGATGATGTCGCCGTTCGGGCCGGCGGAAAAACAGGCGCTGTTAGAGGCGCCCGATCTGAAGACGCGGGCCGAAACGCTGATCGCCATTACCGAGATCGTACTGGCGCGTGTCTTCGGTGACTCCGACACGGTTCTGCAGTAGACTTCGGCCATGGACGAAAAACTCAGCCGCGTCGATCCGAAACTGCTCGACCTCCTGGTCTGCCCGCTCTCCAAGGGCCGGCTTTCCTATGATCGCGAGCACAATGAGCTTGTCTCGGAAAAGGCGCGGCTTGCCTATCCGATCCGCGACGGCATTCCGATCATGCTGGTCTCCGAAGCCCGCCGCCTCGACGAATAACGCTCTTCAAATCGAGCTCAAATTGCCTGGCCGGCCAGCAGCCGCGGATTGTCCTTGGCCGTCGTTCCGGCCGCCTGGCCGATGAAGAAGGATTTGAGGCGCGGCAGCCGGTCGACAATGCCGAGGCCGACATCGCGGGCGATGCGGATCGGTGTTGCGTCGTTGGAGAACAGCCGGTTCAGCACGTCGGTCGTCATGCCCATGCGGAAGGTGTCGAAGCGCCGCCAGGTCTGGTAGCGTTCGAGAATGTTGATCGAGCCGATATCGAGGCCGAGGCGATCGGCCTCCACGATGGTTTCGGCAAGGGCCGCCACATCCTTGAAGCCGAGGTTCAGGCCTTGTCCCGAAATCGGGTGAATGCCGTGGGCGGCGTCGCCGGCCAGCGCAAAACGCGGCGCGACGAAGGCGCGGGCGAGTGTCAGGCCGAGCGGGAAGGCGCGTTTGTCGCCGATGATCTTCAGCGCCCCGAGCTTGTGGCCGAAGCGCCGTTCGAGCTCCTCCTCGAAAACCAGATCGTCGGCGGCGACCAACCGGTCGGCGTCATGTGTGCGCTCCGTCCAGACCAGCGAGGAGCGGTTGTTGCGGAGCGGCAGGATGGCGAAGGGTCCGGCCGGCAGGAAATGCTCCTCGGCGCAGCCCTCATGCGGCCGCTCATGTTCGACCGTTGCAACGATGCCGGACTGGCCGTAGTCCCAGGTGACGGTCTTGATGCCGGCGAGGTCGCGCAGTTTCGAGCGCACACCGTCGCAGGCCACCAGCAGCCGGCTCTCCAGCGTGCTGCCGTCGGAAAGCGTGACGGTGACGTGGCTGTCGTGCGTCTTCAGCTCCGTGGCGCCGAGGCCGTGACGGATCTCGATGCCGAGGCGCTCGCAGACGCCGCGCAGCGCTGCGACCATCGCCACATTCGGGATCATATGGGCGAAAGGCCGGCCTTCGGCCACTTCGCCGTCGAAGGTGAGAAACACCGGTCGCACCGGATCGGCGGTTTTCGAGTCGGTGACGATCATCTTGGAGATCGGCTGAGCCTCCGGCTCGATCTCGTTCCAGACGCCGAAGATTTCGAGCATTTTCGCTGCCGCCGCGATGACGGCCGAAGCGCGAGTGTCGTTTTTCCAGACATGTTCCGGGGCCGCCTCGACGACCGCGACATTCAGATGCGGTGCTGCCTGCTTGACCGCGACAGCGGCGGAAAGGCCGACATAACCCCCGCCCACAACCAGCATATCCAGCATCGCGCGCTCCCGTACCTTGTGCCTCAGATGTGACCTATATAGATCATCGCAACTTCACTTCCTACCGCCGGGAGGCATACAAAATGACGCGCGAAATATCAGGGCCTTCGGCGATGGAGACGCTGCTTGCGACGCTCGACCTGGAGCCGATCGAGGTCGATATCTTCCGTGGGCGCAGCCCGCAGGCGGGCTGGCAGCGGGTCTTCGGCGGCCAGGTGATCGGCCAGGCGCTGATGGCGGCGCAGCGCACCATCGAGGGCGCGCGTTTCGTCCATTCGCTGCATGCTTATTTCATGCGCCCCGGCGATCCCTCGGTGCCGATCATCTACCAGGTGGAGCGGATCCGCGACGGATCGAGCTTCAATACGCGGCGCGTCGTCGCCATCCAGCACGGCAAGGCGATCTTCACGCTGTCGGCTTCCTTCCAGGTGGAGGAGCCGGGCTTCGACCACCAGATCGCCATGCCCGAGGTGCAGATGCCCGAGGCGCTGCTCGGCGAACAGCAGATCAAGGATCAGTATCTGACGCATGCGCCGGAGGCGATCCGAAAATACTGGCAGCGCGAGCGGCCGATCGAGATCCGTCCTGTCTCGCTGACGCATTATTTTTCCGACAAGAAGCTCGACCCCAAACAGGACGTCTGGGTCCGCGCCACCGGCCCGGTTCCCGACGACCGGCTCTATCAGGCGGCGGTACTTGCCTATCTCTCGGACATGACGCTGCTCGATACGTCGCTCTATGCGCACGGCACCTCCATCTTCGATCAGAGCCTGCAGGTGGCGAGCCTCGATCATTCCATGTGGTTCCACAGACCCTGCAGGCTCGACGACTGGCTGCTCTACACGCAGGACAGCCCGTCGGCTTCGGGCGCCAGAGGGCTGACCCGGGGCAGCCTCTTTACCCGATCGGGTGAGCTGATCGCTTCCGTTGCGCAGGAAGGTCTGATTCGGAAAAAGGCAAATGAATAAATAATATGCATCTTTGAAAAATTGCGCATTATTTGTGCGCTTATTGGGCGGTCATTTGCCGGTCATTTGCCTGTTTATTGGCGCTCTAAATTATAGTTGTTGTTTTTCAATGGGTTATATCTCGCCTCGAATCTGGCACGTCCTTTGAATGTATATCGCCGGTCGCTGTCCAGGAATGTCAGCGGCAAGGAGAGTCGGCTCCGTGCCGAGGATAACGAAGGATGGGAAACCAGATGAAAATTGTGATGGCTATTATCAAGCCGTTCAAGCTCGATGAGGTCCGCGAAGCTCTTACGGCGATCGGTATTCAGGGACTGACCGTAACCGAAGTGAAGGGCTACGGGCGCCAGAAGGGGCATACCGAAATCTATCGCGGCACCGAATATGCGGTCAGCTTCCTGCCGAAGCTCAAGATCGAAATCGCCGTTGCATCGGAACTCGTCGACCGTGCGGTTGAAGCCATCGCGGCGTCGGCCAAGACCGGTCAGATCGGCGACGGCAAGATTTTCGTCTATTCGATCGATCATGCCGTGCGCATCCGTACGGGTGAAACCGATTCAGAAGCGCTGTAAGCGGCAGATCAAGGAGCTTTTTTCAATGTCGACTTCGAAGTTTTCTTCCCCCTTTGCGCTGATCTGCGCAACTTCGGCCGCGTTGCTGGCGCCGGTTGTTGCCTTCGCGCAGGAGGCCGCGCCCGCCGCAGCCGCCACTACCGCAGCCGCCGCTCCGGCCTTCACCATGGACAAGGGTGACAATGCCTGGATGCTCATCTCCTCGGCGCTCGTCCTGCTGATGACCATCCCCGGTCTTGCGCTGTTCTACGGCGGCCTCGTCCGCGCCAAGAACATGCTCTCCGTGCTGATGCAGGTGTTCATGATCACCGCCGTCGTGGCGCTGCTCTGGGTGACCTACGGTTATTCGCTCGCCTTCACCGACGGCGGCTCGCTGAATAGCTTCGTCGGCGGCTTCTCGAAGGCGTTCCTGGCCGGCGTCAACACCTCGTCGCTCGCCGAAACCTTCTCGAAGGGCGTCGCCATTCCGGAATACACCTTCATCGTCTTCCAGATGACCTTCGCCTGCATCACGCCCGGCCTGATCGTCGGCGCCTTCGCCGAGCGCGTCAAGTTCTCGGCCGTCATGCTCTTCGTCGTGCTCTGGGTCACCTTCATCTACTTCCCGATGGCGCATATGGTCTGGTTCTGGGGCGGTCCGAGCTCCTACACCTCGCCGGCCGGCCTGATCTTCTCCTACGGCGCAATCGACTTTGCCGGCGGCACGGTCGTCCACATCAATGCCGGTATCGCCGGTCTCGTCGGCGCCATCATGCTCGGCAAGCGCACCGGCTATAAGAAGGAAATCATGGCTCCGCATTCGATGACCCTGACCATGGTCGGCGCATCGCTGCTCTGGGTCGGCTGGTTCGGCTTCAACGCCGGCTCCAACCTCGAAGCCAATGGCTATGCCTCGCTTGCCTTTATCAACACCTTCGTCGCGACGGCAGCTGCCGCCGTCTCCTGGTGCGTCGTCGAAAGCCTGACCCGCGGCAAGGCGTCGATGCTCGGCGGCGCTTCGGGTGCGGTTGCCGGTCTCGTCGCCATCACCCCGGCTGCCGGATTTGCCGGCCCGATGGGCTCGATCGTTCTCGGCCTCGTCGTCTCGCCGGTCTGCTACTTCTTCGTCGACGTCGTGAAGAACAAGTTCAATTACGACGACAGCCTCGACGTCTTCGGCGTGCATTGCGTCGGCGGCATCCTCGGCGCTCTCGGTACCGGTATCCTCGTCAACCCGGCGCTCGGCGGTGCAGGGATCGTCGATTATTCGACGGCCGATTTCGCTGCTTCCTATGCCGGCACCGCAACCCAGGTGCTCGCCCAGGCCAAGGGCGTGCTGACGACGCTGCTGTGGTCGGGCATCGGTTCGGCGATCCTCTACAAGATCGTCGACGTCGTCATCGGCCTGCGCGTCAGCGTCGAAGCCGAGCGCGAAGGCCTCGACCTTTCGACCCACGGCGAAGCCGCCTACCACGCTTCCTGATCACAGGGTTTGCGGCGCCCGGCAGACGGGCGCCGCTTCACGGCCCGTCGCGGCCTATCTAGAGCTTTTCCGGGTTAGACCCGGAAAAGCTGTCATAGACCGCATTTGGCCCGAACCCTTTCCAGGTTCGGGCTTTTTTGATTTCCCCGTCCGCAATGCACGTCCCGGCATGCATGGTTAACATCGCTTTAACCCGGCTCTGATTAGGTAGAGGGGACGCATTTTGGCATGGCGAAGCTTCGGTGATTCGCATGCCCTCAGGCATTGGACGGGTTAGACACATGGCAAGAAGCACGTCGCCGGCGATGGATGGCCGTCCGGATCGGTTCTCCTTCTCGGCATTCATGCTGCGGCAGATCCAGGCGCTCATCGGCTTTGCGATCTTTCTGCTGCTGGCACTCTGCGTCGCGGCGCTGGCGACGTGGAACGTCGCCGATCCAAGCTATTCCTATGCCACGGCCAACCTGCCGACCAATATCCTCGGCTACAGCGGTGCTGCCTTTGCCGATCTCGTCATGCAGTTTCTCGGCCTTGCCAGCGTCGTTTCGATGCTGCCGATCGTCGCCTGGGCGCTGGCGCTGATCTCGGGCCGCCGCTTCAGCCGCATCCCCGCCCGTGCCGGCGCCTGGCTCGCCGGCACGGTGCTGTCCTGCGCGGTGATCGGCTGCTTTCCGCCGCCGCTCACCTGGCCGATCCCGAACGGCATCGGCGGCGTCGTCGGCGATATGATCCTGCGTTTTCCCGCCCTCTTCGTCGGCGCTTATCCCACCGGTACCTTCGCCATGGTCGTCGGCTGCATCTTTGCCGCGCCGACCGCCTGGATGATGCTCTTTGCCTCAGGGCTCGTCGGTCGCAGCGAGGTCGAGGAGGAGATCGAGGAAGACTACGCCGGAACGACAAGCAAGGCCCGCGTCGTCGGAGACGAGGACGAGGAGGACGAGTCGCGCTGGGTCGCTCTCAGCGGTGCGGTGACGCATGCCTGGTACATGAGCCAGGGGCGGCTGCGCCGCCTTCTCGGCATGGGGCCGCGCAAGCGCCGTCAGGGCGATTTCGAATCGCCCTATGATTTCAACGATGACGAGTTCGGCACGCTGAACGAACCGGTTCGCGCCAAGGCGCCGGCGACGCGCGGCGAGCGGATGGAACCGTCGATGGAGCCATCGATGGGAGCACGGGCGGCTTCGCCGCGCCGCGTCGTCGCGCCGCCGTCGCTTTCCATCGACGACGAAGATGATGACGACGATCTGCCGTTCGACCGCGATATGCCGCCGCGCCCGGCCGATATCCTGCCGGATGACGATGACGACGACTGGATGATCCGCGCGCCGGCGAAAGCCGCCGGCAAGCCGGAGCCGCGTGTCGTTCCCGCCGTCTCACGTCCGAAGCCCGGCGCCCGTGTCGAGCGGGAGGCGCAGGGCTCGTTCATTCGTCCGGAAGGTTTCCAGCTTCCCTCGATGCATCTGCTTGCCGAACCGAAGAATGTCGTGCGCGATTCGACGCTTTCGGCCGATGCGCTGGAGCAGAACGCCCGCATGCTCGAAGGCGTGCTCGAAGATTTCGGCGTCAAGGGCGAGATCATCCATGTCCGCCCCGGTCCCGTCGTCACGCTCTATGAACTGGAGCCGGCGCCGGGCATCAAGTCGTCGCGGGTCATCGGCCTTGCCGACGATATCGCCCGCTCGATGAGCGCCATTGCGGCTCGCGTCGCCGTCGTGCCCGGCCGCAACGCGATAGGCATCGAATTGCCGAACCAGACGCGCGAGACCGTCTATCTGCGCGAACTCATCGCGTCCCGCGATTTCGACGGCAGCAAGGCCAAGCTCGCCATGGCGCTGGGCAAGACGATCGGCGGCGAAGCCGTCATTGCCGACCTCGCCAAGATGCCGCATCTGCTCGTCGCCGGCACCACCGGCTCGGGCAAGTCGGTCGCCATCAACACGATGATCCTGTCGCTGCTCTATCGCATGACGCCGGAACAGTGCCGGCTGATCATGATCGACCCGAAGATGCTCGAACTCTCCGTCTATGACGGCATTCCGCATCTGCTTTCGCCCGTCGTCACCGATCCGAAGAAGGCCGTCGTCGCGCTCAAATGGACGGTGCGCGAGATGGAAGAGCGCTACAAGAAGATGTCGAAGATCGGTGTGCGCAACATCGACGGCTTCAACACCCGCGTCGAGCAGGCCCTGTCGAAGGGCGAGGCGATTTCGCGCACGGTGCAGACCGGCTTCGACCGCCACACCGGCGAGGCAATGTACGAGACCGAAGAATTCGACCTGAGGCCGATGCCCTATATCGTCGTCATCATCGACGAAATGGCCGACCTGATGATGGTCGCCGGCAAGGATATCGAAGGCGCCGTGCAGCGTCTGGCGCAGATGGCGCGTGCCGCCGGCATCCACGTGATCATGGCGACGCAGCGCCCGTCGGTCGACGTCATCACCGGCACGATCAAGGCGAACTTCCCGACCCGCATTTCCTTCCAGGTGACCTCGAAGATCGACAGCCGCACCATTCTCGGCGAACAGGGTGCCGAACAGCTGCTGGGTATGGGCGACATGCTCTACATGGCGGGCGGCGGGCGTATCCAGCGCGTGCACGGCCCATTCGTCTCGGATGTCGAGGTTGAGGAGATCGTCTCCTATCTGAAGACCCAGGGCTCGCCGCAGTATCTCGATGCCATCACCGCCGATGACGACGAGGATGGCGATTACGGCGGCGGTGGCGGCGGCCCCGCCGGCACGTCGAATCTTTCGGATTCGGAAGATCCCTATGACCAGGCTGTCGCCATCGTGCTGCGTGACGGCAAGGCTTCGACCTCCTACGTCCAGCGCCGACTCGGCATCGGCTACAACCGGGCCGCCTCGCTCATCGAGCGGATGGAAAAGGAAGGCATCATCGGACCGGCCAACCATGCCGGCAAACGCGAAATTCTCGTTCCGACAGAAGGCGACATCCTCGACCGCTGAAATAATCGGCATATATTTCCGATGGGAACCGCTTTTGCGGAAACCTGACGGCAGCCAAGCCGTTACCTCACGCAGGCCCGATCGCAACGCCTTGAAGACGCCGCCTTTCGGCAGCATGCAGATCGCATAAAGGAGATTTAGATGAGTAACTCCGACACCTTCCTCTCCGGCCTGACGGTAACGCGCCGCGATCTTCTCGGCGCCTTTGCTCTCGCTGCGATGGCAAGCGCCATTCCTTTCGGCGCGCATGCGCAGGCGGCGGCTCCGGCCTCCGGCACGGCGCAGGCGATCGCCGACCATTTCTCCGGCGTCACGACGATGCAGGGCGAATTCGTGCAGTTCGGTCCGCGCGGCGAGCAGACCGGCGGCAAGTTCTTCATCCAGCGTCCCGGCAAACTGCGCTTCAACTATGACGATCCGTCGCCGATGCGGGTGATCGCCGACGGCAAGAACGTCGCCATCGGCAATACCAAGCTGAAAACCTGGGATCTCTATCCGCTTTCCAAGACGCCGCTCAGCCTGCTGCTGGCGCAACGTATCGACCTGTCGGCGGGCATGGTGAAGGGTGTGAAGGAAGAGTCCGATCTGACGACGATCGCGCTCGGCAACAATACGGTGTTCGGCAACTCGACCATCACCATGATGTTCGACCCGAAGACCTACGATCTGCGCCAGTGGACGATCACCGACAATCAGGGCAAGGACACGTCGGTGATGATCTTCAACGTCAAGACAGGCGTGCAGTTCGACGATCGCGTCTTCCGCGTGCCCTATGAGACCATTCCGGGCACGCCGCAGTCGCGCGACTGAGGCCTTTTCGGTTGATCGCCCGCGGCTTTTGCACGCGGCCGGTTTCCTCCTATCCGCCTTTGTTCTAAAGCCCTTTCATGAAAGCATGAAAGGGCTGGGCATATGGGCTTGTCGATCACCACCTGGAACATCAACTCGGTGCGGCTGCGCATGCCGATCGTCGAGCAGCTCGTTCTCAAGCAGCGGCCGGATATTCTCTGCCTGCAGGAAACCAAGGTGACGAACGAGCTCTTCCCGGCGGCCCCGCTGCGGGCCATGGGCTACGATCACATCATCATCCACGGCCAGAAGGGCTATCATGGCGTGGCGATCGCCTCGCGCATTCCGCTGACGGAGGATCACCGGCAGGATTATTGCGGGGTCGGCGATGCCCGCCATATCTCGGCGATCTTCGAACATGGCAACCGCCGTATCCGGCTGCACAATTTCTACGTCCCGGCCGGTGGCGACGAGCCGGATCGCACGATCAATCCGAAATTCGGCCACAAGCTCGATTTCATCGAGGAGATGAAGCATCTGAAAGCCAATGGCGAGGCGAATACGTCGGCGATCCTGGTCGGCGACCTGAACATCGCGCCGCTGGAGCACGATGTCTGGTCGCACAAACAGCTGCTGAAAATCGTCAGCCATACGCCCGTCGAAACCGACGGCTTGCTCGAGGTGATGAAGCGCGGCGCCTGGCTTGATCTCATGCGCCATCATGTGCCGGAGAGCGAGAAGCTTTATACCTGGTGGAGCTACCGCGCCAAGGACTGGGAGGCGGCCGACCGCGGCCGCCGTCTCGACCATATCTGGTCATCATCGGATCTCGGGCCGCATCTCAGACGCATCGAGATTCTGAAAGAGGCGCGCGGCTGGGATCGTCCCTCGGATCATGTGCCGGTCACGGCGCATTTCGATTTCTAGAGCGGTGTGGTTCAGCATTTTATGAACGCGTGGAACCCCTCCAACAGCGGTCAGCTGAAGCGGTAGAACTGGCTTGCGGCCTTTGCCGCAAGTTCGGCGAGATTGTCGCGGATGCGGTTTTCGATCAGCCGGGCTGCATCCGGATATTCTTCGATCAGCCGGTGGAAGAGGGCACGGGTGATGCGGATGATGCTGGTGTCCTCGCGCGCGACCGCGGTGAATTTGCGCTCCACCAGCGTGACCAGCGCCAGCTCGGAAACCAGCGTTCCAGGGCCGGCGATCCCCTCCCTCCTCTGTATGCCGTCGCTGCTCGTTGCGCTTAGCTCCAGGCTGCCGCTGAGGACAACATAGGCGCTCTCGGCGGGCGAGCCCTGGCGAAACAACATCTGGCCGGCGGCGATCATGCGCCGGTCGGCGCCGAAGGCGATCAGCCGCAGCTGATCCTCGTTCATGTCCTTGAACAGAGGAAGCTGCGCGAGCATGCGGATGTCGTCGGTCAGCGCCATGCGGGCTTTTCGCCTTAGAGCGATTCCGGCAAAACCGCGTCGTGGTTTTGCTGGAATTGGGTGAAAACAAAGAGATGGAGCATTTCCGTGATTCGGAGAAAAATGGAATTGCTCTAGGGTATGATCTTGTAGCCGCCGTTTTCCGTCACCAGGATTTCGGCATTGGAGGGATCGCGCTCGATCTTCTGGCGCAGCCGATAGACATGGGTTTCCAGCGTATGCGTGGTGACGCCCGAGTTATAGCCCCAAACCTCTTCGAGAAGCACGTCGCGGGTGACGACCTTCTGTTCGGCCCGGTAGAGATAGCGGATAATCGCCGCCTCCTTTTCCGTCAGCCGGATCTTCTGGCCGTTGTCGGTGGTCAGCAGCTTCTGGCTCGGTTTGAACAGGTAGGGGCCAACGGTGAAGGTGGCGTCCTCGCTCTGCTCGTGCTGGCGCAGCTGCACCCGGATGCGCGCGAGCAGCACGGCGAAGCGGAAAGGCTTGGTGACATAATCGTTGGCGCCGGCTTCGAGGCCGAGGATCGTATCCGAATCGGTATCGTGGCCGGTCAGCATGATGATCGGCGCCTTGAAGCCGCCCTTGCGCAGCAGCTTGACCGCCTCGCGGCCATCCATATCGGGCAGGCCGACATCCATGATCAAGAGGTCGACCGGCGTCGAGCGGGCGGTGGCAACACCCTTGCCGGCGTTGGCTTCCTGCAGAACCGAAAATTCCTCATACAGCGACAATTGCTCCGTCAGCGTCTGACGAAGGTCATCGTCGTCATCCACCAGAAGAATGGTGCGTGCGGTCATGCCCTTGCTTTCCTCATGTTAAGTCCCCTAGTCCTACGCCAAATTCCTCATTTGGCAAGGATCGCGCGGTGGGCCGTTGCAGCGCAGGTTTTGATATGATTTCAATCGGAGCCCCAGACAATGCAAGACATGCGAGAAAAATGGAAAAAACAAGGCGGGAGCCGGGGATGAAGCCGTCGACGATCGTGGTGCGGCCGGCGCCCGGACGCAAGAGCCGGGCGATCGTCCGGCTCGGCGCGATCATCATCCCCGCCGCGATCGGTCGCTCCGGCCGCAGCGTGATCAAACGCGAGGGCGACGGCGCCACGCCGATCGCCTCGATGCGGCTGATATCCGGCTTCCGGCGCGGTGAGCGCAACGGCCGGCTTGCTACCCCGCTTCCCATCCGCCGAATCCGCGCCGACATGCTCTGGTGCGATCAGCCCGGCAACGCCAGCTATAACCGCCTCGTCCGGGCGCCGTTCGGCGCAAGCCATGAGGAGATGCGGCGCAGCGACGGGCTTTACGACATCTGCCTGGTGATGGACTGGAACATCTCCTCGCGGGCGCGCAATTGCGGCTCGGCGGTGTTCTTCCATCTCATCCGGCCGGGCTACGAGCCGACGGCCGGCTGCGTGGCGGTCAGCCTCCGCGACATGCGCCGGCTTCTGCCGCATCTTCGGAAGGGGACGATTGTCCGGGTCCTCTGATTGTCTTCCGGATCCGGCCGCCTATATGTTTCCGGTGACCGAGCGCTCAAGGCTGAAATGCGCTCCGGGACGCTCGAAAAGTGCGGGCGCAATTCAAGCCTCGTCCAATTCTTCAAACTCCCGGAGATATAGTGTGACCCCTCAACCCATCATCACTTTCCATGACGGACATTCCATTCCCCAGGTCGGCCTCGGCGTCTGGCAGACGCCGCAGGAGATTGCCGCTCCGACGGTGCGCGCGGCGATTGCCGCCGGCTATCGCCATATCGACACGGCGTCCGGCTACGACAACGAAGAGGGTGTCGGCGAAGGCATCCGCGCCTCCGGCCTCGACCGCAAGGACATCTTCGTCACCACCAAGCTCCGAAACACCGACCAGGGCTACGACAATACGCTCAGCGCCTTCGACGGCAGCCTGAAGAAGCTCGGCTCCGACTATGTCGACCTCTATCTCGTTCACTGGCCGTCGCCGCATCGCGGCCTCTACACCGAAACCTGGAAGGCCTTCGTGCGCATCCGCGAAGAGGGCCGCGCCCGCTCGATCGGCGTGTCGAATTTCTGTCCCGAACATCTGGAGCGCATCATCGGCGAAACCGGGGTGGTTCCGGTCATCAACCAGATCGAGCTGCATCCCGACTTTCAGCAGAAAGCGGCGCAGGAGGCGCACAGGAAGCTTGGTATCGCCACCGAATCCTGGAGCCCGCTCGGCCAGGGCAAGTTCATCTCGAACCCCGTTATCGGTGAGATCGCCCGGAAACATAGCAAGACGCCGGCTCAGGTCATCATCCGCTGGCACCTCGACACCGGCCTCGTCGTCATTCCGAAGTCGGTGACGCCGTCGCGCATCGAGGAGAATTTCCAGGTGTTCGACTTCAAGCTCGATGCCGACGATATGGCGGCGATTGCCAGGCTCGACAGCGCCGGCGCCCGCATGGGGCCGGACCCGATGACGGCAACTTTCTGATCGCCGTTGCGATCAGCGCTAAAACAATTGCAGCGGTGGCCTTTCGGGT
Organism: Rhizobium sp. N122; assembly: GCF_002211295.1. Taxonomy (NCBI): domain Bacteria; kingdom Pseudomonadati; phylum Pseudomonadota; class Alphaproteobacteria; order Hyphomicrobiales; family Rhizobiaceae; genus Rhizobium; species Rhizobium sp. N122. The sequence goes on along the minus strand of NZ_LOKU01000004.1, from coordinate 144,425 downwards.
AAATTACCCGCGGCGACCGCCGCATGACGGAGAATGCTGGCTTTCAGTAATTGCAGTTCGACGATCCGTTGGTCGGGGCAAAGCCGAAGTCGCAGCTATTGTTCATGCGCTGTGGCCGTCCGATCGAGCCGGTATATTCGTCAGAAGTGTTGAAAGCCCGCGCGGGATACCAATAGCCGTTGGAGCTCTTGATATAGCCGGGCCGGGCGCTGCCATAGCCGCGATATCCGTTGAGGGATGGGATCTTGTTTTGCGCGGCCTGCTGCAGCAGGCCGGACGGCGCCATGACTGCTATCGCGGGATGGAGGGTCCCGGCGCCGGCGGTGTCGATCGATGTCAGGGATGCAAACACGAACAGGCTGGCTTGCAGTAAACTCCGTACTATTTTCTGCCTCATGGCCATTCCCTCGATGGCGCGGTGTTCGCCGAAGGCCTGAACGGTATCTGTCGTGTATCGCGCCCCATATCGATGAGGCCACAGGCGTTTTCCGATGTCGATTGCCCGAAAGGATGAAATTGGCAAGGCGGGCCATCCACAAACGGGCTTACCCGTTGAATTACAGCGGGATAGGGCGCAGCCGCCATAGAAAGCAAAACCGCCCGATGCGCGCGGAGCGCATCGGGCGGTTTTCATACCCTTCCCGTCGGACGAGGGATCAATTCCACTCGCGGATATCGACGAAATGACCGGCAATCGCCGCCGCCGCCGCCATTGCCGGCGAGACGAGGTGCGTGCGGCCCTTGAAGCCCTGGCGGCCTTCGAAGTTGCGGTTCGAGGTCGAAGCGCAGCGCTCGCCCGGCTTCAGGCGGTCGTCGTTCATGGCAAGGCACATGGAGCAGCCCGGCTCGCGCCAGTCGAAGCCGGCGGCCTTGAAGATCTTGTCCAGCCCTTCGGCTTCCGCCTGTTCCTTGACGAGGCCGGAGCCCGGAACGATCATCGCATCGACGGTTGCGGCAACCGTCTTGCCTTCGACCACCTTGGCGACTTCGCGCAGATCCTCGATGCGGCCGTTGGTGCAGGAGCCGATGAAGACGCGATCAAGCGTGATGTCGGTCATCTTGGTGCCGGGCTTCAGGCCCATATAGTCGAGCGCGCGCCATTTGGAGGTGCGCTTGGTCTCGTCCTGGATATCGTCGGGATTGGGAACGATGCCCTGGACGGAGATGACGTCCTCGGGCGAGGAGCCCCAGGAGACGATCGGCGGCAGGCTGGCGGCATCGAGCACGACGACGCGGTCGTAATGCGCACCCTCGTCGGTCTGCAGCGTCTTCCAGTAGGCGATCGCCTGCTCCAGCGCCTCGCCCTTCGGCGCGCGCGGTTTGCCCTTGATGTATTCGAAGGTCTTTTCGTCAGGGGCGATCAGGCCGGCGCGGGCGCCGCCTTCGATGGTCATGTTGCAGATGGTCATGCGGCCTTCCATCGACAGCGAGCGGATCGCTTCGCCGGCAAATTCGATGACGTGGCCGGTGCCGCCGGCGGTGCCGATTTCGCCGATGATGGCGAGGATGATGTCCTTGGCGGTAACGTGCGGCGGCAGCAGGCCATCGACCCGGACCAGCATGTTCTTCGCCTTCTTCTGGATCAGTGTCTGGGTCGCCAGCACATGCTCGACTTCGGAGGTGCCGATGCCGTGCGCCAGCGCGCCGAAGGCGCCGTGCGTCGAGGTGTGGCTGTCACCGCAGACGATCGTCATGCCGGGCAGGGTGAAGCCCTGTTCGGGGCCGACGATGTGAACGATGCCCTGGCGCTTGTCGTTTGCCGAATAATATTCGACGCCGAATTCGGCGGCGTTGGTCGCCAGCGCTTCCACCTGGATGCGGCTTTCCTCGTTCTTGATGCCGAGATGGCGGTCGGGCGAGGTCGGAACGTTATGGTCGACGACGGCGAGCGTCTTTTCCGGGGCGCGAACCTTGCGGCCGGTCATCCGCAGGCCTTCGAACGCCTGCGGCGAGGTGACTTCGTGGACCAGGTGGCGGTCGATGTAGAGAAGACAGGTGCCGTCTTTCTGTTCGTCGACCAGATGATCGTCCCAGATCTTGTCGTAGAGGGTACGCGGTGCGCTCATGGCGTTAAGTCCGTTTTTGGATGCTTTTGGGAAATCGAGTAAAAAGCGGATCAAGCTCCGCCGGCCGTCATTCGATCAACGAAGTCGGCTGTTGAGCGCACCGGACACGCATGCAAAGAACCGCGCCGGCAGGCGATAATGGTCCTGCAGCACGAAAATATGCGCGCCTGTGCATCTGAACTTGGATTCCATCGCCTGCATATAGCGATTTTTCGCGGCGGCTTCAATTTGAATCATCAACTGCCCTTCCGCGGTCTCCTCGGCGTGTCACGGCTTTACCGCGACTTCATCCATTTTTCTGTCCGCCGTAGCGCCAGCGACAGGCCGATCGTCAGGATCAGGTAGATATAGGTGACGATCGAATAGGTCTCGAAGAAGCGGAAGGAGCCGGCGGCATAGACCTTGCCCATCTGGGTGATGTCGGCGACGCCGAGAACGGAGACGAGTGATGAATCCTTGACCATCGAGACGAAATCGTTGGAAAGCGGCGGGAAGATCACCCGGATCGCCTGCGGGAAGATGACGGAGCGGAAACGCCGGTAGCGGGAAAGGCCGAGTGCCTTGGCGGCCTCGATCTGGCCAAGATCGACCGACTGGAAGCCGGCCCGGAAGATTTCGGCGATGAAGGAGGAATAACCGATCGTCAGCGCGATGATCGCCCGCCACATCAGCGACAGATCGCGCACCAGGATGGGTTCGGCCATGCCTGAACTCACCAGCGGCGAAATCAGAAAATTATAGCCGGCAACCAGGGCCGGAGCGCCGACGAAGGCGACGTAGAACAGGAGCACCAGGATCGGGATACCGCGGATGATCTCGATGTAGAAGCGTGCGATCTGGCGCAGCACCGGGCTATCGGCCATGCCGAGCAGGCAGATGCCGAGGCCGAGCAGGGTGGCGAGCACGAAAGCGACCAGCGTCACGAAGACGGTGATACCGACACCGTTGACGACGGTGCGGAAGACCTGGGCGTAGATGTCGTTGGTGACGATGACCGCGGCAAGGACGATGCCGATCGCAACGAGCGCGACCAGCCACCATGGATAGTCGTCCTTGACGTGTCTGTCGGGAGATGGTCGCAAAGCCATCAGCTATGGCTCGGCGTCATTCGCCCATCTTGTAGTCGAGGAACCACTTCTTGTTCAGCGCATCCAGCGTGCCGTCGGCCTTGAGGACTGAAATGGCGGCGTTGACGGGGGCGACGAGATCGGAGCCCTTCGGGAAGATGAAGCCGAAATCCTCGGTGCCGAGCGGCCCGCCGATCAGCTTCAGGGCGCCGTTCGAGGCATCGACATAACCCTTGCCGGCGGTGCCGTCGGTCAGCACCACATCGACGTCGCCGGCCTTCAGCGCCTGAACGGTGGCGCCGAAGGTTTCGAAGAGCTTGATGCGCGGGTTCTGCTCATTGCCGTCGAGCACCTCGTAAACGGCGGTGTAGAAGGGCGTGGTGCCGGGCTGGGCGCCGACCAGGCCATCCTTGAATGCGGCGAAGGACTTTCCATCGGTGAAACGTTTCTCGTCGCCGCGCACCAGCATGAACTGCTGCGAACGCATATAGGGATCGGAGAAATCCACCTTCTGCTTGCGATCGTCCTTGATGGTGATGCCGGTCATGCCGATATTGTACTGGCCGTCGGACACCGCCTGGATCATCGCGTCCCAGCTGGTGTTCTGGTATTCGACCTTGAAATTCAGCCGCTTGGCGATTTCGCTCATCGCATCATATTCCCAGCCGATCGGCTTGCCGGATTTCGGGTCGACGAACTGCAGCGGCGGGTAGGCGTTCTCGGTCACGACGACGACGTTCTTGCCGCCAAGATTGGGCAGCTCAGCAGCCGATGCGGCCAAGGGTGCAAGCGCAAGGGCGGCGAAGCTCGCAAGGACAGTACGACGAAACAGCATGGAACGGCTCTCCGGGATTGAACGGCGAAAATTGTCACGGAAAACGTGCCGAAGGCAAGGCCGCCGGCTGCGTGCCCAAGTAAAAAAGAGAAAAGGCGACCCGAAGGCCGCCTTTCCAAGCGAAAGAATTTTGCTCCAAGCAAAAGAATTTTGCTCCAAGCAAAGATTTTTGCGGGGCGCAGATCTTATTCTGCTGCCGGTTCCGCTGCGGCGGCAGCGGCTGCTGCTTCAGCAGCGGCCTTGGCTTCTGCTGCTTCGGCTGCTGCCTTCTCGGCGGCGAGCGCCTGAGCTGCTGCAATCTTTTCAGCTTCGATGCGTGCCTTTTCCTCGGCGATGGCGGCGCGCTCGGCGTCGTTGAGCTTGCGGGCGCGCACGCCGGTGTCTTCAACGATACGGGCAGACTTGCCGCGACGATCACGCAGGTAATAGAGCTTGGCGCGACGGACCTTACCGCGGCGAACGACGTCGACGCTTTCGATCATCGGCGAGTAGACCGGGAATACGCGCTCGACGCCTTCACCGTAGGAGATCTTGCGGACCGTGAAGTTTTCCTGCAGGCCGCCGCCGGAGCGGGCGATGCAGACGCCTTCATAGGCCTGAACGCGGGTACGGTTGCCTTCCGTGACCTTCACGTTGACACGGACGGTATCGCCCGGGGAAAATTCGGGAAGCGTGCGCTTGGCTTCGATCTTGGCGGCCTGTTCGGCCTCAAGCTGCTGAATGATGTTCATCGTCTTAACCCTTGGTTCTTCTGAAACAGCCAGAGCGCTCGACACTGATCCTTTGGAACTGGCCTCAGGACTTTGCCCTTCAGGGCGGGAGCGGGTTCGCCATTCTTTGTTTGCTGGCAGACGGGGATAACCCCATTTCCGCGTGCGCCAATACACGAAAGGCCGGGGCTTGTCATCCCTCGCACGACATTTTTGTGAAAGGGAGGCTGGAATCAGCCGTTTTTCTCGGTTTTCGCCTTTTCCAGAAGGTCCGGCCGCCGTTCCCGCGTCAGCCGGACCGCTTCCTGGTGCCGCCATTTCTCGATGGCGCCGTGATTGCCAGAGGTCAGGATCGCCGGGATTTCCCGGCCTTCCCACGCCTGCGGCCTGGTATAATGCGGATGTTCCAGCAGCCCGCCTTCGAAGCTTTCGTGCAGGCCGGAAAGATCGTTGCCCATGACGCCGGGCAGGATGCGGATGATCGCGTCGAGCACGATCAGCGCCGCCGGCTCGCCGCCCGACAGAACGTAGTCGCCGATCGAGACCTCCTCCAGCCCGCGCGCCTCGATCACCCGCTGGTCGACGCCCTCGAAGCGGCCACAGACGATGATGACGCCATCGCCCGAAGCAAGCGCGCGCACGCGCTCCTGCGTCAGCGGCCGGCCGCGCGGGCTCATCAGCAGGCGCGGGCGGGTATCGTTTTCCGCGGTGCTGTCGATCGCACGCGCGAGAACGTCAGGTTTCAGCACCATGCCGGCGCCGCCGCCGGCCGGGGTGTCGTCGACGGTGCGGTGCTTGTCGGTGGTGAAATCGCGGATCTGCACCGCATCCAGCGACCATTGCCCGCGCTCCATCGCCTTGCCGGCGAGCGAGAAGCCCAGATGTCCCGGAAACATTTCCGGATAGAGTGTCAGCACGCTCGCCCGGAAAGCCATCACTTCTTCTTTTTCGGCCTGTCCGCGGTGAATTTCGAAAGCTCTTCGGCATCGTCGACCAATCCCGCCGCCAGCGGGTCGATCAGCAGCGTGCCGGCCTCGAGGTCGATTTCCAGCACCGAGGCTTCGGAGAAGGGGATCAGCACGGGTCGCTTGCCCGGACCCTTGAGTTCCAGCAAATCGCCGGCGCCGAAATCGAAGACGCCGGTGACCGTGCCATAGCTAGCACCCTTGTCGTCGCGTGCTTCCAGGCCTTCGAGATCGGCATAGTAGAACTCGTCGTCTTCAAGCTCCTCGTCCGGCAGATTGTCGCGCTCGATATAGAGTTCGAGCCCGTTCAGCGCCTCGGCGGCATTGCGGTCGTTGACGCCGCGGAAACGGACGACGACGACATTCTTCGTCTCGCGGATTTCGAGGACTTCGAAGCTGCGGCCGTCCATGCTGTGCAGGTGGCCGTAATCGCCAAGGGCGCTCGGATCGGCCGTGTAGGCCTTGGCGCGCACCTCGCCACGGAGACCTTGCGCGCTGCCGATCGTCGCCATCAGAACGGGGTTTTCAAGCTTTGTCATGGGTTCCTTCATGTGAAGCCGAAAGACAGGTTTCTCATAAACGAAGTGCAGGTAATTGGAAACGAAAACGGGCGGCATGTCGCCATGCCGCCCGTCCGATTAAGGAATTGTCCCGATTATTCCGCGGCGTCGGCAGCCGCAGCGGCGGCGTCAGCGATCTTCTGAGCCTTTTCAGCGGCGCGTTCCTGAGCGCGCTTGCCCGGCTTTGCCTTGACCGGGTTGTTCTTGGCTTCGCGCTTGGCAACGCCGGCTTCATTGAGGAAGCGCAGAACGCGGTCGGTCGGCTGGGCGCCGTTTTCGATCCAGTGCTTGATGCGCTCGGCGTTCAGCTGAACGCGCTTCTCGTCGTCCTTGGCGAGCATCGGGTTCCAGGAGCCGAGGTTTTCCAGGAAGCGGCCGTCACGCGGGCTGCGCGCATCGGCGAGAACGACGTGGTAATACGGGCGCTTCTTGGAGCCACCGCGGGCGAGACGAATTTTCAGTGCCATGTTCTTTACTCCTTAGGCTTTTCTTTGATCGCCTGATCAGGCGGGTTATCGGGCTGCGGCGCTCTGTTCAGCGTGATCCGCAGCGATCTGCTCATGATGCCGGATGACTTCCTTAATGACGAAGTTCAGGAACTTCTCGGCGAAATCCGGGTCCAGATTGGCGGCTTTCGCCAACTGGCGAAGGCGTTCGATCTGGTATTCCTCGCGCGCCGGATCGGCCGGCGGCAGATTGTATTTGGCCTTCAGCACGCCGACCTCTTTGGTGCAGCGGAAGCGTTCGGCCAGCATGTGCACGAGCGCGGCGTCGATATTGTCGATCGACTGACGATAGCTCGCGAGCTGGGCTTTGACGTTTGGATCAATCATGGGGCAAGCGATCCTTTCACTTCTTCTTCGGCAAGCCGGGCAATCCCGGGAAACCACCGCCGAGACCCGGCAGCTTGGCGCCGCCGAGGCCAGGCAAACCACCCGGCAGGCCGCCGAGACCGGGCATACCCCCACCCGGCTTTCCAAGCCCCGCCGCTTCCGCCTGCTTCTGCAAGGCCTCGAGCTGCCGGGGATCGATATTGGAGAGATCGGGCATGCCGCCTAGGCCGCCGCCCAGGCCGCCGCCAAGCCCCATCTTGCCGGCAAGGCCGCCCATCATCTGTTTCATCATGCCGCCTTTGCCCTTGCCGCCCATCATCTTCATCATGTCGGCCATCTGGCGGTGCATCTTCAGAAGCTTATTGATGGCGGCGGCATCGGTGCCGGAACCGGCGGCGATGCGCTTCTTGCGCGAATGCTTGAGCAGGTCGGGGTTGGCGCGCTCGGCCCTGGTCATCGACTGGATGATGGCGATCTGACGGCCGAAAAGCTTGTCGTCGAGGCCGGCTGCGGCCATCTTGTCCTTCATACCGGCCATGCCGGGCATCATCCCCATGATGCCGCCCATGCCGCCCATCTTCTGCATCTGGCGCAGCTGATCGGCGAGGTCGTCGAGATCGAATTTGCCCTTGGCCATCTTGGCGGCCATGGCGGCCGCCTTCTCGGCGTCGATATTCTCGGCCGCGCGCTCGACGAGCGAGACGATGTCGCCCATGCCGAGGATGCGGTCGGCGATACGGCGGGGATGAAACTCCTCCAGCTCGCTCATCTTCTCGCCGACGCCGATCAGCTTGATCGGCTTTCCGGTGACGGCGCGCATCGAAAGGGCGGCACCGCCGCGGCCGTCGCCGTCCATGCGGGTCAGCACCAGGCCGGTGATGCCGACACGGTCGTCGAAGTTGCGGGCGAGGTTGACGGCGTCCTGACCGGTGAGCGAGTCGGCGACCAGCAGGATTTCATGCGGGTTCGAGCGCTTCTTGATGTCGGCCATCTCGACCATCAAGGGCTCGTCGATATGGGTGCGACCGGCGGTGTCGAGGATGACGACATCATGGCCGCCGAGCTTCGCCGCCTGCACGGCGCGGGTTGCGATATCGGTCGGCGACTGGCCTGAAATAATGGGCAGCGTGTCGATGCTGGCCTGGGCGCCGAGCTGGCGAAGCTGCTCCTGGGCTGCCGGACGACGCGTGTCGAGCGACGCCATCAGCACCTTCTTTTTATCGCGCGTCGACAGGCGATGGGCGATCTTGGCTGTCGTCGTCGTCTTGCCCGAGCCCTGCAGGCCGACCATCATGACGACGACGGGGGCGGCCGCATGCAGGTCGATGCCGACGCCTTCGCCGCCCAGCATTTCGATCAGTTCGTCATGGACGATCTTGACGACCATCTGACCGGGTTTGATCGACTTCAGGATCTCGGCGCCGACGGCCTTTTCCCGCACGCGGTCGGTGAAGGAACGCACGACGTCGAGCGCGACGTCGGCCTCCAGCAGCGCACGGCGAACCTCGCGCAGCGCTGCGGAAACATCGGCTTCCGAAAGCGCGCCACGGCCTGTCAGTCCATTCAGAATGGATCCAAGACGGTCCTGGAGGTTTTCAAACATCGGCTCTTCCTTGATACGTTTCGGGCGGGTTCGATATGCCCGGAAACGTCGTGCTTTTCCTTGACGAAAACAAGACGCAAAGCCAAAAAGCACCCGAGGGCGCATCGCGCTGTCGGGTGTTGACCTCCGGGATCTCAGGTCCCGGTCGGCGGCTCGGAGTCATGCGGCTCGTCGCGGATTGGGCGCGATAAACAGGAAAGCGGCGCGAAAGTCAAGCGAATGCGGACTAAAGGCCGCATAGCGGGCGTTCGGCAAACCTGTGCGGTCGGGCACGGCCGGCTGAATTTCCCGCGAACAGTCCAAACGCCATAGAGGCCAGTTGCAAAATATTCCGCTTATGATTCTACTTTCTACTTAAGTGCATCGTGTAAAATGATTCGTGAATATCCTTGATGCCGGATGATCCGGCGGAGATACGAATGATCAATCCTGATATTGAAAGCTGGGCACTGGCACGGGCCCATCATATTGTTCTGAACGAAGGCCTTAGTCTTGCAAAAGCAGCACAGGATCTGGATCGCAAACGGTCCCGCTCGCTGGTCTACGAGCTGAGAAAGGTCATTACCGCCGCCATCGTCGAAGCGCATGCGGCGTCTTTTGCTTCCGACGGCGTTGAGCGGTAAAACCGGACGGCCTCCAAAGGGCGGCCGGCGGCTATAGCTGCGCGGCACTCACCCACTGGTAATTCCTTCGCATTTCCGCCATATACAGCGGAAACACGGACGGAAGATATCATGAGCGCAACGGTCGAATTCGCGAGGATGAACGGGCTTGGCAACAAGATCCTGGTCGTCGATATGCGCGGCCGGCCGGATAAGGTGACGCCAGCTGCGGCGGTGGCACTTAATGCCGATCCGCAGACCGAGTTCGATCAGATCATGGCGATCCATGATCCGAAGGCCGACGGCACCGATGCCTTCATCGATATCCTGAATTCCGACGGCTCGAAGGCGCAGGCCTGCGGCAACGGCACGCGTTGTGTCGTGCAGGCGCTGGCCGCCGAGACCGGCCGTAAGGCCTTCACCTTCCAGACGGTCGCCGGCATTCTCAACGCCGTCGAACACGAGGACGGGACGATCTCCGTCGATATGGGCCGGCCGGTGTTCGATTGGCAGAAGATCCCGCTGGCGGAAGAATTCCATGACACCAGCCGCATCGAGCTGCAGATCGGCCCGATCGACAATCCGGTGCTGCATTCGCCGTCTGTCATGTCGATGGGCAATCCGCATGCGATCTTCTGGGTGGACCGGGACGTGATGTCCTATGATCTCGCCCGCTTCGGGCCGCTGCTCGAAAACCATCCGATGTTTCCCGAGCGCGCCAATATCACGCTGGCGCAGGTGAGCTCGCCGACATCGATGACGACGCGCACCTGGGAGCGCGGCGCCGGACTGACGCTCGCCTGCGGCTCGGCCGCTTGTTCTGCCGCCGTCAGCGCCGCGCGCACCGGGCGCACCGGCCGCACGGTGACGATCAACGTGGCAAGCGCCAAGCCGCCGGCTGTGCTTTCGATCGAATGGCGCGAGCGCGACGATCACGTCATCATGACCGGCCCGGCCGAATGGGAATGGTCGGGCAGGCTCGATCCTTCGACGGGTTCGTGGTCGCGCGATGGTACCCGAGAGGTGGGGGCGCAGTGAGCGGCATTGAGGTCATTACCTTCGGCTGCCGCCTCAACACCTATGAATCCGAAGTGATGAAGGCGCAGGCTGAGAGGGCCGGGCTCAACAATGCCATTCTGGTCAATACCTGTGCGGTGACCGGGGAGGCCGTGCGCCAGGCCCGCCAGGCGATCCGCCGGGCGCGGCGCGACAACCCGCATGCCCGCATCATCGTCACCGGCTGCGCCGCGCAGACTGAGAAAGAGACCTTCGCCGAAATGGCGGAGGTCGATGCCGTGCTCGGCAATGAGGAGAAGCTTTCGAGCGCCTCCTATCGCAGCCTGCCGGATTTCGGCGTTTCGGCTCAGGAGAAGCTCCGCGTCAACGATATCATGAGCGTCACGGCGACGGCGCCGCAGATGGTGAAGCACATCGACGGCCATGTGCGCGCCTTCATCCAGGTGCAGAACGGTTGCGACCACCGCTGCACCTTCTGCATCATCCCCTATGGCCGCGGCAATTCCCGCTCCGTGCCGATGGGGGCGGTCGTCGACCAGGCCCGCAAGCTCGCCGACAGCGGCTATCGCGAGATCGTGCTGACCGGGGTCGATGCCACCAGCTATGGCGGCGATCTGCCGGGCGCGCCGACGCTCGGGCTGCTGGCGAAGACGCTTTTGAAGCAGCTCCCCGATATCCGCCGCCTCAGGCTTTCCTCGATCGACAGCATCGAGGCCGATGTGCATCTGATGGATCTCATTGCCGACGAGCCGCGCTTCATGCCGCATCTGCATCTGTCGCTGCAGCATGGCGACGACATGATCCTGAAGCGGATGAAGCGCCGGCATTCACGCGCCGATGCGCTGCGCTTCATCGAGGATGCGCGCCGTCTGCGCCCCGAGATGAGCTTCGGCGCCGATATGATCGCCGGCTTTCCGACGGAGACGGAAGAGATGTTCGGCAATGCGGTGCAACTGGCCGAAGAGGCCGACATCGCGCATCTGCACGTCTTTCCCTACAGCCCGCGTCCCGGCACGCCGGCTGCCCGCATGCCGCAGCTCGACCGGTCGCTGGTCAAGGAGCGCGCCGCCAGGCTGCGCGCCGCTGGACATAGGCTGCATCTATCCCATCTCGATCGCATGATCGGAACCCGGCAATGGCTGCTTGTCGAAAACAATGGCCTGGCGCATACCGAAAACTTCACGCTGGTGGCAGCACCCGGCCTTCGTCCTGGCGAACTTGTGCCGGCCACGATCACCGGCCACAATGACAAGCACCTCGACATGCAATTGACGGCCGCGGCGGCCTGACTTTTCACGGAATCCCCATGGCGCTCAGTTTCATCAAAAAGGTCTTCACCTTCGGCAAGCCGGCTGAAGAGCCCGTGTCCGAGGCGATCGACAAGGAGCTGGAGCGGCGTTCGCGCGCCGAAGATCTGCCGGTCGCCGATGATCCTGTTCTGCCCGAGGAAATGGATACGGCCGGCGGGCCGGCGGCGGATATCGGCGAGGGTGGGATAGAGGAGCCAGTCGAGGCTGAAACGGACGTGTTGCTGCCGGCCGATCAGCTCGGCGATATGGGTGTCGTGCCGTTGTCGCTGCTGGAGGCCGAAGAGGAAGCGAAGGAAGATACCCCCCCTACCCTGCCGGGCGTCCCCCCCACAGGTGGGGGGACTGAACAGTTGGATGCCGCTCGCCAATCAATAGATGCGGAGAGTGCTCCTGCAGATGTGGAGAGTGAACCCGTCGCTGCGGATGATGCAATCAATGCGGCGGAAGACATCGCCGCGAGTTTCCCCCCACCTGTGGGGGGGATGCCCGGCAGGGTAGGGGGGGAAGCCGCCGATCGCGAGCTTTCCGCCGAAACGCCCCTGCCGTCATCGGAGATGGAGCCGGCGCCAGCCGTTGAGCCCATCCTCCCCAAAGGCTTCGCCACCGGCCCTGCAATCGTCGAACCGCAGCCCATTGCCCCGCAGCCGAAACTCAGCTGGTTCCAGCGGCTGCGCAACGGTCTGGCGCGCACCTCCTCGCAGCTGACCGGCCAGATCACCGCGCTCTTCACCAAGCGCAAGCTCGACGACGAGACGCTGCAGGATCTCGAAGACCTGTTGATCCAGGCCGATCTCGGCGTCGAGACCGCGCTGCGCGTCACCGATACGCTGGCGTCCGAGCGCTATGGCAAGGATGTCACCGGCGAGGATGTCAGCCGGATCATGGCGTCCGAAATCGCCAAGGTCCTGAAGCCGGTCGCCAAGCCGCTGCAGCTCGATCTCTCGCACAAGCCGCATGTCATCCTCGTCGTCGGCGTCAACGGCACCGGCAAGACGACGACGATCGGCAAGCTGGCCGCTAAACTTTCCGGCGCCGGGCTGAAGGTGATGCTGGCGGCCGGCGATACGTTCCGCGCGGCGGCGATCGAGCAGCTGAAGATCTGGGCCGAGCGGACGAACTCGGAATTCGTCGGCACCAAGCTTGGCGCCGATGCCGCCGGCCTTGCCTATGACGCCTTCGAACAGGCCAAGGCGAAAAAATGCGACGTGCTGATCGTCGATACCGCCGGCCGCCTGCAGAACAAGGCCGAGCTGATGGCCGAGCTCGAGAAGATCGTGCGCGTGCTCGGCAAGCTCGATCCCGATGCGCCGCACACCGTGCTGCAGACGCTCGACGCGACGACGGGACAGAATGCGCTAAGCCAAGTCGAGATCTTCCGCAACGTCGCCGGCGTCAACGGGCTGATCATGACCAAGCTCGACGGAACGGCACGCGGCGGCATCCTCGTCGCCATCTCCGCCAAGCACAAGCTGCCGGTCTATTTTATCGGGATCGGTGAGGGTGTCGACGATCTGGAGCCTTTCGAAGCCGAGGATTTCGCCCATGCCATTGCCGGACTTCCGCAATGATGCCACAGATATGCCGCCGAAAGCCTGCAAGGCACGGCCGGCAACCAGATTGTCAGGAATAGCAGGTTTGACGAACGCATGAGCACCGAAAGCGATATCACCCCGACCCCGGCCGACCGGCATCATCCGCTGCTGAAGCTGGCGCTGGAACTCGGGCCGCTGCTGATCTTCTTCTTTGCCAACCTGCGCGGTCCGTGGCTGGTGGAGAAATTTCCTGCTCTTTCCGAGCTGGGTGGGCCGCTGTTCGTCGCAACCGGGCTTTTCATGGCGGCGACGATCCTGTCGCTTATCGTCTCGAAGATCGTGCTCGGCCATCTGCCGATCATGCCCTTCGTCTCCGGCATCGTCGTCGTCATCTTCGGCTCGCTGTCGATCTGGCTGCAGAACGAAACCTTCATCAAGATGAAGCCGACCATCGTCAACGCGCTCTTCGGGATGGCGCTGCTCGGCGGGCTTGCCTTCGGCCGATCGCTGCTCGGCTATGTCTTCAACGCCGCCTTCCAGCTCGATGCCGAAGGTTGGCGCAAGCTCACCATCCGCTGGGGCATCTTCTTCCTGTTCCTTGCCGTGCTCAACGAAGTCGTCTGGCGCAATTTTTCGGACGATACCTGGGTGGCCTTCAAGGTCTGGGGCACGATGCCGATCACCATCATCTTCACCCTGGCGCAGATGCCGCTGGTGCTCAAGCATAGCCTCAACCCGGAAACGGACGGCGAAAAATGAGCGCTGCAGAGGCCGAATATCGTGTGAGACACCAGAGCTTCTGGTTCGTCGCCTGCCTAGCAGTGCTGGTCGCCCAGATCGTCGCCGAATATATGATGGGCCGCGTGCCGATCTGCGCCTGCGGTTATGTCAAGCTATGGGAGGGCGGGGTCAATACCAGCGGCAATTCGCAGCACCTGTCGGACTGGTACACGCCGTCGCATATCATCCACGGCTTCCTGTTCTACGGGCTCGGCCATCTCGTCCTGCGCCGCAAGCCGTTGGCGGCAAAGCTGCTGCTGGCGCTGTTCATCGAATCCGGCTGGGAGCTGCTGGAAAATTCCCCGCTGATCATCGACCGCTACCGCACGGCGACCATCGCACTCGACTATTACGGCGACAGCATCCTGAATTCGGCAATGGACACCGTCTTCATGTGCGTCGGCTTCTTCTTCGCATCGCGCGCGCCGGTGGCGCTGACGGTGGCGATCGCCCTCTTCTTCGAGATTTTCACCGGCTATGTGATCCGCGATAATCTGACGTTGAACGTGGTGATGCTGATCTGGCCGGTGGAGGCGATCAAGGTCTGGCAGGGCGGGGTTTAGGCCACACGTCGCAGGATGAAACCCCTCCCCAACCCCTCCCCACAAGGGGGAGGGACTAACTCGGCGCACTGTAAGGCGCCAGGCAGCAACCTCTCTGCGGATGAAACGGTGAGTGGGATATGTCGGGATCGACATATAAGTCCGTCCCCCTTGTGGGGAGGGGTTGGGGAGGGGTCTTTACCCGGAATGAAACTTACGAAGCCGGCTTCGCCAGCGCCTTTTCCATCGCCGGAAACAGCCCTTCCTTCAGGCTGATATCGTCGAAGGGGCCGACGCGTTTGTAGAGGATCGTGCCGTCGGGGCTGACGAGGTAGCTTTCCGGAATGCCGTAGACGCCCCAGTCGATCGCCGCCTTGCCGTTCGGGTCGATGCCGATCGCCTGATAAGGATTGCCGAGTTCGCCGAGGAAACGCAGGGCGTTGTCGTTCTGGTCCTTGTAATTGATGGCGACGATGTTCAGCCGTCCGTCTTTCGCCAGTTCCTTCAACACGGGATGTTCGTCGCGGCAGGGCACGCACCAGGAGGCGAAGACGTTGACGAGGGTCAGCTTGCCCTTGATGGCAGCATCGGTCAGCGCCGGCAGATTGGCGCCGTCGAGCGGCGGCAGGTTCAGTGCCGGTGCCCTGGTGCCGATCAGGGCGGAGGGGATTTCGGTGATGTTCTTGCCGTGGAAATCCTGGTCGTAGAGCATCTTTGCCGCCGTCGCCGCAATGCCGCCGAAGACGATCAGCGGCAGAAGCGCCAGCGCATAACGGCCAAGTCCGCGCGGTTTGGCGGTCGTGGTTTCAGGCGCTTCGCTCATTCGCCGTCCTTTGCACGCGCCGAGCGGCGGCGGATGCCGGCGGCTTCCAAGGCTGCGAGCTCACGGCGACGCGCCTGGCCGTCGGCCCAGGTCCAGAGCGTGACAGCGACCGTCACGAGAGCGGCAAAGCCATAGGATGCGTAGACGTAGAAGGTGTGCGTCAAATCTGTTCCTCGCGGCTGGCCATACGGGCGGCGAGACGGCGCTGGGCGGCGATACGGCGGCGCCAGATCTCGTTCCTCATCGCCATGATGTGCAGCGTGAAGAAGAGCAGGGTGAAGGCGATCGCCATGACGAAGAGCGGCCGCAGGAATTCCGGATCGATCGCCGGGCCATCAAGGCGCATCACGCTTGCCGACTGATGCAGCGTGTTCCACCACTCGACCGAGAATTTGATGATCGGGATATTGACGAAGCCGACGAGGATGAGCACGGCGGAAACGCGCGCGGCCTTCGACGGATCGTCGATAGCACGGCTGAGCGCGATCAGACCGAGATACATCAGGAAGAGAACGAAAACGGAGGTCAGCCGCGCATCCCACACCCACCAGGTGCCCCACATCGGCTTGCCCCAGAGCGAGCCGGTGACGAGGGCGAGCAGGGTGAAGGCGGCGCCGAGCGGGGCCGCGGCCTTGGCGGAGACGTCGGCCAGCGGATGGCGCCAGACCAGCGTGCCGATCGCAGAGCAGCTCATGATCGTATAGCACATCATCGACAGCCAGGCCGAGGGCACGTGGATATACATGATGCGCACGGTCTCGCCCTGCTGGTAATCGCCTTCCGTGGAGAAGCTGAGATAGAGGCCGACCGCAAAACAGAGGGCGGTAATGCCGGCCAGCCACGGAATGATGCGCGCCGCCAGCGCCAGGAACCGCGTCGGGTTGGCGAGGTCGCTGAATTTGCTGATGGCAAGGCTCGTTTCGCTCATGTCCGCTTCCTTATCTTGATCCGGCTTTTCCCGCAATCGAATGCCAATCAATCCGTCGTGTTTCGCAGTGCAACGGCGGCAGCGGCCGGACCGATGACCGCGAAGAACAGGGTCAGCGCGATGAGGATGAGGAAGGGTGGCAGGAACGGAGCGGGATCCTCGACGGCGGCATAGGTGGCGCTGACGCCGAAGATCAGCACCGGTATGGTCAGCGGCAACACCAGGATCGAGACCAGCAGGCCGCCGCGGGGCAGGGCGACGGCGACGGCGGCGCCGACGGCGCCGATGAAGGTGATGGCTGGCGAGCCGACGAGCAGCGTCAGCATAGTGGCAGCAATCGCCGTCTCGTCCATGTTCATGAACAGGCCGAGCAACGGCGAGGCAATCACCAGCGGCAGGCTGGTCGCCGTCCAGTGGGCGAAGCATTTGACCAACACGGTCAGGACAAGCGGCGTGTCTTGCATGAGCATCAGGTCGAGCGATCCGTCGTCGCGCTCGGCCTGGAACAGGCGGTCGAGGCCGAGGAGGGCGGCAAGCAGCGCGCCGATCCAAACGATGGCGGGGCCGATGCGGGAGAGAAGCTTGAGATCGGGACCGACGCCGAAGGGGATAACGGCGACGATCGTGAGAAAGAACAGCACCCCGATCAGCGCGCCGCCGCCGGCGCGGATCGAGAGTTTGAGATCGCGGAGGAAGAGGGCGGTCATGCGGGGTGCTTTTCCCTGATGGGTGAGGAAAACCCCTCCCCAACCCCTCCCCACAAGGGGGAGGGGCTAAACCGCGGCCCGCAGTGGCGGCCAAAAGCAAAGGTTTCGCCGGCTGTTACCGTTCGGCCGACTGTGACGGTGAGGTTTGAGCGAGACAGTGCGGCATCATAGCCCCTCCCCCTTGTGGGGAGGGGTTGGGGAGGGGTCTTCACGTCATATCCTTGCAGACAACCGCAAACCATCATCCCCACACCCCCTGATCCACACCGGCAAAACCCGTCATCTTCAATTCCTGCGCATTCTTCAATCCCAGCGGCTGGTGCGTCGCCGCCAGCACGATGCCACCTTTGGCCAGATGCGCTTCGATCAAGCCGGCCAACAGCCGGTCGGCGCTGGTATCGAGGGCCGCGGTGGGTTCGTCGAGGATCCAGACGGGGCGGTGGGCGATGAGCAGCTTGGCGAAGGCGAATCGCCGCTGCTGGCCGGCCGAGAGATAGCCGAAGGGAAGGTGAGTTATTCCCGAGAGACCGACGGCTTCGGCTGCCTCATCAAGAGATAGGCCGGAAGGTGCTTCGGTTTCGTCGAGAAAGCTACGCCAGAAATCGAGGTTCTCTGCAACCGTAAGTTCATTCTTCATTGCATTCCGATGGCCAAGGTAGTGGCTGGCCTCGCCGGGATGCCTGTCTTCCCGGCCCTCTCCGTCGCGGAAGATGACAGTGCCCTTCTCCGGTCTCAGGAGACCGGCGGCAACGCGCAGTAAAGTGGACTTTCCTGATCCATTTCTGCCGGTCAGAATGAGCGCCTCGCCGGACGCCAAGTGAAAGGAAATGTTAACGAAAATCAGATCCTCACCGCGCCTTGCGGCCAGATTTTCGGCGGTGAGATGCATGCATCGGCTCTTTCTTGGTTTCGGCTTCCGGAGAGGTCAAAAAATCTCCGATTTTGACCGTGCTCGGGTATGGCAAGTTTTTAGGAAATTATCTATAAGACCGGCAACCACGCCAGCGGTCGGCGTGAATTTCATCCTTGCGCCGAACTTGGAGCATCCGTTCCACGTGCGGACAGCGGAAATGGCCGTACCCGCATCCTGATGTGCATTAAGTGCATAGGCGTTCGCACGACTGTGTTGGCTATCAGAAACGGGGTCTCTCGTGTCTAAATCTCTTGACAGTTTCAATTGTCGTTCCACGCTTTCCGTTGGTGGAAAGGACTATGTCTATTACAGCCTGCCCAAGGCTGAGGCAAACGGTCTGCCCGGCGTGTCGAAGCTGCCCTATTCGATGAAGGTGCTGCTCGAAAACCTGCTGCGCTTCGAAGACGGCCAGTCTGTCACCAAGGAGCACATCCTGGCCGTTGCCGAATGGCTCGATAACAAGGGCGCCGTCGAAAACGAGATCGCCTATCGCCCGGCGCGCGTGCTGATGCAGGACTTCACCGGCGTTCCCGCCGTCGTCGATCTTGCCGCCATGCGCGACGCGATGGTGTCGCTCGGCGGCGATCCGGAGAAGATCAACCCGCTCGTTCCCGTCGACCTGGTCATCGACCACTCGGTCATCGTCGACGAATTCGGCACGCCGCAGGCTTTCGCCAAAAACGTCGAGTTGGAATATCAGCGCAACGGCGAACGCTACCGCTTCCTGAAGTGGGGCCAGCAGGCCTTCAAGAATTTCCGCGTCGTGCCTCCTGGCACCGGCATCTGTCATCAGGTCAATCTCGAATATCTCGGCCAGACCGTCTGGACGAAGGAAGAGGACGGCGAGACGATCGCCTATCCGGATACCTGCGTCGGCACCGACAGCCACACGACGATGATCAACGGTCTCGGCGTGCTCGGCTGGGGTGTGGGCGGTATCGAAGCTGAAGCGGCGATGCTCGGCCAGCCGGTCTCGATGCTGCTGCCTGAAGTCATCGGCTTCAAGCTGACCGGCAAGCTCAAGGAAGGGGTCACCGCGACCGACCTCGTTCTGACCGTCGTGCAGATGCTGCGCAAGAAGGGCGTCGTTTCGAAGTTCGTCGAATTCTTCGGCCCAGGCATGGACAACATGCCGCTCGCCGACCGCGCGACGATCGGCAACATGGGTCCCGAATACGGCGCCACCTGCGGCTTCTTCCCGGTCGACGGCGAAACCATCAACTACCTCACCATGTCCGGCCGCACGCATGACCGGATCGCGCTGGTCGAAGCCTATTCGAAGGCTCAGGGCATGTGGCGTGACGGCGACGGTTCCGACCTCGTCTTCACCGATACGCTGGAACTCGATCTCGGCGACGTCGTACCGTCGATGGCCGGTCCGAAGCGTCCGGAAGGCCGCATCGCGCTCGAAAACATCGCTTCCGGTTTCGCCGGCTCGATGGATGCCGACTACAAGAAGCCCGGCCAGCTCAACAACCGCTATGCCGTCGAAGGCACGGATTTCGATCTCGGCCATGGCGACGTGGCGATTGCCGCCATCACCTCCTGCACCAACACCTCCAACCCGTCGGTGCTGATCGCTGCCGGCCTGCTTGCCCGCAACGCCGTTGCCAAGGGCCTGAAGACCAAGCCGTGGGTCAAGACCTCGCTGGCGCCGGGATCGCAGGTCGTCGGCGAATATCTCGCCAAGTCGGGCCTGCAGGCCGATCTCGACAAGCTCGGCTTCAATCTGGTCGGCTTCGGCTGCACCACCTGCATCGGCAATTCCGGCCCGCTGCCGGCGCCGATCTCGAAGACGATCAACGACAAGGGCCTGATCGTATCCGGCGTGCTCTCCGGCAACCGTAACTTCGAAGGCCGCATTTCGCCCGACGTGCAGGCGAATTACCTGGCTTCGCCGCCGCTCGTCGTCGCCTATGCGCTCGCCGGCACGGTGCAGAAGGATCTGACCAAGGAGCCGATCGGCGAGGACCAGAACGGCAATCCGGTCTATCTCAAGGACATCTGGCCGACTTCGCACGAGGTGCAGGAGTTCATCCAGAAATACGTCACCCGCGAACTTTACGAAAGCAAGTATGCCGACGTCTTCAAGGGCGACGTCAACTGGCAGGCCGTTCAGGTTCCGCCGGGCCAGACCTATGCCTGGGACGACGATTCGACCTATGTCCAGAACCCGCCTTACTTCGTCGGCATGGGCAAGAAGGGCACCGGCGTGTCCGACATCAAGGGCGCCCGCGTCCTCGGCCTGTTCGGCGACAAGATCACCACCGACCACATTTCGCCGGCCGGTTCGATCAAGGCGGCATCGCCGGCCGGTGCTTACCTCATCGGCCATGAGGTCGCGGTTGCCGACTTCAACCAGTACGGCACGCGCCGCGGTAACCATGAAGTGATGATGCGCGGTACCTTCGCCAATATCCGCATCCGCAACCACATGCTCGGCCCGAACGGCAAGGAAGGTGGTTACACCATCCACTACCCGTCGAAGGAAGAGACGTCGATCTACGACGGCGCGATGCAGTACAAGGCCGAAGGCGTGCCGCTCGTCATCTTCGCCGGTGTCGAATACGGCAACGGCTCCTCGCGCGACTGGGCGGCCAAGGGCACCAACCTGCTTGGCGTCAAGGCCGTGATCGCCCAGTCCTTCGAGCGCATCCATCGCTCGAACCTGGTCGGCATGGGCGTCATCCCCTTCGTCTTCGAAGAGGGCACGACCTGGCAGAGCCTCGGCCTCAAGGGCGACGAACTCGTCACCATCGAGGGTCTCGACAAGATCAAGCCGCGTGAGAAGAAGATCGCCAAAATCACCTATGGCGACGGCACCGTGAAGGAAGTTCCGTTGCTGTCGCGCGTCGATACGCTCGACGAGGTGGTCTACCTCAACAATGGCGGCATCCTGCAGACGGTTCTGCGCGATTTGGCTGCCTGATTGTTAATAGCCTCGTATGATAATGGCCGCCGGAGAGGAGTTTCCGGCGGCTTTTCTTTGCGGCGGCGGTATTTGAGGGGGCTCACAATGATTTGTTTTCTGCGGGTTCCGGTTGCGCTGCGTCTCACCCGTTCGTGACTTTTCGTTTGGACCCGGAAGGATTATTCGTACGTTCATATGTCAGGGCCTCCGGTTGGAACACGCCGTCGGCGCTGAAAAAGAGGTGCAGGTGAATGTCCCCCCGTTTTTTGATTCCGCTGATCGCCGGCGTTGTTCTCTCAGGCCCACTGCAGGCCGAAGACGGCACGCCGAAAGGTGTCGTCGAACTCTTCACGGCACAGGGCTGCTCTTCCTGCCCGCCGGCTGACGCGGCTTTCCGCAAGCTGGTGAGCCAGGGCGATGTCATCGCGCTCGCCTATCATGTCGATTACTGGAACTACCTCGGCTGGGCCGATACGCTGAGCTCCAAGGAAAACACCGAGCGGCAATACGGCTATGCCAGGACTATGGGCCGCAGCAACGTCTATACGCCGCAGGCGATCGTCAACGGGCGCGGCCATCTGGCCGGCGCCGATCTCAGCGGCATCAACAACAAGATCGACACCTATAGCGGCGAAGGCAACGGGCTGACGGTTCCCATCAGCGCGTCGATGCGCGGCGACGAGCTGGAAATCAAGATCGGCGCGGGACAGGGCAAAGCCAATGTCGTGATGGTCTATTTCGACAAGGAAAAGACCATCGAGGTCGAAAAAGGCGAGAACAGCGGCAAGAAGCTCTCCTATCTGCACAGCGTCACCAATGTCGAGACGGTCGGCATGTGGGACGGCAAGGCGACCAGTCTGACGCTGCCGGCCAGTGTGCTGCAGCGGCCGCAGCTCGAGGGTTGTGCGATTCTGCTGCAATCGGCGAACGACAACGGCGATCCGGCGGCGATCCTCGGGGCGACCGTGGTGATGGCGGGAAAAAATATCTGAGATTTCATCCGTTTGCGGGTGAAGTACCGGGCGGCCCGGCTGAACGTATTCGGGGCTGGGGTTAAGGTCGATACGCTCCGCCGGGCCCTTTGGCGCGCTGGCGCCAAACCGGGATTCATAAATCCCCTGCAAATGAGGCGCTGTTTTGACTGAAATGCGGCGCTGCCGAGAAAGCGACAGCGCTGTCACGCGCATCGGACGATGCGCCGATTCAAAGTGCTCCAGCGTCCATGCGCGCTGATGCGCGCGCGGTGGTGCGGCCGAATGTGACGGCCGGCGCTCTTGCAATTTGCGGCGGCTCGGGCACACTGTCACTCTCCTGTCACATGCAGAGGCCTTGGAGACTGAATGACAGAACAGCCGGATTTGCGACACGGCGAAAGCCGTTCCGTCGACAATAGTTCCTCAGTCGTCGTCGATCTCAGGGAATACAAGCAGAGCAAGGACCCGCTTCCGGTGACCTTTCATCGGCGCGAACTGGATGCCATCCTGTGGATCTACGGTCGTATGGTCGGTGACGGCGAATGGCGCGACTACGCCATCGATCACCTGAAGGACAAGGCGGTGTTCTCCGTTTTCAAACGCTCCGGTGAAATGCCGCTCTTCCGCATCGAGAAAAATCCCAAGCTCGCCGCCAAGCAGGGCGCCTATTCCGTGATTAATGTCCACGGCACGATCCTGAAGCGCGGTCACGAGCTGAACCAGGTGCTGAAGGTGTTCGACAAGGCGCTGAAGCTCGTCGACAAGTAGGAGGCCTTTTTCTGCATGTCGTTATCCCGGAACCGCTTCACGCTTCCGGGCACATCCATCAGCCGGCAAACAGCGTGCCGGGATAGGCGGAGGGATCCGGATCGGTCGTCATGCCCTCGCCGAGGACGCGCTGCATGAGCATCGTATCTAGCCAGCGGCCGTGTTTGTAGCCGGCGCCCCGCATCAGGCCGACCTCCACGAAGCCCGTCTTGAGATGAAGCGCGATCGAGGCGGGGCTGGCGCCGCCGATGACGGCGATCATCTGACGAAAACCGAGATTGGTGCAGCGCTCGATCAGCTCGGCCATCAATGCTTTGCCGATGCCGCGGCCGCGGGCTTCGGGCGCCAGATAGATCGAATCCTCGACCATCCAGCGATAGGCCGGGCGGACGCGAAAGGCCGAGGCATAGGCATAACCGAGCAAAATCCCATCCGCACCGGCTGCGGCGATATAGGGGTATTGCTGGCCGACGATTGCCGAAAAACGCTGCGCCATCTCGGCCTCGGACGGCGGCGTGATCTCGTAGCTCGACGTGCCGTTCAGCACGGATTCCCGGTAGATACCGGTGATGGCGGGAATATCGGCTTGCAACGCATCGCGCAGGAGGAATGACATTGGCGGCTGGTCCAGCAGGAAGGCAGGGCTCCTCTAAAACCATCCCGGCAAAATCAACGCAACAAAAAAGGCGGCCGAAGCCGCCTTTTCGATCTCTGTCCGCCTGCTTATTTGCGGTTGCCCATGAACTGCAGCAGGAACATGAAGAGGTTGATGAAGTCGAGATAGAGCGTCAGCGCGCCCATGATCGCCTTGCGGCCGGCAACAGTGACGTCATCGGCTTCCAGGTACAGCTCCTTGATCCGTTGCGTGTCGTAGGCGGTGAGGCCTGCGAAGATCAGAACGCCGATCACCGAGATCGCGAACTGCATGGCCGACGAAGCCAGGAAGGCGTTGACGATCATAGCGATGATCAGGCCGAAAAGACCCATGACCAGGAACGAGCCCATCGCCGACAGATCACGTTTCGTCGTGTAGCCGTAAAGCGACAGCGCGCCGAAAGAGGCGGCGGTGACGAAGAAGGTCTGCACGACGCTCTGGCCGGTGTAGACCAGGAAGATCGACGAGAGCGACAGGCCGACCAGTCCGGCATAGACCCAGAAGGTCGTCTGTGCGGCGGCCACGCTCATGCTGTTGATACGGAAGCTCAGGAAGAAGACAGCCGCGAGAGGCGCGAGGATCACGACCCAGCGCAAGGGCGACTGGAACAGCAGCACGCCGAACTGGGTGAGTTGTCCGTCCTGAACAGCGAAGTTGAATCCGAGATATGCGGCCACACCGGTGATCGCCAGACCCAGCGCCATCAGGTTGTAAACCTTGAGCATATAAGCGCGCAGGCCTTGATCAATCATCTCGCCGGTCTGCGCGCGGCTTTGATAGTTACGAAGGTCAGCCATAGTTTCCTCTTAAAAGCTCCGATGGAGATACGGTGTCGGGTTTTCGACCCGGGCGCCGCTGCGGAGCTCCAGCATGCCTGCCGACAATATGAGGCTTTCGTTCACCGCAAACAAGAGGGTTGCAACGGCCCGGCCGGTTAAATCGCCGTAAGGTGAAGGGTTTGGCTGCCGCTGCCCGGTCAAAGCTCGCGCAGAACGGGCGCCGCCTTCTGGCCGAGGATGCGCCAGGTGCCGATCAGGCCGATGCCGACCGTCAGGACGAGGGCGGTGACGAGTGTCAGCCCCGCCACATCGGGCAGGAAGGTCGAGGGCAGGCGCATGATGCGGGCGACGATGAACCAGGCGGCAAGGCCGCCGGCGGCGAGCGCGAAGATCGCGGTCGCCAGCCCCAGGATCAGATATTCGTAGCTGAAGGCGCGGATCAGCATGGCGCGGGTGGCGCCGAGCGTCTTCAGCACCACCGCATCGTGGGTGCGCGCCCGGTTTCCGGCGGCAAGCGCCCCGGCCAGGACGAGGATCGAGGCGATGAGGGCGACGGAGGCGGCGGCGCGGATCGCGGTCGCAAGCTGCGCCACCAGCTGGTTGACGATGTCGATGGCGTCCTTGACGCGGACGCTGGTGATCGTCGGATAGGTGTTGGTGACGGATTTCAGGATCGCCGCATCTTCGGCCGGCGTCGAGGAAGGATCGGTGAGCGTCGCCAGCCACGCGTGCGGCGCGCCGCGAAAAGTGTTCGGCGAGAAGACCATGACGAAGTTGATCGACAGCGATTCCCACTGGACGCGGCGCAGATTGGCGATCTTGGCGGTGATGTCGCGGCCGAGCACGTTGACCGTGACCTTGTCGCCGATCTTCAGGCCGAGTTCATGGGCCTCTTCCGAGGAGAAGGAGACGAGCGGCTCGCCGCTGTAATCCTTGTCCCACCAGCTGCCTTCGGTCAGAGCGGCATTTTCCGGCAGGGTGTCGGCATAGGTGATGCCGCGGTCGCCGTTCAGCACCCAGCGGCCGGCGGCCGGCACGTTCATCTTGGTGACGTCTTCGCCGTTGAAGGCGACGATGCGGCCGCGCAGCATCGGCACCTCCATGAGCTTGCCCTTCGGCGCCTGCGCCTGGACGAGATCGCGGAAAGCACCGACCTCGGCGCTCTGGATATCGACGAAGAAGAAGTTCGGCGCGCCCTCGTTCATGCGGCCGGTCAGCTGCTGGCGCAGGTTGCCGTCGATCAGGGTCAGCGTCACCAGCAAGGCCAGGCCGAGGCCGAGCGACAGCACGACCGAGGGTGTCAGCGCGCCGGGGCGGTGGATGTTGCCGATCGCCAGCCGCAGTGCCGGCGAGTTGACGCGCGGGCTGCGGCGCGCAAGCCAGGCGATCGCGGCTGCGACGAGGCGCAGCACGACGAAGGCAAAGACGATCGCGCCGACAAAGACGACGGCGATGAAGCGGTCATAGGCGGTGAGGATGGCAATGCCGGCAAGGCCGGCCATGAACAGGGCGGCCAGCAGAATATAGGGCCAGGACGGCAGGTGGCGGGCTTCGAAGCCCTGCTCGCGGAAGAGTGCGGTTGCCGGCACTTCGCGGGCATGACCGAGCGGCAGGATGGCGAAGGCGAGCGTCGTCAGGATGCCGAACAGCGTGGCAAGCAGCAGGGCGCCGGGATAGAGCGCCGGCGCGGTGGAGACCGGCAGGAACTGTGCCAGGAACTGGGCGGCGAAGATCGGCGACAGGGCGCCGATGACAAGGCCGATCATGATGCCGCCAAGGGCGATGATGGCGATCTGGAAGAGATAGATCAGGACGACGAGCTGGGCCGGCGCACCCAGGCATTTGAAGGTGGCGATGGTGGTACGCTTGGAATCGAGGAAGGCGCGCACGGCATTGGCGACGCCGACGCCGCCGACGATCAGCGCGGTGAGGCCGACCAGCGTCAGGAACTGCGAGAAGCGGGTGATGTTTTCGGTGAGCGAGGGCGCGGCGCGGTCGCTGGTGCGGACAGCCCAGCCGGCGGAAGGGAATTCCTTGGCGGCGCGGGCCTGGATGCCCGTCATCGCGCCCTTGTCTTCCAGCCGGATCTTATAGGCATGTTCGACCAGGCTTCCCGTCTGGATCAGCCCGGAGGCTTCGAGCGCCCGGCGGCTGACGAGCAGGCGCGGCGCAAAGCCGAAACCTTCCGACAGTGCATCCGGCTCGGTTTTGACAGTGCCGGTGATGCTGAGCTTGACATTGCCGAGCAGCAATTCGTCGCCGACCGCCCGCCCGAGCCGATCGAGAAGGAGGGGTGCTGCGACGGCGCCATAGGTGCCGCCCTGGCCCGAAAGCAGGGCTGCGAGCGGATAGTCCGGCTCGGCTTTGAAGCTGCCGAAGAGCGGGTAGGCGTCGTCGACGGCCTTGACCTCGACCAGCGCCTGATCGGAACCGTCAGGCTTGCGGGCCATCGAGCGCAGTCCCGTCGACACCGAAACGGTGCCCAGGCCTTCGAGGAACCGCATTTCCTCAGGTGTGGCTTCGCGGTTGTTGAGTTCGAAGCGGACGTCGCCGGCCAGAAGTTCCTGCCCCTGCGAGGCGATCGTATCGGTGATCGACTGGGAGACGGAATTAACGGCGGCAATCGCCCCGGTGCCGAGCGCGATGCAGGCGAGGAAGATGTAGAAGCCGGCAATGCCGCCGCGCAGCTCGCGCAGCGCCAGGCGAAAAGCGAGCGAAACGCGCGGTGTGATGATGCTCATGCGATGGCCGCCTCGCTGCGGCGGGCGGTGCTGTCGCCTTCGATCCTGCCGGAACGGACGCGAATCTGGCGCGAGCAGCGGTTTGCCAGCGAGACGTCGTGGGTGACGAGCAGCAGGGTCATGCCGCGCTCGGCCTGCTTTGAGAACAGCAGGTCGGCGATCTGGCGGCCGGTCTCGGTATCGAGATTGCCTGTCGGCTCGTCGGCGATCAGCAAGGCGGGCGAGGGGGCGAGCGCCCTGGCGATCGCCACGCGCTGCTGTTCGCCGCCGGAAAGCTGGCCGGGATAGTGGTTCAGCCGTTCGCCGAGGCCGACCGACTTCAGCTCGCGATGGGCGATCTCGAAGGCGTTGCCGACATTGGCGAGCTCGAGCGGCACGGCAACGTTTTCCAGCGCCGTCATGTTGGCGATCAGGTGGAAGGACTGGAAGACGATGCCGATGTTGCGGCCGCGGAAATCGGCGACCTGATCCTCGCTCAGCGCGTGGAGCGGTGTGTCGTTGATGTTGATTTCGCCGCTGTCGAGCTTCTCCAGCCCGGCAAGCACCATCAGCAGGGTCGACTTGCCGGAGCCGGAGGGACCGACGATGCCGACGGATTCACCCGCCGTGATATCGAGATCGATGCCCTTCAGCACATGCACGGAAGCGGCCGCACTGCCAAGCGTCAGATCGGCACCCTTCAACTCGATGATGGTTTTTGCCAACAGAAATCGCCCTATATAAATCCATAACGAAACAGCCGCATAACGGCACTTCGCCAATCTAGGGAAGCCAGAATGAGATTTAAAGTTGCCGCGCTTCAATTCACCGTCATTGCCGTCTCGCTGATCTTTGCCGCCACAGCCAATGCCCGGACGATCAATCTCGTCGGTTTTGGGGACAGTTTGATGGCGGGCTACCAATTGCCGCCCGGCGACGGCTTTCCGGAAAAGTTGCAGGTGGCCCTGAAGGCAAAGGGACTCAATGTCGCCATCGCCAATGCCGGGGTCTCCGGCGACACGACGACAGGCGGGCTTGCGCGCATCGACTGGTCGATACCCGACGGCACCGACGGCGTCATTCTGGAGCTCGGCGCCAACGATGCGCTGCGGGGTATCCCGCCTGAAGAAAGCGAGAAAAATCTCGACCAGATGATAACGCGGCTGAAGGAGCGCGGCATTGCCGTGCTGCTGGTCGGCATGATGGCGCCGCCCAACATGGGGGCGGATTATGCTGCACGCTTCAATCCGATTTATCGGAAACTTTCGGAGAAACACGGAGTTCAGCTATATGCCTTCTTTCTCGACGGCGTGGCGCTCGATGCGGGGCTTAAACTCGACGACGGCATGCATCCGAATGCGAAGGGCGTGGATGTCATGGTTCAGAAGATGGAAGCCGATGTCACAAATTTCGTCGGGACGATTTCTTCTGTGAAGAAATAGGGGCTTGCGCGGTTATTGATTGCATGATTCCGTGTAAGCACTGCAAAAGATTCGGGGAGTGCTCGTTATGCCGAGACTGTTTACCGCCCTCGAAATTCCGCGCAATGCGGCGATGAGCCTTTCATTGCTGCGCGGTGGCCTCCCCGGAGCACGATGGATCGATGTGGAGAATTACCACATCACCCTGCGCTTTATCGGTGATGTCGACGGCCGCACGGCCGATGAAATAGTAGAACGCCTCGACCGGATCGATCGGCCGGAATTCCAATTCCGGCTCGAAGGCATCGGTTCCTTCGGCTCGAAGAAACCGCATTCGGTCTGGGCCGGCGTTTCTCAATCGCCGGAGATGCATGCCCTGCAGGGCGAGATCGAGCGGATCTGCCAGCGCATCGGGCTGCCGCCGGATCCGCGCAAATTCACTCCGCATGTGACGCTGGCACGGCTCAAATCCTCGCGGCTCGACGATGTCGTGCAATATCTGGCCGGACGCGGCAATTTCCACACGTCAACCTTCACGGCGCCGCGTTTTGTGCTGCTGTCGTCGCGCGAATCGGTCGGCGGCGGGCCCTACCTCACCGAGGAAGTGTTCCCGCTGCACGAGGCGCGCTCGGTGCCCAGCGCTTCGAGCAGGCTGCTGCAGCCGGTCAAAAGCCTGGTATAGACCAGCTCGAAACCTGCGGGACCGCCATAATAGGGATCGGGAATATCCTCTCCCGTTCCCAGCGCGATATCGCCGAAGAGGCGGATGGTCGCCTCAGGCGACGCGATCGTTTCGAGCGCCGCCACATTGTCTCGACCCATGGCCAGGATCGAAATCCCTAAATCGCTGGAGCAGATCCGGTGGGCGCGTTGCCCGGATATGTCGATACCATGGCTTTTCGCCGTGGCGATCGACCGCCGGTCGGGCGGCTCGCCTTCATGCCAACCGCCGGTGCCGGCGGAATCGATCGTGAAACGGCCGGTCAAACCTGCCTCGGCGACGAGATGGCGAAAAATTCCCTGGGCCAGAGGATGATGCCGAAAAGTGTAAGCGGTTTTCGGACGACATCATGCTCTAACTCTTTAATGTAGAACAGGATTCAGATTTTAGGCCGACTCGGCCTAAAATCATCCTGTTCTAGCGGAGAACGGCATATATTGCCCATGCAAACGAAGAGGACGCTGATGTGTTTCATCGGTAGGCCTGTCGACAGATGAGAGGACCATGGGATGAAAATGGAAAGACTGGAACGGGCTACGATCGAGGCTGAAATGGCTGGGCTTGCAGGCTGGGCGCTCAATGATACGGCGTCCTCGATATCGAAGACGTTCAAGTTTGCAAACTTTGTCGAGGCTTTCGGCTTCATGACCGAAGCAGCGATTAGGGCGGAGAAGCTCAACCACCATCCTGAATGGTTCAACGTCTATTCCAGGGTGGATGTGACGCTGAATACGCATGACGCCGGCGGCCTGACAGAGCTGGATTTCAAGCTCGCCAAGGCGATGGACAAGGCCGCGGCCCGACGCGGCGTCTAAAAGCGGGGCCGATTGAAAGAGCCCGCGCCATCACCATATGTTCGCAGGGACGAAAGGATGGAAGGGATGGACGAGGTCAAATTCGGGGAAATCCTGTTGCCAGGCGACGAGGACACGCAGAGCCGGCGGGAAAAGACGGTCAGGCAGAAATTCTGGCCGACCTTCCGCCGCGCCGTGCGGCAAATTCCGTTCTCACGCGATGTCGTTGCCGGTTTCTACTGCGCGCTCGATCCGCAGACGCCGACGAAGGTGCGCGGCGTGCTGCTTGCGGCACTCGCTTATTTCGTCATGCCGATCGACATGATCCCGGATGTTTTCGCCGTCATCGGCTTTTCCGACGACATCGCCGTGCTTTCGGCCGCCTTCGCCATGGTGCGCGGCCATATCCGCCCGGGCCATTATGAGGCGGCCGACCGCGTTCTGGCCGACCGGACTGAGGAAACGATGAAAACCATTTAAGCGTTTTCGCGCTCCAGCACCTTGCGGAGTTTGCCGAAGGCGAGCCGGATACGCGATTTCACCGTGCCGAGCGGCAGCCCGGTCGCTTCGGCGATCTCCGAATGCGATTGACCGAGGAAGAAGGCGGCGCGCAGCATGTCGCGCTGCTCTTCCGGCAATTGGCCGACGGCGGCGCGTATCCTGGCGTCGCGATCGTCATTGGCGACGATGTCTTCGGCGCCGATCTCGGCCGGCGGCTGCAGGGCCGGGTCGGTTTCGTCCAAGATGCGGGTGTTGGCGCGGCGCTGCTGGTCGATGCGGCGATTGCGGGCAATGCGGAAAAGCCAGGTCGAGAGGGACGATCGCGTCGCATCGTAGAGATCCGCCTTGTGCCAGAGCACGATCATGATCTCCTGCACCAGTTCCTCAGCCTCGGCATTCGTCATCTTCTGGCGCATCAGCCAACCTTTCAGCCGGGGTGCGAAATAGTCGAACAGGATGGAAAAGGCCTGCTGGTCGCGATCCCTGGCGACGGCCTTCGCGAGGGCAGCGAAACGCTGTCTTTCCTCGGCATCCATGTCCCCTCACGAGCCCCCTGCGGCAATAATTTCGTATCGGATTTCCAAGTCTTACTGAGGTACAACGGATTTGGGAAAGGTCAAACTCTTGCCTGAATCTTTGTGTCTTAAATTCAGCCGAACGGACGGCCAGTGCCATCGGGGCACGGTGTCGCGGCCGATACCGTCAAAGGGGCGAAAATTGATACCCGAGCTGAAATGACACAGGCAGATACAAATCGCAGCCATTGTTGACCATTTGGTAACCTGAATTAAGTCAAAATAAAGCAGATCGTGATTATGCGGCGCCCGCTATGATCGCTTCGGGCCTTGATCGCAAGAACCGGCAGGAATCCATGTTTGTAAAAAGTATCGTATCCGCTCTCGCACTCACCCTTGCCATGGCCGGAGTTGCGGCAGCGCAGCAGGCCGCCGCGCCGAACCGCATCCAGCAGTTCCAGGCATGGGGCGCCTACTCCTACAAGTCGGGCAGCAGCACCGTCTGCTACGTGCTGTCCGTTCCGACGGCAAAGCAGCCGGCAAGCGTCGACCATGGCGATAATTTCTTCATCGTCTCGCAGCGCCCGGGCCAGAACATCTCCTACGAACCGCAGGCGATGATGGGTTACACGGTGAAGGAAAATTCGAAGATCAATGTCGTCATCGACAATAAGACCTTCGTGATGTTCACCAAGGACAAGGCCGGCTGGGTCGAGAATGCGGCGCAGGAGCCTGCCCTCGTCGCCGCAATGAAGACCGGTCATTCGATGACGGTGAATGCCGTCTCGCGCAAGGGCACCGGCACCTCCTACAGCTATTCGCTCTCCGGCATCTCGGCTGCGCTGAAGCAGATCGAAAGCTGCAAGTAAGCGGTCTCCAGCCACAGAGTTTCAAGAGGCCGGCCTTGCGCCGGCCTTTGCTGTTTTCCATCTATAGTGACGGGCGGACAAAATGATGCTAAAGGGCGCGCCAACAGCGGACAGATCGCGATGTCAGTCGCCGTTCCGCCATTCATTTTCTGCCAATGTGCCGTCATGCGCCTCACCTCTTCCGGTTTGCTCCTGAAGTCCGCGGGCTTGCGGGGCGGTTACGTGTTTGAATTCGGGATCTAAAGACTATGTCCGTCATGGATGCGATCGTTGTCACCAAGCCGCAGGCGCACACGTCTGCCAGCGTCGAAAAGCCGTCCCTGATCGGGCTTTCACGTGAGGAGATGGGGGCGGCGCTTCGGGAAAAGGGCGTGGCCGAGAAGCAGATCAAGATGCGCGTCGCGCAGCTGTGGAACTGGATCTATGTGCGCGGCGTCTCCGATTTCGACCATATGACGAATGTCGCCAAGGACATGCGCGAGATGCTGAAGCAGCATTTCACCATCGCGCGTCCGGAGATCGTCGAGGAGCAGGTCTCCAATGACGGCACGCGCAAATGGCTGCTGCGTTTCCCCCCGCGGGGCGCCGGCCGCCCGGTCGAGATCGAAGCCGTCTATATTCCGGAAGAGGGCCGCGGCACGCTCTGCATCTCTAGCCAGGTCGGCTGCACGCTCACCTGTTCCTTCTGTCACACCGGGACGCAGCGCCTGGTGCGCAACCTGACGGCGGAAGAGATCCTCTCGCAACTGTTGCTTGCCCGCGACCGGCTCGGCGATTTCCCCGATCGCGAAGCGCCGCAGGGTACGATCATGCCGGCCGAAGGGCGCAAGGTCAGCAATATCGTCATGATGGGCATGGGCGAGCCGCTCTACAATTTCGATGCCGTCAAGCAGGCATTGCTGATCGCCACGGACGGTGACGGCCTGTCGCTCTCCAAGCGTCGGGTGACGCTCTCCACCTCCGGCGTCGTGCCGGAAATCTTCCGCACCGGCGAGGAGATCGGCGTCATGCTGGCGATCTCGCTGCATGCGGTGCGCGACGACCTGCGCGACATTCTGGTGCCGATCAACAAGAAGTATCCGCTGAAGGAGCTGATCGAGGCGTGCAAGGCCTATCCCTGTCTCTCCAATGCGCGGCGCATCACCTTCGAATATGTGATGCTGAAGGACGTCAACGACAGCCTGGAAGACGCCAAGGGGCTGATCAAGCTGTTGAAGGGCGTGCCGGCGAAGATCAACCTCATTCCGTTCAATCCCTGGCCGGGCACCAACTACCAGTGTTCCGACTGGGGGCAGATCGAGAAGTTCGCCGATTTCATCAATTCGGCAGGCTACGCTTCGCCGATCCGTACGCCGCGCGGCCGCGATATTCTTGCCGCTTGCGGCCAGTTGAAATCAGAGTCCGAACGCATGCGCAAGACCGAGCGTCTGGCCTTCGAAGCGATGATGATCGCCAATCACGGCGCCGACGACTGATCAGCAAGTTTGATCCTTGCTACAATTCTCCGCGATTGATTTCAGGGGGCGCTTTTCCTAAAAGTGCCCTCAAAATCATTCAGGAGGACACCCATGCGCCCGATTTTTCTCGCACTTGCCGCCAGTTTGGCCCTTTCCCTGCCCGCGAAGGCTGAAAACGTCACGGTTGCCGTGACGGCGATCGTCGAGCACCCGGCGCTGGATGCAGCCCGCAAGGGCGTTCTCGATGCGCTGACGGCCGCCGGCTATAAAGAGGGCGAGAACCTGAAATTCGTGTTCGAGTCGGCGCAGGGCAATCCGGCGACGGCAGCTCAGATCGCCCGCCAGTTCGCCGGCGACGAGCCGAATGTCATCGTGCCGATCTCCACGCCCTCAGCCCAGGCAGTCGTCTCCTCGACGCGCGACATTCCGGTCGTCTTCACCGCGGTCTCCGATCCGCTCGGCGCCCAGCTCGTCAAGAACATGGACAAACCAGGCGGCAACGTCACCGGCCTCTCCGACATGTCGCCGGTCGCCGAGCATCTGGCGCTGATCAAGGAAATCCTGCCCGATGTGAAAACCATCGGTTATCTCTACAACTCCGGCGAGGCGAATTCCGTTTCGCTGCTCGCCGTGCTGAAGGCCGAAGCCGACAAGGCCGGCCTGAAGGTTGTGGAATCGGCGGCCACCAAATCGGCCGAGGTCCAGGGTGCGGCCCGCGCCCTCGTCGGCCGTGCCGACGCGATCTACATCCCGACTGACAACACCATCATCTCGGCGCTCGAAGGCGCCGTCGCGGTTGCCGAAGAGAGCAAGCTGCCGCTCTTCACCGCCGATACGGATTCGGTTTCGCGCGGTTCGGTCGCCGCCCTCGGCTTCAACTATTACGATGTCGGCAAGCAGACGGGCGACATTGTCGTGCGGGTGCTGAAGGGCGAAAACCCCGGCGATATCGCGGTCAAGACCGCTGCCGGCAGCGATCTCGTCGTCAACAAGGCAGCGGCCGCCAAGATGGGCGTCACCCTGCCGCAGAGCGTGCTTTCCCGCGCCAACAAGGTCATCGAATAATCGGCTGTGGTGCCATCGACCGTTCACATTCAGCCGCTCCCGTTTGCACGGGGGCGGCTGAAGTATTAAAAGGTTGCGGTTTCGCGACGGGCGGAACGGTAACAAAAAGGGGCTAAAAGCCTTGAGCCAAATTGCATTCTGGGGGGCCGTCGAACTCGGACTGGTCTATTCCTTCGTCGCCCTTGGCGTCTATCTCGCCTTCCGCATTCTCGACTTTCCCGATCTGACGGTCGATGGCTCGTTCCCGCTTGGTGCTGCGGTGACCGCGGTGCTGATCATTGCCGGCGTCAATGCCTGGCTTGCGGCAGTGGTCGCGATGGCGGCGGGTGCGGCCGCGGGCATGGTGACGGCGCTGCTCAACGTGCGCTTCAAGATCCTCAATCTGCTCGCCTCGATCCTGACGATGATCGCGCTGTTTTCCGTCAATCTGCGCGTGATGGGCAAACCCAACGTCGCCCTCATCAATGCCGATACGATGATCAGCCCGTTCTTCGGCCATGGCCTGCGCGATTTCTACGTGCGGCCGCTGTTTGTCGGCGTTCTCGTGATCGTCGCCCTCGTCCTGGTCTGGCGCTTCCTAGAAAGCGATGCCGGGCTTGCGATGCGTGCGACCGGCGCCAATGCGCGGATGGCCCGGGCCCAGGGCGTCGATACCAGCCGGCAGATCTATCTCGGCATGGCGATCTCGAATGCGCTGGTGGCATTCGGCGGTGCGCTGTTTGCCCAGACGAACGGCTTTGCCGACGTCACCTCGGGTGTCGGCACGATCGTCGTCGGTCTGGCCGCCGTCATCATCGGCGAGACGCTGCTTGGACGCCGCGGTCTGTTGATCGCGTTGATCGGCTGCGTGCTCGGCTCGATCCTCTATCGCATCGCGATCCAGCTGGCGCTGTCCAGCGACGTCATTGGCCTGCAGGCTTCCGACCTCAATTTCGTGACGGCGGTGCTGGTCACCGTGGCGCTCATCCTTCCCCGTCTTCGCGGAGGTGCCGCATCGTGATCAGCGTCAAGGACATCAAGGTCGTTTTCGGGCGCGGCACGCCGCTGCAGAAGCAGGCGCTGAACGGCGTCAGCCTGACCATCGAGCAGGGCTCTTTCGTTACCGTCATCGGCTCCAACGGCGCCGGCAAATCGACGCTGCTCGGCGTGCTCGCCGGCGACGTCCTGCCGAGCGAGGGACAGGTGCTGATCGGCAAGAACGAGGTGACGCGCAAGTCGACGGCAACACGCGCCGGTCTGGTTGCGCGCGTCTTCCAGGATCCGCTGACGGGAAGCTGCGGTTCGCTGTCGATCGAGGAAAATCTCGCTCTCGCCGCCCGACGCGGCGAAAGGCGCGGGCTTGCGCCGGCGCTCGCCGGCAAGAGGCGCGATTATTTCAAGGAGCGGATCGGCGAACTCAATCTCGGGCTGGAGAACCGGCTGAAGGACCGCATGGATCTGCTCTCCGGCGGGCAGCGTCAGGCGGTTTCGCTCGTCATGGCGACCCTTGCCGGCTCGGAGGTGCTGCTGCTCGACGAGCACACGGCGGCGCTCGATCCCGGGATGGCCGAATTCGTGATGAACCTGACGCAGAAGATCGTCGCCGAGCGCAAGCTGACGACGATGATGGTGACGCATTCCATGCGCCAGGCGCTGGATTACGGCCACCGCACGATCATGCTGCATGGCGGCGAGATCGTTCTCGATGTCGCGGGCGACAACAGAAAGAACCTGCAGGTCGAGGATCTGATCGCGATGTTCCGCAAGATGCGCGGCCAGACGCTCGATGACGATGCTTTGCTGATCGGATGAACCCGACAGCGTGCTGATTGGCTAAACCAACAGCGTGCTGATCGGCTAAGCGCCCGATCATCTCGCCTGCGCGAGCAGGATCTTCGCGGCGAAGATCGAGAAGACGCCAGCGAAGGTATAGTCCATGCCGCGCAGCACCTTCCTGTTGTTCTGCAGCCAGGAGGCCAGCCGGTCGGCGGCAAGGACCACGGCGGCATTGACCGGCATGGCGAACAGGATGAAACAAAGCCCAAGGAAAAGCAGCTTCTGCGTGACGGCGGGATCGCCGGCGCTGACGAACTGCGGCAGGAAGGTCATGAAGAAGATGATGACCTTCGGGTTCAGAAGATTGACCCAGAAGCCGGACGAGATGTTCGAAAGCGCCGTCCCCTTCTGCTCCTCGACCTTGGCGACAGTGAGCTTCGAGCCGAAGCGGATCGCCTGCACGGCGAGCCAGAACAGATAGGCAGCGCCACCGGTCTTCAGGATCAGGAAGGCCGTCGGCGAGGCTATGATCAGCGCCGAAATGCCGAAGGCGACCAGCATGGTGTGGACGACGATGCCGAGGCTGGTGCCGATGACGACGAAAAGAGCCGCTTTTTTGCCCTGGGTCAGCGAACGGCTGATCGATAGCGTCATGTCGGGACCGGGCGTCGCCGCGAGCAGCAGCGTCGCGGCGGCAAAGGCCACAAGGGTCGAGAGGCTCGGCAGGAAATCCATGGCACGCTCTGAAAGCCGGGAAGATCGGGCGATTTTCTACCCGGCTTTCAGAAAATTACCAATCAAACCTTCTCATAGTGCCGATCACTTCTGGTCGAGGAAGGCCTTGAACTTGTCGGCATAGTCCTTGTGCCAGCGTGACAGCGGCGGGCGATTCTCGATGATGTCGCCGGCAGCCCAGGCCATGCGGCGTTCGTCGACCGGCCGGGCCACGTCGTTGTCGGGGCAGAGGATATAGAAATCGCCGCGCTCGATGCTCTCGACCATGAAGTCGACCGTCTGCTCCGGTGTCCAGGCGGCGGCCGGCTTTTCCGCGCGGTCGCCCTTGGTGAGGCCGGTGAAGACGAAGCCGGGGATCAGAAGATGGGCGGAGATCTTGCCGCCGTCGATGTTGCGAAGCTCATGCTCGAGCGCTTCGGTGAAGACCTTCACGCCCGATTTGGAGATATTGTAGGCGGGATTGCCGGGCGGCGTGGTGATACCCTGTTTCGAACCGGTGTTGATTATCAGGCCGGGTTCGCCGTGCGATAGCATCTTCGGGCCGAAGGTGCGGGTGCCGTTGATGACGCCCATCAGGTTGACGGCGAAGATATGGTCCCAGTTGGCCTGCGGGCTGAAGATCGAGGTTTCTGGGCCGATGCCGGCATTGTTCATCAGCACGTGCACGCGGCCGAAACGCTGGAGCACGGCGCGTTCGAGCGCCTCCAGAGACTCCCTGGATGCGACGTCGGTTTCGACCGCCATCACATTTTCCTCGCCGGCAATGGTCTTGAGTTGGTCGGCGGCCTCGGCCAGCCTATCGCCACCGAGATCGGCGATGGCGACGCTCATGCCGCGCCCGGCGAAATATTTCGCTGCCGCCAGGCCGATGCCGGACGCGCCGCCGGTGATGACGGCAACATTGGATTTCTTGAAAATCTCTTGAATATTGGTCACGGGGAGCCCCTCCTCGATCATTGCTCGGACGTTGGCGAATATGGGCTCCGCTTTGCCGCTGTCAAACGCTATCGCCGCCGGTGGCGTCGCACTTGCCCTTGCGTCACGCGTCAATCTCGCTAAAAGTGCCGCGACACCGGGTTTTCGCCGGCCTTTTATGCAACGGACCTCATCATCATGGCATCATACAAAGACGTGAAGAAAGTCGTTCTCGCCTATTCCGGCGGTCTCGACACCTCGATCATCCTGAAGTGGCTGCAGACCGAACTCGGCGCCGAAGTTGTCACCTTCACCGCCGATCTCGGCCAGGGCGAAGAGCTGGAGCCGGCGCGCAAGAAGGCCGAAATGCTCGGCATCAAGGAGATCTACATCGAGGATGTGCGCGAGGAATTCGTGCGCGATTTCGTCTTCCCGATGTTCCGCGCCAATGCCGTCTATGAAGGTGTCTATCTGCTTGGCACCTCGATTGCCCGTCCGCTGATTTCCAAGCATTTGATCGATATCGCCCGCAAGACGGGTGCGGATGCAATCGCCCACGGCGCCACCGGCAAGGGCAATGACCAGGTTCGTTTCGAGCTCTCCGCCTATGCTTTGAATCCCGATATCAAGATCATCGCGCCGTGGCGCGACTGGGCGTTCAAGAGCCGCACCGACCTGCTCGCCTTCGCCGAGCAGCATCAGATCCCGGTCGCCAAGGACAAGAAGGGCGAGGCGCCCTTCTCCGTGGACGCCAACCTTCTGCATTCCTCTTCCGAGGGCAAGGTTCTCGAGGACCCCGCCCAGGAGGCGCCGGAATATGTGCATATGCGCACCATTTCCCCGGAAGCCGCGCCTGATAAGGCGACGGTGATCAAGGTCGGCTTCCGCAAGGGCGATGCCGTCTCGATCAACGGCGTCGAGATGTCGCCGGCGACACTGCTGGCGACGCTCAACAATTACGGCCGCGACAATGGCATCGGCCGTCTCGACCTCGTCGAGAACCGCTTCGTCGGCATGAAGTCGCGCGGCGTCTACGAAACACCCGGCGGCACGATCCTGCTCTCGGCGCACCGCGCCATCGAATCGATCACGCTCGATCGCGGGGCTGCCCATCTCAAGGACGAGATCATGCCGCGTTACGCCGAGCTGATCTATTACGGCTTCTGGTTCTCGCCGGAGCGCGAGATGCTGCAGGCACTGATCGACAAGAGCCAGGAGCATGTCGAAGGCGAAGTGACGCTGAAGCTCTACAAGGGCAATGTCATGGTCATCGGCCGCGAAAGCGAAAAGTCGCTCTATTCCGACAAGCTCGTCACCTTCGAGGACGATCAGGGCGCCTACGACCAGAAGGACGCGGCCGGCTTTATCAAGCTCAATGCGCTGCGTCTGCGCACGCTCGGCAAGCGCAACCTCGTGAAGTAATCGCCGTTCGCGTTTACGCGGAATATGAGCCCGCCGGCATTGCCGCGCGGGCTCTTAGTTATTCAGCGACTTTCGCGGCGGCTGCATCTGCATACAGCCTGACATCGCTGCGGCGGGGTCCCCAGCTTTCGGCCCAGAGCAGCAGGCCGACGCGTTCGGCTATGTCAGACGCCGCCTTGGCAGGATCAAGCCGTATCGCCTCTCCGTCATCCGTTACGGCAAAACCATCCTCCGCCTGATCGAGGCAGGTGACCGCCAGTCCGGCTTTGACGGTGATGCCGCTGCGGTCCAACGTCAGATCGCGTGTTATCGCCTCGCGCAACGTGCCGAGATCGAGCGGCGCGAGCCTCAGGCTGCCCTGCCACTCGTTCGGCGCATTGGTGGGATCAACAACGGTGATGCCGGGCAGTGCGGCAACTTCGCCCTTGAGGGGGCCGGCGCCGTGCCGGGTGGTGTAGCAGCGCGTCGCATATGTTGCGTCGAGCGCGGTGATGCCGGCTTCGGCTGCAATAGCGAACATATTGGCGAGCCCGGTATTCGAGCGGGTAACATGGGGGAAGGCGCCACAGTTCTGATCGAGCCCGAGGCCCTGCGCCGCCTCGAAGATGACGGCGCCGCGTTCGCACAGCCGCCGGTCGGGCCAGAGCGTGACGCGGTCGAGATAGGCGGCGCAATCGGCCTCGAAGCGGGCGATGGTGGTGTCGTCGGCCAGCGCGGCGGCCAGCTCTGCGGGCAGGGCGGTCATGCCGAGTGCGGCCAGCCGGACGGGCACCCAGGCATCGCGGATGGAAACAAGGCGGGCGTGCAGATCGGGGCGGAACAGATCCTTGGTCGAGAGGGCGAATTCGGGGCGCAGATTGCGTTCGATGGTTTCGCCGAAGCCGAGGCCGCAGCTGCCGTGACGGGCAGTGCCGCGCGCCAGCTCCAAGGCCTGGTTGATGATGACGTCGAAGGGCGTGGTGACCGGTGCCCGCGGGTCGCTGCTGATCTCAGGCCTCACCCCGAGCTGGCTGAGATCCGTCAGCTCGCCGAGCAGCAGCATCGGATGGGCGACGAAAAAGCGGCTGAAATGCGTGGCGGCCCCGGCAAAGCTGCCCGAGCCGATATGATGGAAGACATGGCGGCGGCCGGCGGGATCGACCACGGTGTGGCCGGCCTGAGCGCCGCCATTGCTGCGAACCACCACGGCCCCCGGCGTGGCTGCGGCAAGACGGTCGACCATCAGTCCCTTGCCTTCGTCGCCATAAAGCGCGCCGATCACGGCCTGTGCTTGGATACCCATCATTCTGCTCCTCAATGGCCCCGGCGCGATCGCGCCGGGGCAGTTAGAATGCCGGATTAAAAGAAGGGCAGCAGGCGCCGCTTCGGGCGTTCGCCGATGGCCTTGGCGACGACTGCGGCGGCCGCACCCGGCCAGCTGGCGGCCACCTCGCCGGCATCCCGGCCCTCGGTGATCTCGATGATCGACACCACCAGTTCGGCGATGCGCCTGTGGTCATCGAGCACGAAGGTCCGGCCCGGCAGCAACGGCTGCCAGCTCGCCAGCACCCGGTCGAGCCGCGCGGCTGCATAACCCTCGCGGATGACGATGTGGAAGACCTCATAGGATCTCTGCGCCATCGCAAGGCATTCCCGGGCGTTCAGACCGCGCGGCGGTTCGATGCCGAAGATGCGGGCGATCTGGTCGGCAGTCAGGCCATTGTGAACCGGCTCGTCGCCGATGGTGAAGAGATAGCCTTTGCGGCCGCGCCTTTCGAAGGCATCGGTCGAGGTTTTGAGGGCAGCCAGAAGGTGGGCGGCGCTGTAGCTTTCGCCGTCATTGCCGCCGCCATTGCCTTCGAGCCACAGGGCGCGGATCTGGCTGGCAAGCGAGATGTCGGCCTCGAACTGGGTGGCCTGCAGCGGTGCGGTATCGGTATACGCATCTCCGATCGCCGCCACCATGATATGCGGATCGGATACCGGCCGGCGGTCATAGATCTCCGATGTCAGGGTGATGAGCCCGCCGCGCATCAGCTCGTGGGCGATCATGCCCATCGAGCCGGTCACATCCGAGGCGAGAATGATCGGCGTCGACTGCGGATTGTAGGCGCTGTCGCGGCTCTCGCGGGTGGCAAAGCGCGCCGGATCGAACCGGGGGTCGATGCCGGTGGCGCCGAATACTTCGGACCGGCTGCGGCCATCCACATGGCGTGCATTGTAGGCCGCCCAGTCGGCTGTGCTGAAACGTCCCATACCCATGGCATCACTCCTTTGCTTGTTGCCTTGGCGATCAGGCCCGGGCGTCCCGCCCGCTGCCTTCGTTATCGATCATATAGACTTGCAAATTGCACTTTGCAAGTTGCTATTTGCAAATTGTTATTTTTATGATGGGCCCTTATGAGAGCCCAGAACACTTCACCAGGAAGATGCCAATGGCAGAGGCTGAATTCGCGCGGCCGATCGTGACGGTCGACACCGTCTTGCTGACGCTGCACCAAGGACGATTATGCGTGGCCTTGCTGCCGCGGCCCGCCGAGCCCTTTGCCGGCGTTCCGGCGCTGATCGGCGGCTATCTGCACATTGACGAGGACGCCGATGCGGAGGCGGCGGTGCGGCGCATCCTCAAGGCCAAGGCAGGGCTTGAGGGCATTTTCTTCGAACAGCTGGCGACCTTCGCTTCGGCGCGGCGCGATCCTCGCGACTGGTCGGTATCGATCGCCTATTTTGCGCTGGTCCCGCAGGGAGCGTTGGAGGGCGGCGCCGGCCTGCTGGAATTGCGGCCGATCGAGGCCGCTGGCGAACTGCCCTTCGACCATCATGAGATCGTCACCGCCGCGCTGGCGCGGCTGCGCGGCAAGGGCGCCTATTCGACCATCCCGGCAAGGCTGCTTCCCGAGGTCTTCACGATGTCGGAACTGCAGGCAATCTATGAAACGGTGATGGGCGAACGGCTGGACCAAAGCGCCTTTCGCCGCAAGATCAACGATCTGGATCTGCTCGAGGTGGTCGAAGGCGAAAAACGGCAGACCGAGCGGGCCCGGCGACCGACGACGCTCTATCGTCTGAAGACGCCGGTTGCTGTGTTCGACCGAAGAATTTGAACGCATCGGTTGCTCTGTCTCGCCGGAGCGATGCGCTGAACGTGAGAGGGTCACTCGTGCGCAAGCGATATCTTTCCCGATGCAAATTGGCGATCGTAGAAAATCCGCACCGACAAAACAACGCCGGCGATCAGGACAGCCACCCCAGCGATTTCGATCGGGGTCGGCCAGCGAGCATGCACGACCAGTCCTCCGATGACGCCGAAGGCCGTTTCCGAAACGATCAACTGTGCGGCCAGGGCAACGGGCAGGCTCCGTGATGCGATGTTCCAGGCCCAGACGCCGCCTACGGTTGCCAGCAGCGCGAAAGACGCGCCCCAAACATATAGGCTGCTGGCGGCATCCCAGCCGAACCCCAATACCGGAAGCTGGAACAGGTCCATCGCGGCGCCGACGGGATAGAAGACCAGCATCAAGACGCCACCTCCGACCAAGATCAGGGCCGACCACACGCCGGAGGGCATTTCTGGTCGGGCAGCGAGGGCGGCCTGATTGGCAAGAGCGAACCAGACCCAAAGTCCCACGGCAGCAAGCGCCAGCAGCACGCCAACCCACAGGGATTCGACGGAGTCCAATCCTTCAGCCGTGAATGCCGTGCCATTGACGAGAACAAGGCCGACCAGCACCAGCGCCAGAGGCATCATAAGGGATCGCCACGGCAATGATCCCTGACGCTGATTGCCAATGACCATCAATACGATCGGCACCAGACCGAGAAAGGCCGGAGCGATGACGGGGCCGGCAAAGACGGCCGCTCCGGTCACGGTCAGGAAGTAGCCGACATATCCGACGAAGGCGAGCCAGATGGCCTGCAGACAGTTCCGAAGCGTGAGATGGCGCATCGCACCTTTCTGCGAAAGCAGAATGCAAAGCCCGACGAGGGCCGAGACGACATGACGGATGAGGGCAAAATCAAAGGTGGAATAGTCACCGATGATGAACGGCACAACAAAGTTGAGCGAAAAGGCAAAGGCCGCAAAAAGCGCGGCCGACACGCCGACATAGAAGAGTCTGTCCATAATGTTCACCCTTTTGGCGTTGGTTCCTGGACCTTTGATCGTCGTGACGCCCGGCCGCTTCGGTCGGCCAATCGGGCGGGATATGGGATCGAATGGGTAAAATTTACCGGCTACGGGCCTTGGCCGGTACCCGGTGAAAATGAGAGCCACCCTCTCGATACGCCTGGGATCGTCAGGCGATCTGCGTCGTCGAGGCCCGAGGTGAACGGCGGAACCGCCTATTCAGCAGAACCGATTTCTCATATCCTAAACAGAGAGGCTTCCAACCATCGGGGCAATATGGATCGGCTTGATGCAATGCGGGTTCTGCTTGCGGTGGTTGATGCCGGGAGCTTGTCGGCGGGTAGCCGGAAGCTGAACGCACCGCTGCCGAGCGTCAGCCGCAAGGTCGCCGATCTGGAGCGATATCTCGGCACAAACCTCATCATCCGAACAAGCCGCAACCTGCAGCTTACCGATGCCGGTCGCGACTATGTCGACGCGGCACGCAAGATTATCGCCGATCTGGAAGAGGTCGAACGCAGGGCGTCAGGCGAGTACCAGACGCCGCGGGGACTGCTGACCATCACGATGCCGATCGAGTTTGGCCACCGGTATGTCCTGCCGATCGCACTTGATTTCATGAACGAGCATCCGCAGGTGATATTGAACGTTCTTTCACTCGACCGCTCTGTTCATCTGGTCAATGAGCAGGTCGATGTCGCCATCCGACTTGGTGAGTTGGAAGACAGTTCGCTCCACGCCGTCAAGGCCGGTGAGTTCCGTCTGTTGACCTGCGCAAGTCCGGCCTATCTGGAACGGCATGGTCTTCCCCAACATCCGACCGAACTTGCCAATCACGATGGGATCATGTTCCACAAGCGGTCGTTCTTTTGGAGTTTCGAGATCGACGGGAAGCCCGCCGAAATTCTGCCGCGGAGCCGGATCGAGGTGAACACGGCGGCCAATTGCGTCGCCGCCGCGCTAAAGGGGGCCGGCATTGCCCGCCTCTTCGACTATCAAGTTCCGGAGGAAGTGTCCTCGGGCGCGCTTGTGCAGATCCTGAAGGACTATGGCGGCGGGCCCAAGCCGGTCAACATCGTCTATTCGCGTCAGGGCCTGCTTGCCCTCAAGGTGCGTGCCTTCATCGATTGGGCGCTCCCCCGCCTTCGCGCGGTTTGCAGCAACTACGGCGATGCGCCTTCATCGGAATGAAGCTGGCCCCTGCCTTCAACGAACGACGCGATCGATCTGCGCCTGAAGGCGAGGGCCGACCAGCAGGATGGCGGGGATGACGATGAGATAGGCGATGCTCCACGAGCGGAGCCATGTCAGGGCGAACCCCTTCGAGAAGCCCAGGTTGAGCGCAAGCAGTGTAAAAGAGATCAGCCCTGTCGTTACGATGCCCATCGATAGAGCGAAGACGATCTTGCGTTTGAAATCCGTGTTCATGTCGGTCTCCCGGCTGGATGTGAAAGCGGGACCGCTTCAGTGGTGACGATCCCGGGTTAGCGCTTTGAAAGTCGCGCAATTCCGGCACCGGCGGTAGCGAGAGAACCCGAGAGGCAGCCTCCCGAATCCTGCAAGTTCTCAACGGTCGGGGAACCGTTAGGCCTGTCTACCCGGTCGCCTGGCGCGCCGCGGATATGAGGACGCAACACGAGACTTTTCGACATTGTCGCAGCGATCCCGCTTCTCGTTGCCGGAGGCGCCGCTGATCGAAAACGAGAGGCTCACTCTCGTTTCTGCCCGCTACCGGACCGGACTTGCAGAGCTCATTTTTCCGTCATCGCAGCCCAATTCCCTTGATCCCGGGCGGCGTCGAACAAACCGACAAGGAGTATCTGAATGTCGACAATCATCTACAC
This sequence comes from Rhizobium sp. N122, assembly GCF_002211295.1. Lineage (NCBI taxonomy): Bacteria > Pseudomonadati > Pseudomonadota > Alphaproteobacteria > Hyphomicrobiales > Rhizobiaceae > Rhizobium > Rhizobium sp. N122. Next base: position 99,706 of record NZ_LOKU01000004.1, on the reverse strand, counting down.
CGGCACCACCAACACCACCGGCGGCCGTGACGGCGCGTCTCGCAGTTCCGATGGGCGCCTCGATGTAAAACTGTCCCCGCCCGGTTCCTCGGGCCCGGGCACGAACCCCGAGCAGCTCTTTGCTGCGGGCTGGTCGGCCTGTTTCCTCGGCGCGATCGGAAGAGCCGCGGCCGAGCGCCAGCTCCGTGTGCCCGCCGACGCCGCCATCGATGCCGAGATCGACCTGGTCTCGAATGACGACGGCTATGTGCTGCAGGCGCGGCTGAATGCGAAGCTGCCGGGCATCGAGGCGGATCTCGCCAAGGTGCTGGTCGAGCGTGCTCATCAGCTCTGCCCTTATTCCAAGGCCACCCGCGGCAACATTGCCGTCGAACTCAAGGTCGCTTGATCGGGCTCCAATCAAGGGCCGTTCAACCCACGTCGCGCCAGCGTCCCGGCATATGTCGGTGATATCAGGCGCGACTTCCAAAGGATTTTGTCATGACCATGATCGCAAGAGCCCTCGCAACGGCGGTTTTACTGCTTGCCGCCGGCACACCCATCCACGCGCAAACGCCGCATCATGCAGCCACGCCGTTTCTTCCCATCCAGAACGAGCCTGCACCCAAACTCTTCGTGGATCAGCCGCTTCCGGGACCGCTCGCGAAGAGAGCGGTGGCCATCATTCCCTATCGAACCGAAAACTTCCGCATCCTGCCAATCTTCGGCGCCAGCGCCAGCGAGGTCTCGCCGAGGGCCGGTCACCTTCATGTCAGCATTGACGACCTGCCTTGGCGCTGGGCCGATGCCGGCGGTACCGGCGCTATCGTCCTGACCGGCCTGCCGACTGGTGAACACAAGGTGCTCATCGAAATCGCCACGCCGGAACACGAAGTGCTGGGCGGAGAGGTCGTGAAGTTCACCGTGCCGGCGATCGACAGCGCGCATCCTTAGAGGTCTATTATGTAGGGGCGAATGAGAGACTTTCGCTTTGAGCCGGAAGCTGTCGCCAGTGGCGTTTGCTATTTGATCCCGCTTCGCACAGCCCTTGACGGGTGCCTGCCATCGCTTAGTCTGCCAAATCATCCTCCGGAGTATGTCTATGACGCAATCCCTGGTCTTCGGCGCCTTTCTGGCGGCGCTTTTCTACGTGCTCATTCCCGGACCCGCCTTTCTGCAACTGCTCGGCATCGGCGCCGGGCAGGGGCGCAAAGCCGGCGCTTTTTTCATGATGGGGCATCTGGTCGGGGATCTTATCTGGTCGTCGCTGGCGCTGATCGCGATCGTCGGGGCAAAGACCATCGGAACCTTCGTCTTCGACCTGCTTGGCCTTGCCTGCGGTTTCTATCTCGCCTGGATCGGCTGGAGTGCGGTCAATGCCAAGCCGAAAGCCGAGGGACAGGCTCTGATGGTGGTCGAGCGGCCGTTTCGCCGCGGGCTGATCTTCGGCGTCACCAATCCCAAGGGATATCCGGTGGCGCTCGCCACCTTCACCGCGCTGGTCGCGGGTTCGGCCGGGGCGCTTGATTTCGAGGCATTGCCGATGCTTCTCTGCGTGTCCTTCGTCGGTTTCGTGACGGCCGACATCATCCTGATCGGCATCATCGGCGCCGGCGCGGTTCGCCGCTTCTATCGCGCCCATGAGCGGCTGATCGTGCGCTGCTCCGGCGTCCTCTTCATGGGGTTTGCCGCTCAGGCACTTTGGCACGCAACGCCCGGCCTCATCGGTTGGCGCAAAGCCTGATTTAACTATTCCAGGAAATCGACGATCGATTTCAGCGTCTGGACCTCATCGGGATCGCCGATCGACGTGGCGATCTGCAACTGACTTTTGTAATAATCGAGAAAATTGAAGCTCGTGCCGTCGGTGACGCTGGAGAGATCGATGACGTTGCCGAGCGGATCGATCGCGTGCATCGGCAGAGGCTCGGAGATCGCAGCGTAGGTGTTCTGATCGATCAGGCCGCTGTCGAAACTCTGACGCGCGTAATTCCGCAGTTCACCAGGGCTGACCGCGGTGAAATCCGGGCCTTCGTCACTATTGTCGTCGATCTGGAACGAGGCCGGGGCCGGAGCTCTGGTCTCGATTTCAATGTCAGAGGTCTTCGAAGTTTTTGCGTTATGGGGATTGTTTTTAAATAGCAAACTCTGAGAAGACCGCACAGAAAAAATTTCCATGGCGCGCATGTCCCCTTACAGGAAGAATATGGAGAAACTAGCGCTTGCGCGTGATTCGCGTCAATCGTTAACAAGTGGTTAATTCTAGCGCGTCAATTTTTGTCCACCAGATTTGGCGGGTGGGGCGAAAGGCGCTTGCCTGCAACATACCAAATCCACGGCCGCTCTCCTATATTGACGATCCACCTGCATGCCAAAAAGGAATTTCTCCGATGTCTTCTCCCCGTGATTTCAATCCGGCGCTGGTCAACTGGGACGGTCTTCACGGCCTGCCACGTTTCGATGCTCTCGATGACGGCGATTTCGCCGCCGCCTTCGAAGCGGCGCTCGCCGCCCATGAAAGGGAGATCGACGAGATCGCCGGAAACGGTGAGGCGCCGACATTCGATAATACCGTCACGGCGCTGGAGATTGCCGGCGATGCGCTGTCGCGCGTTTCGGCGCTGTTCTGGAACAAGGCCGGCGCGCATACCAATGATGTGATCCAGGCGCTGGAGCGGGAGATCTCGCCGAAGATGTCGCGCCACTATTCGAAGATCGGCATGAATGCCGCGCTCTTTGCGCGCATCGACACGCTCTGGGAAAAACGCGAGAGCCTCGGCCTGACGCTCGAACAGACACGCGTGCTGGAGCGCCACTGGAAAGGTTTCGTCAAATCGGGCGCCAAGCTCGAGAAGGCCGAGCAGGAGAAACTCGCCGCGATCAATGAAAAGCTTGCCGGTCTCGGCACGCAATTCGGCCAGAACGTGCTGGCCGACGAGAAGGCCTGGGCCCTGGTACTTTCCGATGGGGCCGAACTCGACGGGCTGCCGGAATTCCTGCGCGACGCAATGGCCGCGGCGGCGCGCGAACGCGGCGACGAGGGCAAATATGCGGTGACGCTGTCACGCTCGATCATCGAGCCGTTCCTCACCTTTTCGGAGCGCCGCGATCTGCGGGAACAGGCTTTCAAAGCGTGGGTGGCGCGCGGCGAAAATGACGGCGAGACGGACAATCGCGGCGTTATCAAGCAAACGTTGGCGCTGCGCCATCAGGTGGCGAGCCTGCTCGGTTACGGCAATTTCGCCGAGCTGAAGCTCGACAATACGATGGCGAAGACGGCGGATGCGGTCAACGACCTGCTCAAGGCCGTCTGGGCGCGTGCGGTGAAACGCGCCGGCGAGGAGGAGGCCGATATATTAGCGCTGATCGCCGAGGAGGGGCGTAACCACGAGGTGATGCCCTGGGACTGGCGCCACTACGCCGAAAAGATCCGGGCGCGGAAGTTCGATTTCTCCGAAGCCGAACTCAAGCCCTATCTGCAGCTGGAGAAGATCATCGAGGCCTGCTTCGACGTGGCCCAACGGCTGTTCGGTATCCGCGCCGTCGAGAAGAAGGACGTGGCCGCCTATCACCCGGATGTCAGGGTGTTCGAAATCAGGGATCGCGAAGACCGGCTGGTCGCGCTGTTCCTCGGCGATTATTTCGCCCGCGGCTCGAAACGATCGGGCGCCTGGATGAGCTCGCTGCAATCGCAGCACAAGCTCGAACTAAAGAATGGCCGCCACGGCGAGCTGCCGATCATTTACAATGTCTGCAACTTCGCCAAGCCGGCCGAGGGCAAACCGGCGCTGCTGTCGCTCGACGATGCCCGCACGCTGTTCCACGAATTCGGCCATGCGCTGCACGGCATGCTTTCCAACGTCACCTATCCCTCCGTTTCCGGCACCGGCGTCTCGCGCGATTTCGTCGAACTGCCGTCGCAGCTCTACGAGCATTGGCTGACGGTGCCCGCCATCCTGAAGAGCTACGCCGTGCATGTCGAAACCGGTGAGCCGATGCCGCAGGCGCTGCTCGACAAGGTGCTGGCTGCGCGGACCTTCAATGCCGGCTTCAACACCGTCGAGTTCACCTCGTCGGCGCTTGTCGATATGGCCTTTCACACGCGGGAGGCGGTCGCCGACCCGATGGCGGTGCAGGCGGAGGTGCTGGCCGAGATCGGCATGCCGAAATCGATCGTCATGCGCCATGCGACGCCGCACTTCCAGCACATCTTTTCCGGCGGTTATTCGGCCGGTTATTACTCCTACATGTGGTCGGAGGTGCTCGATGCCGACGCCTTTGCCGCCTTCGAGGAGACGGGCGACGCCTTCAACGGCGAGATGGCGCGCAAGCTCAAGGAAAACATCTATTCCGTCGGCGGCTCGATCGATCCGGAAGATGCCTACAAGGCCTTCCGCGGCAAGCTGCCTAGCCCGGATGCGATGCTGGTCAAAAAGGGACTTTCGACCTTCGAGGAATTGACAGGCAGCGACGCCTAAGACAATTTGATGACACGCTTCGATGCGGCATGGCGGCAGCCATGCCGCAGCTTTTGCGCGTTCCCCTCTTTCGCAAACGCAAAAAAAACTGTATGGACGCCCCAAACCAATAGGCGCGTCCTCAAGAGCGTGCGCCGCAGCCTCAGAGATTTCACATATGGCACTTCGCAATATCGCGATCATCGCGCACGTCGACCATGGCAAGACGACCCTGGTGGATGAGCTTCTCAAGCAGTCTGGCTCGTTCCGCGAAAATCAGCGCGTAGCCGAACGCGTGATGGACTCGAACGATCTCGAAAAAGAACGCGGCATCACCATTCTCGCCAAGGCGACCTCGGTCGAGTGGAAGGGTGTCCGCATCAACATCGTCGATACCCCCGGCCACGCCGACTTCGGCGGGGAGGTCGAGCGTATCCTCTCGATGGTGGATGGCGCGATCGTTCTCGTCGACTCCTCCGAAGGCCCGATGCCGCAGACCAAGTTCGTCGTCTCCAAGGCGCTGAAGGTCGGCCTTCGCCCGATCGTCGCGATCAACAAGATCGACCGTCCGGACGGCCGCCACGAAGAAGTCATCAACGAAGTCTTCGATCTGTTCGCCAATCTCGATGCGACCGACGAGCAGCTCGACTTCCCGATCCTTTACGGTTCGGGCCGCGACGGCTGGATGAACGTCAATCCGGAAGGGCCGAAGGATGAGGGCCTTGCGCCGCTTCTCGACCTGGTGCTCAAGCATGTTCCGGAGCCGACCGTCGAAGAAGGCCCGTTCCGGATGATCGGCACGATCCTCGAAGCCAACCCCTTCCTCGGCCGCATCATCACCGGCCGCATCGCATCGGGCTCGATCAAGCCGAACCAGGCCGTCAAGGTTCTCGGCCAGGACGGCAAGCTGATCGAAACCGGCCGCATCTCCAAGATCCTCGCCTTCCGCGGCATCGAGCGCACGGCGATCGACGAAGCCCATGCGGGCGACATCGTCGCGATCGCCGGCCTCTCCAAGGGCACCGTCGCCGACACCTTCTGCGATCCTTCCGTCTCGGAAGCCATGAAGGCGCAGCCGATCGACCCGCCGACGGTAACCATGTCCTTCATCGTCAACGACAGCCCGCTGGCGGGCACCGAAGGCGACAAGGTGACCTCGCGCGTCATCCGCGACCGTCTCTTCAAGGAAGCGGAAGGCAACGTAGCCCTGAAGATCGAAGAAGCCGAAGGCAAGGATTCGTTCTACGTCTCCGGCCGCGGCGAACTTCAGCTCGCCGTTCTCATCGAAACCATGCGTCGCGAAGGCTTCGAGCTTGCCGTGTCGCGTCCGCGCGTCGTGATGCACAAGGATGAAAGCGGCCAGCTTCTGGAGCCGATCGAGGAAGTCGTCGTCGACGTCGACGAAGAACATTCCGGTGTCGTCGTGCAGAAGATGTCCGAGCGCAAGGCCGAAATGGTCGAGCTGCGTCCGTCGGGCGGCAACCGTCTTCGCCTGCGTTTCTACGCACCGACCCGTGGCCTGATCGGCTACCAGTCGGAACTGCTGACGGACACCCGCGGCACGGCGATCATGAACCGGCTGTTCCACGACTATCAGCCCTATAAGGGTGTGATCGGCGGCCGCGTCAACGGCGTGCTGCTCGCCAATGCTTCCGGCGAAGCCGTCGCCTACGCGATGTTCAACCTGGAAGATCGCGGCCCGATGATCATCGAGCCGGGCGAAAAGGTCTATGCCGGCATGATCATCGGCATCCATACGCGCGATAATGACCTTGAAGTGAACGTCCTGAAGGGCAAGCAGCTGACCAACATCCGCGCCGCCGGCAAGGACGAAGCGGTGAAGCTGACGCCGCCGATCCGCATGACGCTCGATCGCGCGCTTTCCTGGATCCAGGAAGACGAGCTGATGGAAGTGACGCCGAAGAATATTCGTCTGCGCAAGATGTATCTCGACGCAAACGATCGCAAGCGTTTCGAGAAGTCGAAAGCGGCTCTCTAAAAGCTTTAGAAATATGCTTTGAGACCCCGGCCTTGGTGCCGGGGTTTTTTATTGTGCGCTGCGCTGATTCCGACTTGTGACAATCGTTAAAAAAGCGTTAAATTTTATCTGTCGTCCACATATCAAGTCTGTGGGCAATCGATCACGATGCGCTGGCCGCATATGGTTAATTGCCTTTGGCGGGACCAGAGTAAACGTTATGAAGACGTTGTCGATCGATGTTCGGCGGGCCGAACCGCACGATGCCCGAGCCATATCGGAAACGCACAGGCTCGCCTGGCAGCACACTTACGCAGGCATCATTCCGCATCGCGCCCTGACGCAGATGATCGAGCGCCGCGGTGAAAACTGGTGGCGCAAGGCGACGCGCGGACCGGCGACGCTCCTGGTTCTCGATGTCGCCGGAACGGTTGCCGGCTACGCGACGCTCGGCCTCAACCGCGCCCGCGCTTTGCCGCAGGAAGGCGAAATCTACGAGCTCTATCTTCGGCCGGAATATCAGGGCATCGGTCTCGGCCGGATGCTGTTCGGCGAGGCGCGCCGGCTGCTGAAGTCGCTCGGCTGCAACGGGCTGGTCGTCTGGTGCCTCGAGGAAAACGAGACTGCCGGCCGCTTCTACCGCCATCACGGCGGTGTCGATTTCTGCGAAGGCATGGAAAATTTCGACCACAAGCAGCTGAAGAAGATCGGCTTCATCTGGAACTGACCGGCCTGGTCGGCAGTCGCCTATCCCTATTTGAAAGTTTCGATCTGTTTGCGCCGATGCCATCACGCATTGGTGATGTCAAATGTTGCGTTGCCGCATGAAACTGATTATCTGGCTGCGAGCAATTCAACCTCGCGGGAGTTCCTATGCGCATCGACGCCATTTCCATCGGTAATAATCCACCTGAGGACGTCAACGTTATCGTCGAGGTTCCGGTCGGCGGCCATCCCATCAAGTATGAAATGGACAAGGAAGCCGGCACGCTGGTCGTCGATCGTTTCCTCTACACGCCGATGACCTATCCGGGCAATTATGGTTTCGTGCCGCACACGCTGTCTGAGGATGGCGACCCGATCGACGTGCTGATCGCCAGCACCCGCCCGCTGGTTCCGGGCTGCGTCATCAATGTGCGCCCGATCGGCGTGCTGAAGATGGAAGACAATTCCGGCAAGGACGAGAAGATCATCGCCGTGCCGTCGCCGAAGCTGACGCTGCGTTATGAGAAGGTGAAGGATTACACAGACCTTCCCGAGATCACGCTGAAGCAGATCGAGCACTTCTTCGAGCACTACAAGGATCTGGAGCCCGGCAAGTGGGTGAAGATCTTCGGCTGGGGCGATTCCAAGGAAGCCGGCCAGCTTATCCTCGAAGCGGTCGAGCGCGCCAAGAAGACGAAAGGCTGATTGTTCAGCCTAACAAGGTTTCGAGCTTTTTTGCCAAATCCTCCGGGTCGCCCTCGATCCGGAGGATTTTTTTACGCGCGGTGTCGCCGGCGACGAGGCTGATGCTGGATTTGGGGATGCGCAGCGATTGGGCGACAAGAAGGATCAGGGCCTTGTTGGCCTTGCCCTTTTCCGGGACCGCGGTGACGCGCGCCTTCAGGTGCGTTTCGCCCTCGCCGTCGGCCTCGATGCCGTCGATCGCGTCACGCCCGCCATTCGGGGTCAGCCGAACGGCGAGACGGAGATAATCGCTGAAAAGCCTCCAGGGAGGGCTCAAGAGACCAGCGAGAAGATAAAAGGCTCAATTGGATTGTTGAGGATCAGCAGTATGAAGGCGATTATCAGCAGCAGGATGATCGGCGAGATGTCGATGCCGCCCAGATTGGGCATAAAGCGGCGTATCGGCCGGAGCGCAGGCTCGGTCGCATTGTAGAAGAACATGCCCAACTGGTTCACAAACTGGTTGTGTGAATTGATGACGTTGAATGCGTACAGCCACGAGAAAATGGCACTGCCAATGATCACCCACCAATAGATGTTCAAAGCCATATGGATGATTGTAAATATGGCTTGAAAAATTCCTGCCATTAGCGTCTCCAGTTCGTTGTTGACAGATATGTAGACATTGGCGATTAAACGGGCAAGAGCTGTGTGGCGACGCATGGCATATCATGTTTAACGGGTCGCTCCGCAGGCAATTCCCCGTCTTCTCGGAAAACAGCCATGTCGTTTTCGCCCACCGGAGACCGTTTTGCCGCGTTCCGGCATTCGTCCTACACGCGGTTCTTTTTCGCGCGCTTCCTGCTGTCCTTCTCGCAGCAGATCGTCAGCGTCGCGGTGGGATGGCAGATGTACGACCAGACGGGCAAGGCGATCTATCTCGGCCTGATCGGTCTTGTGCAATTCCTGCCGTCGCTGCTGCTCATGCTGGTCACCGGTTCGGTGGCCGACCGGTACAATCGCCGGGCGATCGCAGCGCTCTGCTCGCTGGTCAGCGCGCTCTGCACGCTGGCGCTGCTGGTCATGACTGTAATGGGGACCTTCACGCCGCTGCCGGTTTTCGCGGTGCTTCTGGTCTTCGGCATCGAGCGCGCCTTCATGTCGCCGGCGGTGCAGTCGCTGGCTCCCAATCTGGTGCCGGAACAGGATCTTTCCAACGCGATCGCCTGGAATTCGTCGTCCTGGCAGCTCGCGGCAATCACCGGGCCGGTGATCGGCGGTCTGCTCTACGGCGCCAGCGCCACGACCGCCTATACGGTGGCGGTGATCTTTTCCGTGCTCGGCGCGGCTCTTCTCTACATGATCCCGAAGCCGGAGCAGAAGACGACGGGTGAGACCAAGAGCTGGGCGATGATCCTCGGCGGCTTCAGTTTCATCCGCGCCGAAAAAGTGGTGCTCGGGGCGATCTCGCTCGATCTCTTCGCGGTGCTGCTGGGCGGCGCGACAGCGCTGATGCCGATCTTTGCCCGCGATATCCTGACGCTCGGCCCCTGGGGGCTCGGCCTGCTGCGTGCCGCACCGGGGCTGGGTGCCATCGTCATGGCGATCTTCCTCGCCGCCTATCCGCTGAAGCACCGCGCCGGCATTTACATGTTCATCGGGGTTGCCCTGTTCGGACTGGGAACGATCGTCTTCGGCATTTCGACCAACACTGAGGTCTCGATCGCCGCGCTGGCGCTGATGGGGGCGGCAGACATGGTGTCGGTCTATGTGCGCGAAAGCCTGATTGCGCTCTGGACGCCCGATCAGCTGCGCGGCCGCGTCAATGCGGTCAACATGGTCTTCGTCGGCGCTTCGAACGAACTCGGGGAGTTCAGGGCCGGCACGATGGCCTCGATCTTCGGCGCGGTGCCGGCGGTCGTTATCGGCGGTATCGGGACTTTGGCGGTCGCGGCGATCTGGGCTTCGAGTTTCCCCAAATTGCGGCGGATCGATACGCTCGACGCGCCCAGCACGTGAGATCGCGCGTGCTGCCGGATACGCAGAACTCTACGCGGGAAGTGTGATCGGCGAGGCTGTTTTCGCCGTCTTGCCTTCGAAGACGATATCGAGGAATTCGGTCAGCCAGGCTTTCAGCGGCGCGTCGAACAGCATGCGGCCTTCGAGGTGTTCGCGGCCCTGCTGGGCGTTCGGCAGGATGAAGCGATGCGCGCCGTGCACCACCCAGCGATGCATCATCACCCGGGTCAGTTCGGCATGGAATTGCAGGCCCCAGGCATTGCCGTCATAGCGGAAAGCTTGGTTCGGGTAGGCATCGCCTTCGGCGAGCAGCTCGGCGCCGTGCGGCAGGTCGAAGCCTTCGCGGTGGAAATGATAGACCATCTTCGGCCAATGCATCAGCAGACGGCCCCGCTCTGTCGGCCTTAACGGATACCAGCCGATCTCCGTCGAGCCGTCGGCATTCGGCTGCACCTTGCCGCCGAGATGACGCACCAGCAGCTGCGCGCCGAGGCAGATACCGAGATAGGGGCGTTTTTCCCGCAAGGGGATGTCGAGCCAGCCGATCTCCTTCTTGACGAAGTCGTCGGGATCGTTGGCGCTCATCGGCCCGCCGAAGACGACGGCGCCGGCATGGTCTTCGAGCGTCGTCGGCAGCGGCTCACCGAGAACCGGGCGGCGGATATCGAGGCGGTAGCCCTTTTCGACGAGCAATTGGCCGACACGGCCGGGGCTCGACCGTTCCTGATGTAGAACGATGAGGATCGGGCGGCTGTCGCGTTCCGGCTTTTTCTCAGTCGCTGTCATCTTGCGCAACCCGAACATCCGTCACCCTGGCGGCGGCCTCCTGCCGCTTCTGGATGCGTTCGCGCGAGGAGACGCCGAGCAGATCGGCGATCCGCCAGATCACATGGTCCTCCATTTCGCTGCGTTCGCCATCGGCATAGACGATATCCCAGAGAATGCCGATCAGCTCCAGCCGCTGCTCGGTATTGAGATGGCGTTTCAGGTCGGCGGTGAAGCGGTAATAATCGACGGCGGTGCTTTCGGCCTCGAGGCCGGCGGCCATCAGGGCATCGAGCTGCTTGCCGTCGAGCGCATATTGCTCCTTCAACAGCTTGCGCAACCGCTTCTTCTCGCTGGCCTTGATCTGACCGTCGGCCTCCATGACCTGCATGCAGAGCGCTGCCACCGCGATGCGCGGATCATCCGGGGCGAAACCTTTCTTTGGGCGGTCGGCGGTGAGATTCTGGAAGAATGCCTGAAAGCGTTCGAACATGCGGTTTTCGTTCCATTTCAGAAAAGGCGGAGCCGTGTCTTGGGTTCCGGTTCCACCCTGGGGTCGCGAACGCCGGGATCATCCGGCAGGCCGCCAAAGAAAGGTTTCGCTTCGCCCGGTGCCGGAGCTTTGTCGCTGACGGGTTCGGCGGGCTTCGGTTTTGCCGGTGCTGGTGCCGGCGTCGGGCGCACAGCCTCGGCAATCGTTGCGGCGCGTTCCAGTTCGATGATGCGATGGTCGTTAACCGGGCTTTCCGGCTTGACGTCGCGCAGCGGCGGTAAGGTCTTCAAAGCGGTTTCGATCGAGGCCGGCGTCGAACCGTCTTCGAGCGGGCCCTCGATCTGGCCGAAGGGCGCCTTCCATTCGAAGGCGTCGAGGCGGCCGGTCACCGGCGATACCGGCAGCCATGTGTCCGACACGAAACCATCCGCCACCCAGGCCGGATCGCGCGGGGCTTTCAGCGCCTGGGCCAGCCAGTGGCGCACGCGGCCCTGGTCTCCAGTCTCGGCCTCCTCGATGTCGGCCAAAAGCAGGAAAGCGGCTTCGCGCGGCTGCATGCGCGCCGCCGCTTCCGCCTTGCTGCGGGCCTTGGCGAATTCCTGCGCGTCGAGTGCTGCCTGGGCGGCGACGAGGAGGGATTCGACATTGTTCGGGCGCAACGCTTCCAGACGCTCGGCGCGCTTCAGCCGGTCGAGGGTGGAATCGCCGCTGCGGGCTCGGACATAGGCCTGGCCGATCTGGGGATGCGGCGCCGATTTCCATGCCTGTTCGAGGATTGAGGCGGCCTTGCGCACGCCGCCTTCGCGAAACAGCGCCTTTGCGGCAATGAGAGCGGCCGGAATGAAATCGGCGGCGAGCTTCAGCGCCTGCTGCGCGTCGTCGCGGGCCCCCGTCGGATTGCCTTCCAGTCTTTCGCCGGCGCGCGCCGTCAGCAGGACGGCGTGCAGACGGTTGGCCTCGGCCTTTTCGACGACGCGGGCGGCCTTCTGCTGTTCGAGCAGGCGGATCGCATCGTCCCAGCGGCCGGCCTGGCTGCGATATTCGAGCGTCGCCTGCGCGGCCCAGGGCAGATAGGGTGCGTTGTCGGCAGCCTTTTCGGCATATTGGCGGGCGGCCTCGTTGGCGCCGAGGCGGCGGGCCTCCAGATAAAGGCCGCGCAGACCGAGTTCGCGTGTCTCGGGATCGTTGGCCATCGCCTCGAATTTGGCGCGCGCCTCGTCATGGCGGCCTTCGATCAGGGCGGCCTGGGCCTCGAGCAGGTTGATCAGCGGCTCCTGATCGGCGCGGATGAGGCCGCGCGAGCGGGCGGCCATCTTGCGGGCGAGCAGCGCATTGCCGGCGCCGGCGGCGATCAGGCCGGTCGACAGTGCCTGATAACCGCGGTCGCGCTTGCGGGCGCGGAAATAGCGGGTGACCGAATGCGGCGAGGTCCAGACCAGGCGGATGAACCACCAGACGATCATCACGGCGGCGATCAGAGCGATGATCGCGCTGACCGCGACGATCAGCTTGGTCTGGTAGATCTGACCCTCCCAGATCAGCGAGAGGTCGCCTGGGCGATCGGCGAACCAGGAGAAGCCATAGGCGAGAAGCAGCACGAAGAGGGCAAAGAGGACAAGGCGGATCAGCATGGTCTCATCCCTCCTTGCCGGCGCCGGAAACGGCTTTCGACAGCGCCCCGCCGACCAGTTCCTCGACGCGGATACGCGCCTCGAGCGATTGCTTGAAGGCGGCGGACGCCTGCTTGCCGGGAGCCGGCAGATTGTTCCATTCGGCGGAAGCACCGGGCAGATCGCCGCTCTTCACCTTGTCCTCCATGCGGGCGGCGATGGCTTCGACGCTGTCGCCCTCGATATTGCCGACGGGGCGGACTGACACCAGCGACTTGGCGCTCGACATCAGCCGGTCCGACCAGCTCTCGCTCGGATCCGGCTGATTGACGGCTTCGACGATCGCGGTGGCGACATCGGGAACCTGACGCATGAGTTCGGCGCGCGAGGGAATACCGGTCTCGGCAAAGCTGCGGAGGTCGGCAACGGCGGGATCGTCGGGGGCGACGCCGGCGAAAGTATCGAGCTCGGCCAGGAACGGCCCGCCGCGATCGATCGCCGCCTTGAGGGCGGCTGCCGCGATCGCCCGGGCGACGGCGACATCCTCGCGCGGCTCGTTCAGTTTCTTCTCAGCCTCGTCGAGGCGCTTGGCGATATCGGCGCCGCTCGTCGTCTGCTGCTCGGAAGACTGGGCGAGCGTGGCGCGCAGCTGGTCGACCTGACCGGTCAGCTCGGCAATTTTCTGGTTGAGTGCCTCGACATTTGCCGAATCGGCCGGTTCGGCGGCCGCGGGCGCCTTGGCTGTCGTTTCCAGCGCGGCGATGCGCTTTTCAAGCGCGCTGTCATCTGCGCTCGCCGGATTGGCGGCGAGGTTGGCGACCGTCTGTTTCAAGCCATCGATCTCGCCGGAAAGATCGGCAATGTCAGGCGAGGCTGTCTGCGGCGTGGAGGAACCGGGGAGATAGCCGGCATATTGAATGGCGCCGGCGCCAAGCAGCGCCACCAGGCCGCCGAAGATGCCGGCGGCGATGAGACCGGAGGTGCCGGCGCGCCGCGCCTGTTCGGGAGGCGGCGTGAAGGCAGGCTCGGGGGCGGGCTTCTCCTCGTGCACATCCGTTCCGGACTGGCCCTCGTCTTCGGCTTTTTCTTGCTCGACCCGTTCATCTTCGACCTGCGGCGCAGCGTCGGTCTCTGATGTCACGGCGGCATCGGCGGGGCTGTTGTCGGCATCGCCGACATCATTCTCGACCGGCTTTTCGGTATCGGCTGCAGAGGCGAAATCCTGTGCTTCGAGGTCGATCGTGACCGGCTCGTCGGCGCTCTTCGAATGGCGTGGCGGGTTTCCGGATACCATGAGGTCCTCTTTATCCTGCATTGCAACGAAACTAGACAGTGATGCCAATTAAGGGAAGAGGTTAGATCAAATTTGGGCGGCTAAAGCATTCAAAGCAGCGACAAAAGACTTTTCTCATCCGGCATCGGCGCAATCGCCGCATTTTTTTTCAGCGCCGCCGGGATGGCCTGCGCCACCGCCTCGCTGAGGCAGAGAAGGCGGATTCCGCTTCCTTCCGACAGGGCCGAGCGAAGTTCCGCCACGCCAAAAAAATCGTCGGCCGTCTGCCGGGAATAGAAGAGAACGGCCTGCGGCGGCGTGGCTGCGAAGATCGCCTCGATCTCGGCCGGGTTGGGGGCGACAGGCTGCATGCGATAACATTCGGCGACCGAAAAGCGAATGCCGAGCTGGCGCAATCCTGCCTCGAATGTTTCCGCACGCGGCGTGCCGGCAAGGTAGAGCAGACCGTCCGCTGCCTGCGCGGCGACGAGTTCGGCGAGAGCGCCTCCGTTGCCCCGGGACGAAGCGACCGATCGGAAGCCGAGGCGGCTTGCAGCATCCGCCGTCGCCTCCCCGACGGCGAAAAGCGGGCGGGCAAGATGCGGACGAAGGTGCTCGCCGAGCGCGGAAAGGACCCGGACGGCTTCGGCGCTGGTCACCGCGATTGCGCCGCTGGTTCCCGCAAGTGCTGTTGCGGCTGCGGCGCTTTCATGCAGCGGTTGGCGCAGCGGCAGCAGGAAGGGCTCGTGGCCCATATCGCGCAAACGTTGTGCGGTTTTCTCAGCCGAATGCGCGGGGCGGGTGACGAGCACGCGCATGGCCGCGTCAATGCCACTCGTCGAAAAAGGCGCTGCCGGCCCTGGCGCGCACGTCCTGGCCGGCGCGGGTGCCGAGTGCCGCCGCATCGCGGCGGTGGCCGTCGGTCGTCACCGCATGCTGGCTGCGGCCGTCGGGGGTGATGATGAGGCCGGAGAAACGGATCAGATCGCCTTCGCAGACGGCATAACCGCCGATCGGCGTGCGGCAGGAGCCGTCGAGCGCAGCGAGGAAGGCGCGTTCGCAGGAGACGGTGTCGAAGGTCGCGAGATCGTTGACCGGCGCCAGCAGATCGTCGATCCGGGTGTCGCCGATGCGGCTTTCGATGCAGATCGCCCCCTGCGCCGGCGCCGGCGGAAAACTGTCGGGATCGAGGATATCCGTGATAACCTCGACCTTCCCGAGCCGTTTCAGGCCGGCAAGCGCCAAGAGCGTCGCGTCGACCTGGCCCTCTTCGAGCTTGCGCAGGCGCGTTTCCACCAAGCCGCGGAAGGTCACGACATTGATATCGGGCCGCATGCGGCGGATCAACGCCTGGCGGCGCAGCGACGACGAGCCGACGGTGGCGCCATGCGGCAGGTCGATCAGTTTGGGCGCGGTACGGCCGATGACGGCATCGCGGATATCCTCGCGCGGCAGATAGGCGGAGAGATGAAGGCCGTCCGGCAGGTGGGTCGGCATGTCCTTGGCGGAGTGCACGGCGAAATCCAGCTCGCCCGACACAAGCTGCTGTTCGAGCTCCTCGGTGAACAGGCCCTTGCCGCCGATCTCGGAAAGCGAGCGGTCGGTGATGCGGTCGCCCTTGGTCGTCAGCACGACGATCTCGAACATCTTTTCAGGCAGATGATGCGCCGCCATCAGCCTGTCGCGGGCCTCATGCGCCTGGGCAAGCGCCAGCGGGCTGCCCCGCGTGCCGATCCGGAAAGGTTTTGTTTGCATCCGCTCAGTTCCGTTGTTACCGGAGTTCTCGTAACCGGGTTTCCATCCCATCGCAATCAACGAACAGGCCTCATGGTTCCCTTTCTGCGCATCCTTGGCATCGAAACGAGCTGCGACGAGACCGCCGCCGCCGTCGTCGAACGCGATGCGGAGGGGCGTTCCAACGTGCTGTCCGACGTGGTGCTGTCTCAGCTCGACGAGCATAGCGCCTATGGCGGCGTGGTGCCGGAGATTGCCGCACGCGCCCATGTCGAGGCGCTGGACGAGCTGATCGAGCAGGCGCTGAAGCGCGCCAATGTGTCGCTTGATGAGGTCGACGCCATCGCCGCGACGTCGGGGCCGGGGCTGATCGGCGGGCTGCTGGTGGGCTTGATGACCGGCAAGGCGATCGCCAAGGCCACCGGCAAGCCGCTCTATGCGGTCAATCATCTCGAGGGGCATGCGCTGACGGCGCGGCTGACGGACGGACTTGCCTTTCCCTATCTAATGCTGCTCGTCTCCGGCGGCCATACCCAGCTCATCCTGGTGCGCGGCGTCGGCGAGTATGAGCGCTGGGGCACGACGATCGACGATGCGCTCGGCGAAGCCTTCGACAAGACGGCAAAGCTGCTTGGCCTGCCCTATCCCGGCGGCCCGGCGGTGGAACGGATGGCGCGGGACGGCAATCCCGATCGCTTCGCTTTTCCGCGGCCGCTGGTCGGCGAGGCGCGGCTCGATTTCTCCTTCTCCGGCCTGAAGACGGCGGTGCGGCAGGCGGCACAGGATATCGCGCCGCTCAGCGATCAGGATGTGGCCGATATCTGCGCCTCGTTCCAGAAAGCGATTTCGGGGACGCTGAAGGACCGCATCGGCCGCGGCCTGCAGCGCTTCAAGGCGGAATTTGCAGCGACTGGTGAAAAGCCGGCGCTCGTCGTTGCCGGCGGTGTCGCCGCCAATCTCGAACTGCGCGGCACGCTGCAGGCGCTCTGCGACAAGAACAGCTTCCGCTTCATCGCGCCGCCGCTCAGCCTCTGCACCGACAATGCGGTGATGATCGCCTGGGCAGGACTGGAGCGGATGGCTATCGGTATTGCGCCTGATCCGCTCGACGTCCAGCCGCGCTCGCGCTGGCCGCTCGATTCCAATGCGGAAACGCTGATCGGTTTCGGAAAGAGAGGAGCCAAGGCATGAGCGAAAAGATCGCCGTCGTCGGATCCGGGGCTTTCGGAACGGCGCTTGCCGCCGTCATCGCCCTTGCCGGCCGCAGCGCGGTGACGCTTGTCGGGCGCAATCCGTCGCTGATTTCAGATCTGAAGGCCGAACGGCTGCATGATGCGGCGCTGCCCGGCATCTACCTGCCCGATACGTTGGAATTTGCCGCCGAGGCGGAGGCGATCGTCGGCGCCTCGATCGTACTATTTGCGATGCCGTCGCAGGCGCAGGCCGATGCGGCCCGGCAGTACGGCCCCTATCTCTCCAAGGATGCCGTGGTCGTCACCTGCGCCAAGGGCATCGAGCGAGCGACCGGCAACCTTCTGACCGACATGCTGGAACGGGAACTGCCCGACCATCCCATCGCCGTGCTTTCCGGCCCGGGTTTCGCCGCCGATATCGCCAAGGGTCTGCCGACGGCGATGGCGATCGCGGCTGAGGATATCGAGGTCGCCGAACGGCTCGCCCAGGCGATATCCGGCCGCACCTTTCGGCTCTATGCCTCCAGCGACCGCATCGGCGTGCAGCTCGGCGGTGCGCTGAAGAATGTGCTGGCGATCGCCTGCGGCATCGTCGAGGGTGGCGGCATCGGCGATTCCGCCCGTGCGGCGCTGATTGCGCGCGGGCTGGCGGAAATGTCGCGCTTCGTCGTCGCCAAGGGCGGGCAGGCCGATACGGTGCGCGGGCTTTCCGGTCTCGGCGATCTGGTGCTGACGGCGACCAGCCACCAATCGCGAAACCTGCGCTTCGGCATTGCGCTCGGGCGCGGCGAAAAGGTCGATCCGCTGCAGGGCGCGCTGGTGGAAGGTGCGCTTGCCGCCTCCGTCGCCTCGCGGCTTGCCGCCGAGCTTTCGATCATCATGCCGATCACCGACGCCGTTTCCGCCATCATCGACGGCAGGCTCGATATAGCCGAAGCGATCGAGCAGCTGATGACGCGCCCAATCACCACCGAATAGGAGACAGACATGCTTTTCGCCCTTCTCTGCAAGGACAAGCCGGGCCATCTGAACATGCGCATGGAGACGCGTCCGACGCATCTCGAATATTTAAACAGCCTGAATGCCGAGGGAACGCTGAAGATTGCCGGCCCGTTTCTCGATGACGAGGGCAAAGCCTGCGGCAGCCTGATCATCGTCGAAGCAGAGACCAAGGAGGCGGCACGGGCGCTTGCCGATGCCGATCCTTATGCCAAGGCCGGGCTGTTCGAAAGCGTCGAGGTGAAGGCCTACAATTGGGTCTTCAATAAGCCGGAGGCGTGAGGCATGGCGCACTGGCTCTACAAATCCGAACCCGCCTCCTGGTCCTGGGAGCAGCAGAAGGCAGCCGGCGAAAAGGGCACGGAATGGACCGGCGTGCGTAACTATCTGGCGCGCAACAACATGCGGGCGATGCAGATCGGCGACAAAGGCTTCTTCTACCACTCCAATGACGGGCTGGAGATCGTCGGTATTGTCGAAGTCTCCGCCCTGTCGCAGCCCGATTCCACCGCCAAGGGCGACCCGAAGTGGGATTGCGTCCATATTCGCGCCGTCATGGACATGCCGAAGCCGGTGACGTTGAAGGATGTCAAGGCGAGCGAAAAGCTCGCCAAGATGTCGCTCGTCACCTCCATGCGCCTTTCGGTGCAGCCGGTGACGGATGACGAATGGGCCGAAGTCTGCCGCATGGGCGGGCTGGACAATCCGCCGCGTTGAAGACCGACCCGGAAGCCTTCATCCGCGCCAATACCAGCGTGATGGCGCCGCCGCATGTGCCGGAGATTTCACTCCATCTGGCCAGCGAAGCGCATGAACTCTGGCTGAAGACGGAGGAGGAGCTGGAGGCGATCGGCCTGCCGCCGCCCTTCTGGGCCTTTGCCTGGGCGGGCGGCCAGGGACTGGCGCGCTACATCCTCGATCACCCGGAGATGGTGCGCGGCCGGCGCGTGCTGGATTTCGCCAGCGGCTCCGGCCTCGTCGGCATTGCGGCGGCGATGGCCGGCGCTCTTCAAGTGACGGCCGCCGATATCGATCCCTGGACGGAGAGTGCGATCCGGCTGAATGCGAAAGCCAATGGCGTTTGTCTCGAATTTACCGGTGCCGATCTGATCGGAGAGGATATCGAGGCCGATATCGTGCTTGCCGGCGACGTCTTCTATGACCGCGCTTTTGCCGATGCACTCGTTCCCTGGCTGGCGCGGTTGGCGGCGGAAGGCAAGTTGATTCTGGTCGGCGATCCCGGCCGCAGCTACCTGCCGCGGGATCGGCTGGAATTCTGCGCGGTGTACGAGGTGCCGGTGACGCGGGCGCTTGAAGACAGCGAAATCAAAAAGACGACGGTGTGGCGGTTCGTGCCAAGATCTTAAGGCCGGATGACGCAGACATTGGCCTCGTAGGTGCAGGGGTCGTCCTGGACGGCAACGTCGATGACCTTTGCCTTGGCCATCGGTTCGGGCCGTGCCGCCGAATAATATCCGTATCCATTGCCGCCGACATAAGTCCCGCCATCGACCTGATAGGCATAAGAGCCGGCATAGGTGTCGCCGCCGCCGCCACCCGGTGGCTGGGGTGCGCTGATGATCAAGACGCTGCGAGCGACGCGATTGGTCGCTGCCGACGAAAACTGCTTCAAGAACGGCATCCGCTCTCTGCCGTGCCGGCGGCCATAGGCGCTGTCGAAACGGATGCCGCGATCGCGCCAGCCCATATGTCGCCCGAGAAACAACCCGTTGTGAAAGGCGTGGCGATGGGCAATGACCCGTTGATCGGAGAAGCGATGATCAAAACGGCGCTCGCCGGCGGTGGCGGGGAACACGGCAAGTGCAGACAGGGCAAGCAGGGTGACTGCGGATAGACTGCGAAACATGGGCGCCGGCCTCCGGAATTCCGATCGTTAACAAATCGTTAACGCCAGATTGCGCCAAAAGCGGCAGCTTGTCCATGCGGCCCGGGAGAACGGCATAAATATTGAGCTGAAAATACCAGTTTCGTTAGCCTGCAAATTTTGCGGTAACCCGAATCGATTAAATTAAAGCGAGACAGCGATTGTGCTTGTCGTCGGCGTTTCCGGTGATTAAACGTCGCAATTGATGCAACGCACACAGAGAATTTTGTCATTCGTGTGGTTGACTGAGCATGCTCCGAAATCCGGGAGCGCAGAGAAGCCGCCGCGAGGTTCTGATGGCGAACGTGACAAATAACCGGCCCTTGTCGCCGCATTTGCAAATTTACAAACCTATTCCCACCATGGTCATGTCCATCGTCCATCGCATTACCGGCGGTGCGCTCTATGTCGGCACGCTGCTGGTCGCCTGGTGGCTGATTGCGGCTGCAAGCGGCCAGGGCTCCTATGACTGGGCCAACTGGGTGCTCGGCAGCCTTCTCGGCAAGCTGGTGCTGCTCGGCTATACCTGGGCCTTGCTGCACCACATGCTCGGCGGTTTCCGCCACTTCATGTGGGATCTCGGCTACGGCTTCGGGAAGGAATTCTCGACCAAGCTCGCCATCGCCAACATCATCGGGTCGCTCTGTCTGACCGTGCTGGTCTGGGTGATCGGCTTCCTCATTCGCTTCTGAAGGTCCTCTCATGGATATGCGCACCCCCCTCGGCAAGGTTCGCGGGCTTGGCTCGGCCAAGGACGGCACGGACCATTTCTGGCGCCAGCGTCTGACGGCCGTCGCCAATGTTCCGCTCATCCTTTTCTTCCTCTTCTTCATGATCGCCTATGCGGGCGCGCCCTATGCGGATGTGGTCCGCGCTCTGTCGAACCCCTTCGTCGCGGTCGTCATGGGGCTGATGGTGATCTCGGGCGTCATCCACATGAAGCTCGGCATGCAGGTGATCATCGAGGATTACGTGCACGGCGAGTTCGGCAAGATCGCTCTGTTAATGCTGAACACCTTCTTTGCGATCCTGATCGCCGGCCTCTGTCTCTTCGCCATTCTGAAAATCGCATTCGTAGGATAAGCTCGATATGGCACCGACTTCACCCGCCCAGAACGGCAAGGCCTACAAATATGTCGATCACTCCTACGACGTGATCGTCGTCGGCGCCGGCGGCGCCGGCTTGCGCGCCACGCTGGGGATGGCCGAGCAGGGTTTCCGCACGGCCTGCATCACCAAAGTGTTCCCGACCCGCTCGCACACGGTCGCGGCGCAGGGCGGCATCGCCGCCTCGCTGCGCAATATGACGCCCGACAGCTGGCAGTGGCACCTCTACGACACCGTCAAGGGGTCCGACTGGCTCGGCGACGTCGACGCCATGCAGTACCTCACCATGGAAGCGCCGAAGGCGGTCTATGAGCTCGAGCATTACGGCGTGCCGTTCTCGCGCAACGAAGAAGGCAAGATCTACCAGCGCCCGTTCGGCGGCCATATGCAGAATTACGGCGAAGGCCCGCCGGTGCAGCGCACCTGCGCCGTTGCCGACCGTACCGGCCACGCCATCCTGCATACGCTCTACGGCCAGTCGCTGCGCCACAACGCCGAATTCTTCATCGAGTATTTCGCGCTCGATTTGATCATGTCGGAAGACGGCAGCCGCTGCACCGGAGTCGTCGCCTGGTGCCTCGATGACGGCACCATCCATCGCTTCGCCGCCAAGATGGTGGTGCTGGCGACCGGCGGCTACGGCCGTGCCTATTTCTCGGCAACCTCGGCCCATACCTGCACCGGCGACGGCGGCGGCATGGTGGCACGCGCCGGCCTGCCGCTGCAGGACATGGAATTCGTCCAGTTCCACCCGACCGGCATCTATGGTTCGGGCTGTCTGATCACCGAAGGCGCGCGCGGCGAAGGCGGCTACCTCGTCAATTCGGAAGGCGAGCGCTTCATGGAGCGTTACGCGCCGTCGGCCAAGGACCTTGCCTCGCGCGACGTCGTCTCGCGCTGCATGACGCTGGAAATCCGCGAAGGCCGCGGCGTCGGCAGGAACAAGGACCACATCTTCCTGCATCTCGACCATCTTGATCCGGCCGTGCTGCACGAGCGGCTGCCGGGCATTTCCGAGAGCGCCAAGATTTTCGCCGGCGTCGATGTCACCCGCGAGCCGATCCCGGTCCTGCCGACTGTTCATTACAATATGGGCGGCATTCCCACCAATTATTGGGGCGAAGTGCTGAACGCCGACAGCGCCAATCCGGAACGGATCATCCCCGGGCTGATGGCCGTCGGCGAAGCAGGCTGCGCGTCGGTGCACGGCGCCAACCGCCTCGGCTCCAACTCGCTGATCGACCTCGTGGTCTTCGGCCGTGCGGCGGCGATCCGTGCTGGCGAGGTGATCGACCGCGCAGCGCCGATCCCGCATCTCAATGTCGCGGCCTGCGACCAGATCATGGACCGTTTCGACGGGCTGCGTCACGCCAGCGGCGGCACGCCGACGGCGGAACTGCGCGAGAAGATGCAGCGCGCCATGCAGGAAGACGCGGCCGTCTTCCGCACGCAGGAATCGCTGGAATCCGGTTGTCGGCGCATCTCGGCGATCTGGCAGGAAATGCGCGATATCAAGGTCACCGACCGCTCGATGATCTGGAACTCGGATCTTGTGGAGACGCTGGAGCTGCAGAACCTGATGGCCAACGCCATCACGACGATCTATGGCGCCGAAGCCCGCAAGGAAAGCCGCGGTTCGCATGCCCGCGAGGATTATACCGAGGGTGCATTCGCCGGCCGCGACGACGTCAACTGGCGCAAGCACACGCTTGCCTGGGTCGGCGAAGCTGGCGACGTCAAGCTCGACTACCGCCCGGTCCACACCCAGCTGATCGCCGAAGGCATCGATCCGTACAAGATCGAGCCGAAAGCTCGCGTGTACTGATCTCAAGAGGAACCGGATATGGTTGAACTCGCTCTCCCCAAGAATTCTCAGATGCGCGAAGGCAAGGTCTGGCCGAAGCCGGCGGGTGCGACGAACACCCGCGAATTCCGCGTTTATCGCTGGAGCCCGGATGACGGGCAGAACCCGTCGATCGACACCTTCTATATCGATGTCGACGATTGCGGGCCGATGGTGCTCGACGGCCTGCTCTATATCAAGAACAAGATAGACCCGACGCTGACGCTGCGCCGCTCCTGTCGCGAGGGCATCTGCGGCTCCTGCGCGATGAATATCGACGGCACCAACACGCTTGCCTGCACCAAGGGCCTCGATGATATCAAGGGCGCGGTGAAGGTCTATCCGCTGCCGCATATGCCCGTCGTCAAGGATCTCATTCCGGATCTGACCAACTTCTATGCCCAGCATCGTTCGATCGAACCCTGGTTGAAGACGGTGTCGCCGGCGCCGGCCAAGGAGTGGAAGCAGAGCCACGAGGACCGGCAGAAGCTCGACGGCCTCTATGAATGCATCCTCTGCGCCTGCTGCTCGACCTCCTGTCCGAGCTACTGGTGGAACGGCGACCGCTATCTCGGTCCGGCCGTGCTGCTGCAGGCCTATCGCTGGCTGATCGATTCCAGAGACGAGGCGACCGGCGAACGTCTCGACAATCTCGAGGACCCATTCCGCCTTTACCGCTGCCACACGATCATGAACTGCGCGCAGACCTGCCCGAAGGGCCTCAACCCGGCCAAGGCGATCGCCGAAATCAAGAAGATGATGGTCGAACGCCGGGTCTGATCAGCACATGCATGCCGACGGCGGAATAGACGGCTTCGATCCCGAAGCCGTCAAAGAGATCAGGTCACGGCTCGCCTCGGTGCGCGAGCAGGGTATCCGTATCGGTTTTGCGATCGAAAGCGGCAGCCGCGCCTGGGGATTTCCTTCGCCCGATAGCGATTATGACTGCCGCTTCGTCTATATCCGTCCGGTCGAGCATCATCTCGCCCTTAGGTCTGTGCGCGATGTCATCGAATTTCCGATCATTGGCGACATCGACACTGGTGGCTGGGATCTGCGAAAGGCGCTGCTGCTTGCGCTGAAGGGAAACGGGGTGGTGGTCGAATGGCTGAAATCGCCGATCGCTTATGAAGAGGAAGTGGGTTTTCGCTCGCGTCTCGCCGCGCTGCTCGATCTCGTCATGGTGCCGGAAAAGGTCGCCGCCCATTATGTCGGGCTCATGCGGCAGCATTTTCAGAGCCAGGGCGAGGGGGCGATCAAGCTGAAGAAGTTTCTTTATGCCGTGCGTCCGGCCATCGCGCTCGAATGGATGCGGCAGCGCTCGTTTCGCGTGCTGCCACCGATGAATATGCTGGAATGCCTCGAGGCGATCTCGATCGCTCCCGACCTTCGAACGGCGATACTCGATCTGGTGCATGTCAAGAAACAGACGCGCGAAATGGGGGAGGGGCTGCCGCCGATGCTGGTGCAATCCTTTCTGAATAACTCGTTCGAGCGTTATTCCGAGATATTGCGGGAGTTCGACAAGGATCCGGACAGAGATCAGCACGCGCAACACCTTGCTGACAAATTCTATGTGCAGGAAGTTTTGCAGCGGGACAGTTGAACTGTATCGTTTTTCGGTTAGTTGTTGTCACGGGCAATTTATGCAGTCCGACTTGATTAACCAAAGCGAGTTACGATAATCGGACTTGTCTCACGCCCGTTTCTCTGCGGCGCTAGCCGAACTCAGGAGTATGATGATGCAGTTGCGATATGCGATGACAGGTCTGGTGGTGGCTCTCGCGCTAGCCGGTTGTCAGCGTACGGCATATGATTACAACTCCAGCCCGAATGCCGGGCCGGCGCCGTTGACGGCGCAGCCGGTTCCCTCGGTGCAGGGCGGGCAGCTTCCGCCGGTCAACAACTCGCAGTTTCCAGCGGCGCCGGCGTCGACGGCACCGATGCCGGGCGCGCAGCCCGGTGCAATGGCCGCGAACGCGCTCGATGTGACCAAGGAATCGATGGTCGGAAGCTGGCGCGTCAATGGCAGCTGCGACATGTTCCTGACGCTGACCAATCTCGGCAGCGGTTCGCGCGGCGGCACACGCGGCTGCGTCGGCGAGCTGACGGCGATGGGTTCCTGGGAGGTTGCCGGCAAGCAGGTGCTGCTCAAGGACCGCTCGGGCAATCAGCTCGGCAGTGTCTACAAGACGGCCGACAACCGCTTCGAGGGCCAGACCAGCACCGGCCAGCAGATCAGCCTCAGCCGGTAAAGGAACTGGCGGGGTAAGCCAACCGGCGCGGTAAACGATCCGGCGGGCCTCCGCCGATGACTGACAGGCGGATATGCCCTCATGCAACCCATGCCGGACTACGCGCTCAGCGTCTGCGAACAGCTTAAAGCGCTGACTGCCTCGGGCGCGCTTCAGGTCGATTCCGCCCAGATGGACGTGGCAAAGAGCCTCGATCGGGTGCTGGCCGGGCTGAAGCAGCGGCGACCGGCGGCAAAATCGAGCGCGCTTGGCTGGCTGTTTGCCGCGAAGAAAAAGTCCGCCGTTGGCATCAAGGGGCTTTACATCCATGGCAGCGTCGGGCGCGGCAAGACCATGCTGATGGACATGTTCTTCTCGATGGCGCCGTGCAGGAAGAAGCGCCGGGCGCATTTCCACGAATTCATGGCGGATGTGCACAACCGTATCGCGGCGCACCGGCTGAAGCTCAAGAACGGCGAGACGAAACAGGCCGATCCGATGCCGCCGGTTGCCGCAGCCCTTTACGAGGAAGCGGAGCTGCTCTGCTTCGACGAATTCACGGTCACCGATATCGCCGATGCGATGATCCTGTCGCGGCTGTTCTCCGAGCTTTTCGCGCGTGGATGCGTGCTGGTCGCGACCTCGAACGTCGAACCGGACAATCTTTATACGGATGGTCTCAATCGCAGCCTGTTCCTGCCCTTCGTCGCGCTTCTCAAGCAGCATGTCGATGTCGTCACCCTGGATTCGCCGACGGACTACCGGATGGAGAAGCTGAACAGCCAGCCGGTCTATCTGGTGCCGATCAACGAGCACAATGACATGGCGATGGAGGCCTCCTGGACGCAGGCGCTGCATGGGCGCAAGGCGCTGCCGCTGGATATTCCGATGAAGGGGCGCCATATCCATGTGCCGCTCGCCGTCGATCGGATGGCGCGGTTCTCCTTCGCCGATCTTTGCGAGAAGCCGCTCGGTGCTGCCGACTTCCTCGCCATCGCCGAGCGCTTCGATATGGTCTTTGTCGATCACGTTCCCTTGCTGGGGCCGGAAAAGCGCAACCAGATCAAGCGCTTCATCATTCTCGTCGACACGTTCTACGATCATGCCGTGCGGCTTTACATTTCCGCCGCCGCCATGCCGGAGGAACTTTTGGTGCACCGCCGGGGCACCGAAGGCTTCGAATTCGACCGCACCGCGTCACGTCTGTTCGAGATGCGCAGTGCCGAATATCTTGCGCTGCATCATGAGAAGCGCGCCGCCGAGTAACAATTCAGTGACATACCCTCTTACGTTTACGTAAGAATTTTTGTATCTAAACGATTGAAAATGCTGCATCAAAATTAATGGATTGCCATTTTTAAGCTTTGGGTCTATGCGATTGCGTCATTGGACGGTGCCTTGCTGGGCGTCGCTCGACGAATTTGATCGCAAAGGAAACAGCGAAATGGCGCGTAACAAGATCGCACTCATTGGTTCTGGCATGATTGGTGGCACGCTGGCGCACCTCGCCGGCCTGAAGGAACTGGGCGACATCGTCCTCTTCGACATTGCCGACGGCATCCCCCAGGGCAAGGGTCTCGATATTTCCCAGTCCTCGCCGGTCGAAGGCTTCGACGTTAACCTGACGGGCGCCAGCGACTACTCCGCGATCGAAGGCGCCGATGTCTGCATCGTCACCGCAGGCGTTGCCCGCAAGCCGGGCATGAGCCGCGACGATCTGCTCGGCATCAACCTCAAGGTCATGGAACAGGTCGGCGCCGGCATCAAGAAATATGCCCCGAACGCCTTCGTGATCTGCATCACCAACCCGCTCGACGCCATGGTCTGGGCGCTGCAGAAGTTTTCCGGCCTTCCGGCCAACAAGGTCGTCGGCATGGCCGGCGTTCTCGACTCCTCGCGCTTCCGCCTCTTCCTCGCCAAGGAATTCAATGTCTCCGTCCAAGACGTGACGGCCTTCGTTCTTGGTGGCCACGGCGACACGATGGTGCCGCTTGCCCGCTATTCGACGGTCGGCGGCATTCCGCTCACCGACCTCGTCACCATGGGCTGGGTCACCAAGGAGCGCTTGGAAGAAATCATCCAGCGCACCCGTGACGGCGGCGCTGAGATCGTCGGCCTGCTGAAGACCGGTTCGGCCTATTACGCCCCGGCCGCCTCGGCGATCGAGATGGCTGAATCCTACCTCAAGGACAAGAAGCGCGTTCTGCCCTGCGCCGCTCACCTCAGCGGCCAGTACGGCGTCAAGGACATGTATGTCGGCGTTCCCACCGTCATCGGCGCCGGCGGCGTCGAACGCATCATCGAGATCGATCTCAACAAGACCGAGAAGGAAGCCTTCGACAAGTCCGTCGGCGCCGTCGCCGGTCTCTGCGAAGCCTGCATCAACATCGCGCCTTCGCTGAAGTAGTCGACGCGCTGAAGTCATAAAACAGGATAGACCCATGAACATTCATGAATATCAGGCCAAGGCTCTGCTGAAGGGCTATGGCGCGCCGGTTGCCGAGGGTGTGGCTATTCTCAAGGTCGAAGAGGCCGAGGCTGCCGCCAAGTCGCTTCCCGGCCCGCTTTACGTGGTCAAGAGCCAGATCCACGCCGGCGGCCGCGGCAAGGGCAAGTTCAAGGAACTAGGCCCCGATGCCAAGGGCGGCGTGCGTCTCGCCAAGTCGATCGACGAAGTGGTCGCCCATGCCAAGGAAATGCTCGGGCATACGCTGGTGACGGCGCAGACCGGCGACGCCGGCAAGCAGGTCAACCGCCTCTACATCGAAGACGGCGCCGACATTGCTCGCGAGCTCTATTGCTCGCTGCTGGTCGACCGTTCGGTCGGTCGCGTGGCCTTCGTGGTTTCCACCGAAGGCGGCATGGACATCGAAGCTGTCGCCCATGACACGCCGGAGAAGATCCAGACGATCGCCATCGATCCGGAAGCCGGCGTGACGGCTGCCGACGTGGCCGCGATCGTCAAGGCACTCGCGCTCGATGGTGCGGCCGCCGAAGACGCCAAGTCGCTCTTCCCGGCGCTCTACAAGGCCTTTAACGAGAAGGACATGGCGCTGCTCGAGGTCAATCCGCTGATCGTCATGAAGGACGGCCATCTGCGCGTTCTCGACGCAAAGATGTCCTTCGACGGCAATGCGCTCTTCCGTCACGATGACGTCAAGACGCTGCGCGACGAAACCGAAGAAGACGCCAAGGAAATCGAGGCCTCGAAGTGGGATCTCGCCTATGTCGCGCTCGACGGCAATATCGGCTGCATGGTCAACGGCGCGGGCCTCGCCATGGCGACGATGGATATCATCAAGCTTTACGGCAAGGAGCCGGCCAACTTCTGCGACGTCGGCGGCGGCGCCGGCAAGGAGAAGGTTGCGGCGGCCTTCAAGATCATCACCGCAGACCCCAAGGTCGAAGGCATTCTCGTCAACATCTTCGGCGGCATCATGAAGTGCGATGTCATCGCCGAGGGCGTCATTGCCGCGGTCAAGGAAGTCGGCCTCAAGGTTCCGCTGGTCGTGCGCCTTGAGGGCACGAATGTCGAGGTCGGCAAGAAGATCCTGAACGAGTCGGGTCTGGCGATCACGGCGGCTGACGACTTGGACGATGCGGCCAAGAAGATCGTCGCGGCGATCAACGGCTAATTTTGAAGGATCTGAAAGAATGTCTATTCTCGTCAATAAAGACACCAAGATCCTCGTTCAGGGTCTGACCGGCAAGACCGGCACGTTCCACACCGAACAGGCGCTGGCCTATTACGGCACGCAGATGGTCGGCGGCATCCACCCGAAGAAGGGCGGCGAAACCTGGACCGGCGCCAAGGGCGACAGCCTGCCGATCTTCGCGACCGTTGCCGAGGGCAAGGAAAAGACCGGCGCCGACGCGACCGTCATCTATGTCCCGCCGGCCGGTGCTGCCGATGCGATCATCGAGGCGATCGACGCCGAGATCCCGTTCATCACCTGCATCACCGAAGGCATCCCGGTCATGGATATGGTGCGCGTCAAGGCTCGCCTCGACCGCTCCAAGTCGCGCCTGCTCGGGCCGAACTGCCCGGGCATCATGACGCCGGAAGAATGCAAGATCGGCATCATGCCGGGCTCGATCTTCCGCAAGGGTTCGGTCGGCATCGTCTCCCGCTCGGGCACGCTGACCTATGAAGCCGTGTTCCAGACCTCCAACGAAGGTCTCGGCCAGACGACGGCTGTCGGCATCGGCGGCGACCCGGTCAAGGGCACCGAGTTCATCGACGTGCTGGAAATGTTCCTGGCCGACGCAGCCACCCAGTCGATCATCATGATCGGCGAAATCGGCGGCTCGGCAGAGGAAGACGCGGCGCAGTTCCTCAAGGACGAGGCGAAGAAGGGCCGCAAGAAGCCGATGGCCGGCTTCATTGCCGGCCGAACGGCGCCGAAGGGCCGCACCATGGGCCATGCCGGCGCCGTGGTTTCCGGCGGCAAGGGCGATGCGGAATCGAAGATCGCGGCGATGGAATCGGCGGGCATCAAGGTGTCGCCGTCTCCGGCCCGCCTCGGCAAGACGCTGGTTGAAGTCCTCAAGGGCTAAACCAACCTATCCCCGGGCGGAGGAGCGGCATCTGCGCTTCCGCCCGGTCTTTGGCACGAGACAGGCAGATGCGCCGCGGACAGGCGGCAATGGGAATGCGGCAGCCGGCGATCGAGCCGGCAAATTCATCAAAGTCAGGAGGCGGACGGAAGCGTCCGCATATCACCATGGCACGGCAAGAAGCCAACGAGCAGTTTCAGATCACCTCGTTTCTGGATGGCGCCAACGCTGCCTATATCGAGCAGCTTCACGCGCGCTACGAAGAGGACCCGGCATCGGTCGACGATCAGTGGCGCGCCTTCTTCAAGGCGCTGGAGGAGGATCCCAGCGATGTGAAAAGGGCGGCCAAGGGGGCTTCCTGGCGCAAGAAGAACTGGCCGATTCAGGCCGGCGGCGACCTGGTGTCGGCTCTCGACGGCGATTGGGGCATCGTCGAGAAGGTCATCGAAACCAAGGTCAAGGCCAAGGCCGAAGCGCAGGGCAAGCCCGCCGACGGCGCCGACGTGCTGCAGGCGACGCGCGATTCCGTGCGCGCCATCATGATGATCCGCGCCTACCGCATGCGCGGCCACCTGCATGCCAAGCTCGACCCGCTCGGCATCGCCGCTTCGGTCGACGACTATCGCGAGCTGTCGCCGGAGAATTACGGCTTCACATCCGCCGATTACGACCGACGGATCTTCATCGACAACGTGCTCGGCCTGGAATACGCGACCATCCGCGAGATGATCGATATCCTCGAGCGCACCTATTGCTCGACGCTCGGCGTCGAATTCATGCATATCTCCAATCCTGAGGAGAAGGCCTGGATCCAGGAGCGTATCGAAGGGCCTGATAAGGGCGTCGCCTTCTCGGCTGAAGGCAAGAAGGCAATCCTCGCCAAGCTGGTCGAAGCCGAAGGCTACGAGCAGTTCCTCGACGTCAAGTTCAAGGGTACCAAGCGTTTCGGCCTCGACGGCGGCGAGTCGCTGATCCCGGCTTTGGAGCAGATCCTCAAGCGCGGCGGTCATCTCGGCCTCAAGGAAGCCGTCTTCGGCATGGCCCATCGCGGCCGCCTCAACGTGCTGTCGCAGGTCATGGGCAAGCCGCACCGGGCGATCTTCCACGAGTTCAAGGGCGGTTCCTACGCACCCGACGAAGTCGAAGGCTCGGGCGACGTCAAGTACCATCTCGGCGCCTCTTCCGACCGCGAATTCGACGGCAACAAGGTGCATGTGTCGCTGACGGCAAACCCCTCGCATCTGGAAATCGTCGATCCTGTCGTCATGGGCAAGGCCCGCGCCAAGCAGGACATGAGCGCTACCGTCTGGGACGGCGACATCATTCCGCTGTCCGAACGCGCCAAGGTTCTGCCGCTCTTGATCCATGGCGACGCAGCCTTTGCTGGCCAGGGCGTCATTGCCGAAATCCTCGGCCTTTCCGGCCTGCGCGGCCACCGCGTCGCCGGCACCATGCACGTCATCATCAACAACCAGATCGGCTTCACCACAAACCCGGCCTTCTCGCGCTCGTCGCCCTATCCGTCCGACGTCGCCAAGATGATCGAGGCGCCGATCTTCCACGTCAACGGCGACGATCCGGAAGCGGTGGTCTATGCCGCCAAGGTGGCGACCGAATTCCGCATGAAGTTCCACAAGCCGGTGGTGGTCGACCTGTTCTGCTACCGCCGCTACGGCCACAATGAAGGCGACGAACCGTCCTTCACGCAGCCGAAGATGTACAAGGTGATCCGCGGCCACAAGACCGTGCTGCAGCTCTATGCGGCGCGCCTCGTCGCCGAAGGCCTGCTCACCGAAGGTGAAGTCGAGAAGATGAAGGCCGACTGGCGCGCCCATCTCGAACAGGAGTTCGAGGCCGGCCAGCACTACAAGCCGAATAAGGCCGACTGGCTCGACGGCGAGTGGTCCGGCCTGCGCGCGGCCGACAATGCCGACGAGCAGCGCCGCGGCAAGACCGCCGTGCCGATGAAGACGCTGAAGGATATCGGCCGCAAGCTGTCCGAGATCCCGGCGGGCTTCACCGCACACCGGACGATCCAGCGCTTCATGGAAAACCGCGCCAACATGATCGCCACCGGCGAGGGTATCGACTGGGCGATGGCCGAAGCGCTCTCCTTCGGCGCGCTCTGCGTCGAGGGCAGCAAGATCCGCCTGTCCGGCCAGGATTGCGAGCGCGGCACCTTCTCGCAGCGCCATTCGGTTCTCTACGATCAGGAAACCGAGGAACGCTACATCCCGCTCGCCAATCTTTCGCCGACGCAGGGGCGTTACGAAGTCATCAATTCAATGCTTTCGGAAGAGGCCGTACTCGGTTTCGAATATGGCTACTCGCTGGCCCGCCCGAATGCGCTGACCCTCTGGGAAGCGCAGTTCGGCGATTTCGCCAACGGCGCGCAGGTGGTCTTCGACCAGTTCATTTCGTCGGGCGAACGCAAGTGGCTGCGCATGTCGGGCCTCGTCTGCCTGCTGCCGCATGGCTATGAGGGCCAGGGTCCGGAACACTCCTCGGCCCGCCTCGAGCGTTTCCTGCAGCTTTGCGCTGAAGACAACATGCAGGTCGCTAACGTCACGACGCCGGCGAACTACTTCCACATCCTGCGCCGGCAGCTGAAGCGCGACTTCCGCAAGCCGCTGATCCTGATGACGCCGAAGTCGCTGCTGCGCCACAAGAGGGCGGTTTCGACGCTTGCCGAAATGGCCGGTGAATCCGCCTTCCATCGCCTGCTCTGGGACGATGCCGAGGTGATCAAGGATGGCCCGATCAAGCTGCAGAAGGACAGCAAGATTCGCCGCGTCGTCATGTGCTCCGGCAAGGTCTATTACGATCTCCTCGAAGAGCGTGAAAAGCGCGGCATCGACGACGTCTATCTCCTGCGTGTCGAACAGCTCTATCCGTTCCCGGCAAAGGCGCTGATCAACGAGCTGTCGCGCTTCCGCAATGCCGAGATGGTCTGGTGCCAGGAAGAGCCGAAGAACATGGGCGCGTGGTCGTTCATCGATCCCTTCCTCGAATGGGTGCTTGCCCATATCGATGCGAAGTACCAGCGCGTCCGTTATACCGGCCGTCCGGCCGCCGCCTCGCCGGCGACGGGCCTGATGTCCAAGCATCTGTCGCAGCTCGCCGCATTCCTCGAGGATGCACTGGGCGGCTAATACAAGGGGGGCGCAATGGCTTATTTCTTTCTGAGACTGCTGCCGCCGCGCCCCACTTTCCCGCATGACGGGACCGGAGAGGAAATGGCGGCGATGAAACGCCATGTCGAATACTGGCACCGGCACGCCCTTGCGGGATCGGCGATCGTCGTCGGCCCCGTCTTCGAGGGTGAAGGCGCCTTCGGCATGGCGATTGTCGAAGTCGAGGATCAGGCGGCGGCACAGGGTCTTGCCGACGGCGACCCGATCATCGCTTCCGGTTTCGGCTTCCGTTTCGACATCCTGCCGATGCCCTCGATCATCTTGCGGCCGCCCGCCGTCTGAAACGCTTAAAATGAACACACACGAAATCAGGATCTGAACAATGGCCACAGAAATCCGCGTTCCAACTCTCGGTGAATCCGTCAGCGAGGCAACCGTCGGCACCTGGTTCAAGAAGGTCGGCGACGTCATCAAGGCCGACGAGCCGATTCTCGAGCTTGAAACCGACAAGGTGACCATCGAAGTTCCGGCGCCGACCTCCGGCACGCTTTCGGAAATCGTCGTCGCCGCCGGCGAGACCGTCGGCCTCGGCGCGCTGCTCGGCCAGATCGCCGAAGGTGCTGCCGCTGCTGCCGCGCCCGCTGCCGCCGCACCGGC
The DNA here is from genome assembly GCF_002211295.1 of Rhizobium sp. N122. Classification (NCBI taxonomy): domain Bacteria; kingdom Pseudomonadati; phylum Pseudomonadota; class Alphaproteobacteria; order Hyphomicrobiales; family Rhizobiaceae; genus Rhizobium; species Rhizobium sp. N122. Next base: position 66,400 of record NZ_LOKU01000004.1, on the reverse strand, counting down.
TGCCGCGCCTGCCCAGCCAGCCGTTGCTGCTCCCGCGCAGCCGGCACCGGCTGCCGCTGCTGCCGCATCCTCGTCGAGCGCCTCCGTCTCCACCATGCCGCCGGCACCGGCGGCTTCGAAGATGCTGGCCGAAAACAACCTTTCCGCCGATCAGGTCGACGGCAGCGGCAAGCGCGGCCAGGTGCTGAAGGGCGATGTCATCGCTGCCGTCGCCAAGGGCATTTCCGCTCCGGCTGCCGCACCGGCGGCAGCGCCCGCCGCCGCGCGCGGCCCGTCGACGGTCGAGGACGCCTCGCGCGAAGAGCGCGTGAAGATGACGCGCCTGCGCCAGACGATCGCCAAGCGCCTCAAGGACGCGCAGAACACCGCCGCCATGCTCACCACCTATAACGAGGTGGACATGAAGGCGGTCATGGACTTGCGCAACAAGTACAAGGACATTTTCGAGAAGAAGCACGGCGTCAAGCTCGGCTTCATGGGCTTCTTCACCAAGGCGGTGACGCATGCGCTGAAGGAACTGCCGGCTGTCAATGCCGAGATCGACGGCACCGACGTCATCTACAAGAACTACTGCCATGTCGGCATGGCCGTCGGCACCGACAAGGGTCTCGTCGTTCCCGTCATCCGCGATGCCGACCAGATGTCGATCGCCGAAGTCGAGAAGGAACTCGGCCGTCTTGCCAAGGCAGCCCGTGACGGCTCGCTCTCCATGGCCGACATGCAGGGTGGCACCTTCACCATCACCAATGGCGGCGTTTACGGCTCGCTGATGTCGTCGCCGATCCTCAACGCGCCGCAGTCCGGCATTCTCGGCATGCACAAGATCCAGGAGCGGCCGGTGGCGATCGGCGGTCAGGTGGTCATCCGTCCGATGATGTATCTGGCACTGTCCTACGATCACCGCATCGTCGACGGCAAGGAAGCGGTCACCTTCCTCGTGCGCGTCAAGGAAAGCCTGGAAGATCCGGAACGTCTGGTTCTCGATCTCTAAGGGAGCGCTTTCGATGCAGAACCGGATCATGCGAGCGGCGCGCCTTCTTCTCTGCGCTGCCGCCGCGCATGTCCCGGTCTCCGCAGCGGCGGCCGGTTGGGACGTTACCAAGGCAAGCAGCAATTTCGAGCTGGTGGCGCTCAGCGACGCCGAACTCTCCGCCCGGTCGATCGGCGTGATCCATATCGGCAATGTCGAGCTGCCCTCGGGGCGCATCGTCGCGGCCGATCCGCTCGCTCAGCCGGATCGGCCGGCGCTGGCAAGAACGGTGGCGCCGGGCGACTATCCGGTGACGCTTTACAAGGCCTTCGGCCGCATCGCCGCCGCTGGCATGCGGTTTGCCGAGGGCAAGCCCGATCACTGGGAGCTTGCGGTCCTGCCCGGGCAAGACGTGGCGACGCTGAAGGACGGTGAGGTCTTCGGCTACCCCGTCGATGCCGGCCTCGGCTGTTACATGGATGCCGATACTCTCGATCTGATCGGAGAACGGGAAGCCCAGGCGCAGGCGCAAAAGCCCGACGCCGACATCAATTATTACGATGACGTGCTGGCCGCGGATCTCGATGCCAACAAGGGCGCTTACGCGCTGCACCGGCCGGTCGCCGGCAAGAGGGGCAATGTCGCGGTATTCTGGAGCGGCTGGGGCGATGGTTTTTATCCTGTCTTTTGGGGGCTGGATAAGGATGGCCGGGCGCTGGTGCTACTGACGGATTTCAGCGTCGTCGAGAATGCCGACGGGCGGAAGGAGCCGAAGCTGCAATGAGCGGAAGGATCGGGATCACGGCGGGGAAAGGCGTGGCTGCAATCGCAGCCGCCGCGTTTTGCGCCGTTCCGGCCTCCTCGCTCGGCGCAGCATGCAAGCAGGAGCGGGCCGTTTACGTCGATCGCGACGGTGCCTATGAATTGCGCTTTACGCCGTTGAATTCCGCCTCGGCGGCCGCCAGCAACCAGTTCAAGGTCAGTGCCCTCGCGACATCGGTGGTGATGGAAGGCTATGTCATGCCGTCGGAGGATCCGGTGCGCGCCATCGGCATCCTGATGTTCAATTGCCCGGAGGGGGATGCGACCGGCGCCGATCTTAATGCCTGCACGGTCTGGCAGGGCGCCGTTTATGGCATGGATGCCAAGGGCGAACTGGACAATCTGCAGCCCGAAGGGGCTGCGGCGGCAGAAAGGCTCGTGCTCCCCGGCCTCGGCCCTGCCATCCGCGAATCCAGCGCCTGGGGCGAAGGCAAGGCCTCCGTGGCGCCATGGGACGTGCTGACATTCAAGGAGTGTGCAACATGAGCGATAAGCCTGTCGTTCTCGTGACCGGCGGAAGCCGGGGCATTGGCGCTGCCGTCTGCCACCTCGCCGCCCGCCGGGGCTGGCGCGTCGCGGTGAATTACGCCGCCAACCGCCAAGCCGCGGAAGCCGTCGTTGCGGCGATTGCCGCGGATGGCGGCGAGGCCGTGGCGATTGAGGGCGATGTCGGTAAGGCCGCGGATATCGCCGCGATGTTTGCCGCGGTCGACCGGCATTTCGGCCGGCTCGACGGCCTCGTCAACAATGCCGGCATCGTCGACTATCCGCAGCGGGTCGATGAGATGTCGGCAGAGCGGATCGAGCGCATGCTGCGCGTCAATGTCACCGGCTCCATGCTCTGCGCCGCAGAGGCTATACGCCGTATGTCGAGCCGATACAGCGGGCGGGGAGGAGCGATCGTCAACATCTCATCGATGGCGGCGATCCTTGGCTCGGCGACGCAGTATGTCGACTATGCCGCCTCGAAGGCGGCGATCGATACGTTCACGGTGGGGCTTTCGCGCGAAGTCGCCGCCGAGGGTATTCGCGTCAATGCCATCAGGCCCGGCGTCATCGAAACCGATCTCCATGCATCCGGCGGGCTGCCGGACCGGGCGCGGGAAATGGCGCCGTCGATCCCGCTGCAGCGGGCCGGCACTGCCGAGGAAGTGGCGGATGCCGTCCTCTATCTTCTTTCACCTTCGGCTTCCTATATCACCGGCGCGATCCTCAATGTGAGCGGCGGCCGCTAAAAGACAGGGCGAAAACAGCATGCAGTATATTCTCGAATTTCTCGGCCTGATGGCGGTTTTCTCGATCTTCATCGTCGTGCCGGGCGCCGATTTCGCCGTCATTCTGCGCCAGAGCATCGTGCATGGGCGGCGCGCCGCCATCATGACCGGGCTCGGCATGGGCTTCTCGCTGCTCTTTCATATCAGCTACACGATCCTCGGCCTCGGCCTGATCGTCTCCAAATCGCTGATGCTGTTTGCGATGATCAAATGGGCGGGTGTGGCCTATCTCGTCTATCTCGGCATCAAGTCGTTCCGCGAACCGGGTTTCAGCGTGCAGGAGATCGAGGTGACGGCCGAAGACCGCAAGCCGGTCTCGATGCTGAAGTGCCTCGGCATGGGTTTCATCACCAATGCGCTGAACCCGAAGCCGGTGCTGTTCTTCCTGTCGTTGTTTTCGACGCTCGTCCATCACGACACACCGGCGCTGATCCAGTTCTCCTACGGCATCGGCATGGCGACGGCGCTGGTCGCCTGGTTTGCCGGCGTCTCCTATTTCTTCACGGTCAAGGCGATCCGTGACCGCTTCATTGCCAGCGGCAAATGGTTCAACCGCATTACCGGAGCGGCACTCGTCGGCTTCGGCTTTCGCCTCGCGCTGTCGCGCGCGGCCGATTAATTGAAAAATCCAAAGGGAAAGAAACAATGTCCTACGATGTGATCATTATCGGAACCGGCCCGGGCGGGTACGTCTGCGCCGTCAAGGCAGCTCAGCTCGGCCTCAAGGTCGCCGTTGTCGAAAAGCGCGCGACTTATGGCGGCACCTGCCTGAACGTCGGCTGCATTCCGTCGAAGGCGCTGCTGCATGCTTCCGAAATGTTCCATCAGGCCGGCCACGGCATGAGCACGCTCGGCATCGACATTCCGGCGCCGACGCTCAACCTCGGTAACATGATGGCCCACAAGGACGCCACGGTGAAGTCGAATGTCGACGGCGTCGCCTTTCTGTTCAAGAAGAACAAGATCGATGCCTTCCAGGGCAGCGGCAAGGTCGTGTCGGCCGGCAAGGTTGCTGTCACCGCCGCAGACGGCAGCGTGCAGGAGATCGAAGGCAAGAACATCGTCATCGCCACCGGCTCCGACGTCGCCGGCATTCCCGGCGTGCAGGTCGAGATCGATGAGAAGACCATCATCTCCTCCACCGGCGGCATCGCGCTGGAAAAGGTGCCGGAAACGCTGATCGTCGTCGGCGGCGGCGTCATCGGGCTCGAGCTCGGCTCGGTCTGGTCGCGGCTTGGCGCCAAGGTCACCGTCGTCGAATATCTCGACACCATCCTCGGCGGCATGGACGGCGAAGTCTCCAAGCAGTTTCAGCGCATGCTCGCCAAGCAGGGCATCGATTTCCATCTCGGCGCCAAGGTCACCGGCGTCGAAAAGGGCGACAAGGGCGCCAAGGTCACCTTCGAGCCGGTCAAGGGCGGCGACAAGGTGGTGCTCGATGCCGAAGTCGTGCTGATCGCCACCGGCCGCAAGCCCTATACGGCGGGGCTCGGCCTCGAAGAAGCCGGTGTTGCGCTCGACAATCGCGGCCGCGTCGAGATCGACGGTCACTTCAAGACCAATGTCGCCGGCATCTATGCGATCGGTGATGTGGTCAAGGGTCCGATGCTGGCGCACAAGGCGGAAGACGAAGGCGTGGCGCTTGCCGAAATCCTCGCCGGACAGCATGGCCATGTGAACTATGATGTCATTCCGAGCGTCGTCTATACCCAGCCCGAGATCGCCTCGGTCGGCAAGACCGAGGAAGAGCTGAAGGCGGCGGGTATCGCCTACAAGGTCGGCAAGTTCCCGTTCACGGCCAACGGCCGCGCCCGCGCGATGCTGGCGACCGACGGCTTCGTCAAGATCCTCGCCGACAAGGAAACCGACCGGGTGCTCGGCGGCCATATCGTCGGCTTCGGCGCCGGCGAAATGATCCACGAGATCGCCGTGCTGATGGAATTCGGCGGTTCGTCGGAAGATCTCGGCCGCACCTGCCACGCCCATCCGACGATGTCGGAAGCGGTGAAGGAAGCTGCGCTCGCTACCTTCTTCAAGCCGATCCATATGTAAAGCTTACATCTTCGTAATGAAGCCTTCAGCCGCTTGCCGTCAGGCAGGCGGCTGTTTTAGTTGTTCCACAGGGCAAAGTTTTACGCATCCGGTGGAAATCAAGACATGCAGCAGCCGTCCATCACGGGTTACGGTGTCAGCCAGCGGCTCCTGCACTGGGCGGTGGCGCTGCTGATTTTCTTCAATCTGCTGTTTCCCGATGGCATGAATGTCTGGCACCGGCTGATGCGCAGGGGCCAGGTGCCGACGCCGGAGCAGATTGCGTCGGCGAATATCCATGCCTATGTCGGCATCGCCATCCTGCTGCTTGCCGTCGTCAGGCTCGGGCTGCGTTTCATCAACGGCGTGCCGGCCGAGGCGGCGCAGGAGCCGGCGATCTTCCGGCTTGCGGCGAGGCTTGCCCATGCCGGTCTCTATATCCTGATCTTCGCCATGCCGCTGACGGGCATCGCCGCCTATTATTTCGGCATCAATCCTGCGGGATCGTTCCACGCGGATATCCTGAAGATCCTTCTCTGGGCGCTGATCGCGGCACATGTCGCGGGCGCGCTTGTCCATCAGTTCTATTGGAAAACCAATGTGCTGCGCCGCATGACGCTCGGCTGAGCGCCTGCCGGTTCAGTTCACGGCGGTGACTGTAAACCCCTGCCGGCGCAGCAGTTCAACCAAACCGTCGCTACCGGGCAGATGCGCCGCTCCGACGGCAACCATGGTGCGCCCTTTGTCGAGATAGGGCTTTGCCCGTTCCGCCATGACCTTGTTTCGATCCGTTATCACACGGTTCTCGAATGCTTTTGCAGCAGCCTGATCTGTCGAAACGAACTCCATCAGCGAGAAGATCATTCCGACTTTGCCTTGATCATATAAATCGATCATCGTCTCGGATATGTCATCCATGCCATTGGGAAGTGCCAGAAGCTCCCGCAGATTTTGAAGCATGAAATTGTCCGGGACATCCGAGATGGCTTCAAATTGCTCGGCCGGCGTTTCCAAGCCGACCAGACGGATGCCATCATTGAGTGCGTCGAGAGCAAGAGACTGGTCCAGTACTTTAAAGCCCTTTGCGCTGCGCTTGACGTCGCAACCTCCTGCCTGCAGCCCCATGTAGATGAACCATGGCCGCATCTTCGCCATCAGGTTCATACTGATTCCCTTTTTCTTCAAACCGGCAGCGACGTCGCTGGTAGCATCGGGGGGCAGGATATGATCGAGCGTTTTGTCACCCTGAAGCGTCGTCAGTTCGGGATGCTTCAAGATTTCCATCGCAAGTTTTTCCGGCTTTGCGACCTCCGCTAACTCGACGGTTAGAGTGTCGATAGTCTCATAGGCATCGTAAAATCCTTCCGGCATATCCAAAACACGGGGATCGCTCACATGCATCGTGCCGAGCAACCAGGAAGGCTCAAGACCTGATTTTTCGATTTTCCAGAAGATCGCATTGCCGTTCGGTATCGTCTCAGCCCTCTCAACTGCTTTTCTGAAACGAACGGGATCTTCCTTCTCCAACTGGGTGAAAAGGTTCTGACCCGAGCAGGCCAGTTCGTCATCCGCCAAGGCATGCGAAAAGGAAAATATCGTCAGCACCGCCGCCATGATGAGCAGTGCGCCGTTCCCGAACGTGGAAAAACTTATTGAGTCTGCTCTTGAGGTGAAAACAATATTGTGGCTGAGCATCGAAAACGCTTCTTAGGAGAAAAGGTTGTAGATACCGCCAAATGACGTATGCAAACTGAGGTTGTCAATCTCGACGAAACTAACTATCGGGCTCGGGCCTAGTTCACCGCAGTCACGGTAAAGCCCTGCTGGCGCAGCAGCTCGATGACGCCGGCCTTGCCGGGCAGGTGCAGGGCGCCGACCGCCATGAAGACATTGCCGCCATCGAGAATGGGGGCGGCGCGCTCGGCCATCACCTTGTTGCGGTCGAGGATGACGCGCTGTTCGAAGGCGGCGTAGTCGCTGTCTTCGCCCTGCTTCTCCGGCGTCACGGTCTTCAGCATCGGCATGGTCATGCCGATATCGCCGGAGAGATAGAGGTCGGTCATCGTCTCGACGACATCGCTCATCTTGTCGCCGAGCTCCAGCGTCTCGATCAGCGACTTCAGATGGAATTCGATCGGCAGGTCGGCCATGGCCTGGATCTGCTCGGCAAGGGTTTCCAGCCCCTGGACCTGTTTGCCCTGAGCGACGGCATCGGTGGCGATCTTTTGATCGAGGAATTGCACGCCTTTGGCCTTGCGGGCGATTTCGCAGGCCGGCAGGGCGACGGCGCTCGAAATCATCCAGGGCCGCATGCGGGAGACGGCACCGAGCGGAATACCGCGCTGCTTCAGGCCGGTTTCGAGGCGTTTGTAATCCTCGGGGGAGAGCAGCTTGTCGATCGTCGTGCCGTCGGTGAACATCGTCAGCTCCGGCCTTGCGAGCAGGGCGGCGGTCGCCTTGCGCTCATCGAGGATCTCGTCGGATTCGATGATGATCGTATTGGCGGCGTCGTGGGCGGCCTGGGCGCGCGGCGGCAGGGCCAGCACGCGCGGATCGGTGACATGCATGCTGCCAAGCAGCCATGAAGGCTGAAGTCCTGCTTTTTCGATCTTCCAGAAAATGCCCTTGCCGTTCGGCGTTGCATCGGCTTCCCTGACCGCCTCGGCGTAGCGGGCGGGATCATTCTGCTGCAGCTCGACCATCAGGTTGCGGCCGGTGCAGGCAGCCGTGTCTTCAGCTGCCGCCGGCCGTGCAGCCAGGAAAGCAACGAAGAGGGCGGCCAAAAGCAGCATATGAAAGGCCGCAATCAGCCAGAGCAGCAGATTGCCGGGTGCTGCGAGAAAAATCCGGCGGCCGATTGATGTCGTCATGATGTTGTTCCGGTCACATGCCTTTGGTTTCATGCTCTACGCCCGGCTTGCGCATATTCCTTTAAGAGAATGCGTTAACGAAAGCTTAGAGTCTTTCTTGCTCCGGCAGAATGTTCAATCTGAGCGGAAAAGGTTCTAAGCGCGCGGGTGCGCCCGATCATACACCTCGAGCAGCCGCGACGCATCGACGCCGGTATAGACCTGCGTCGTGGACAGGCTGGCATGGCCGAGCAGTTCCTGAATGGTGCGTAGATCGCCGCCGCCGGCAAGCAGGTGGGTGGCGAAGGAGTGGCGCAGCGCATGCGGTGTCGCCGTCTCCGGCAGGCCGAAAGCACTGCGCAGTTTCTGCATGGCGCGCTGGATGATTGCCGGCTGCAATTTGCCGCCGCGGGCGCCGCGAAACAGCGGTTCGCTGGGCTCGAGATGATAGGGGCAGAGCATGCGATATTTCTCGACCGCGTCGAACACCACGGACAAAAGCGGCACCAGCCGCGTCTTGTTGCCCTTGCCGGTGATGCGCAGCGCGGTGGCGCCCTGCTGCAGCTCGGAGGGAATGAGATCCAGCGCTTCGGAGATGCGCAGGCCGCAGCCGTAGAGCAGCGTCATGACGGCCGCATCGCGGGCGGCGATCCAGGGTTCGTCGTGGAGCTGGGCTTCGTTGCCGACGACGGTGATCGCCTGCGTGTCCGACAGCGGCTTGGGCAGCGATTTCGGCTGTTTCGGCGAGCGGATCGCGGCAGCGCCCGCGGCATTGACCAGACCCTTTTTTTCCAAGTGGCGCAGCAGCGAACGAAGGCCGGCGAGATTGCGGCCGAGCGAACGGGCGCCGGAGCCCTGCTTGCGCCGGGCAGCCAGGAAGGCGCGGAAGTCGGCAGGGCGCAGCTCTCTGATATCGCCGAGCGTCGCCGGGCCGGCGAGATGGCCGGTCAGGAAGGTCAGGAACTGGCGGGTGTCGCGCTCATAGGCATCCAGCGTATGCTCGGAAAGACGGCGCTCGCGGGCGAGATTTTCGAGCCACGCGGCCCGTTCCGCCATCAGGCGCGGATCGGCGATAACAAGCAGTTCGTTCACGTCGCTGGCCTTGAATTTGCCTTCAAGTCCGCCAATTTGAAACAAGAACGGTTATGGAATTGCTAATGCCGGCCAAGCCTTTGTCATCCTTAGATCATATTCCACTGCGATAGCTTATAGCCCACAGACAGGATCTTTCATGGCACGGCGCGACTCCATGACGGCTTTCGGACAGCTCGCGGAAGCGATCGCTCTCGTTTCACAGGGAAAGCCGGGTCATATCGTCGATACGCTGATTGCCGAACGCGGCCAGAGGATCGTGAAAAATCCGCTCTGGCCGGTCATGCGGCCGTTCCTCTACACGCTGCTGCGCTACAACAAGGCGATCGAATTCGCCAATGCCGTCGCCAAGATGCCGGGTTTCCAGTCGTTCGAATATCTGAGCGAGGTGCTGAAACTCGATATCGGCATCACCAATGGCGAACGCATTCCCGAGACCGGCGGCTTCATCCTCGTCAGCAACCACCCGACAGGCATCGCCGATGGGGTCGCCGTGTTCGATCTGTTGAAGACGCGCCGGCCAGATATGATGTTCTTCGCCAATCGCGATGCGATCCGGGTCAATCCGCGGTTTGCCGAGATGATCATTCCCGTCGAATGGCGGGAGGAGCATAAGAGCAAGCTCAAGGCGCGCGAAACGCTGCAATTGACCAACCACGCGGTCAGGGAGGGCAAGGCAACCGTGCTCTTTCCGTCAGGCCGCATCGCCTACTGGGCGAACGGCCGGTTGAACGAACGTCCATGGAAGACCTCGGCGGTCGGGCTGGCGCGCAAATACAATCTGCCGATCCTTCCCGTCCATATGACGGCACGCAATTCCGGCCTGTTCTACTGGCTGGCGAAATGGTCGACGGAACTTCGCGACATGACGGTCTTCCACGAATTGCTGAACAAACGCGGCGACCGCTTCGATTTCGTGATCGGCAATCTCATTCCGGCCGAACATCTGGACGGCGACCTCAACGAGGTGACCAAGGCGCTGGAGAACCATACGGTGCACGATATGGCGGCGGATGGCGATGCGAGTTTCGTGCCGGTCAGCCTGCCGGCCGCAGCAACGCCTCGCGAGCTTCCCGTTCCCGCGGTCTAAATTAGGTTTTGCCATGACGGTCGATATCCGCACGATCCGCGATCGATTGCCGCGGGAGGTCGCAGACCTCGAAAGCGAGGCCCGACAAGAGGGCCATCTCCATATCTCCCGCCTTATCGACGAATGGTCGGCCGGCACCGTCAGGTTCGACCATCACGGTGAAAGACTGCTCGGCGCCTATGTCGGGGAGGCGCTCACCGGCATCGGAGGCCTAACCATCGAATCCGCTCTATCCGGAGCGTTGCGGATGCGGCGTTTCTACGTAAGTCCCGAAATGCGCGGGCACGGCATCGGCCGGCTGCTGGCCCTCAATCTGCTCAATCATGCGCGGGATTTCTGCAGCGTGATCACCGTTCATCCGGGCAATCCCGGCGCGGCCAAATTCTGGGAGGCTTTCGGGTTTCAGCCTTGCGGACCGGACGGCGATACATATTGTCTCGAAATCGCCCGCATTTCCGCCGGTCGGGATATTTCCGGCGCGTCCTTCACGTTTTAAGCATCACGCCTCGATCTCCTCGAGGCGGGCGGCCTGGCGCGCCAGCAGTCGTTCGACATCGGCAATGTCGAGCGCCGAGAGCTTGGCGCCCGGCTTGCGCAGATTGGCGGATTTGATCACGCCGCGCTTCGCCAGAACATATTTGCGGCAGGCAAGCCCGATGCCCTGCTGCTGTTCATAGCGGGCGAGCGGCAGATAGGCGTCGAAGATTTCATGGGCGCGATCGGGGTTGCCGGCCGCATAGGCCGCGACGACGCCGACCATCATCTCAGGATAACAAAAGCCGGTCATCGCGCCATCGGCGCCGCGGCCCATCTCTTCGGGCAGGAACAGTCCGCCATTGCCGCAAAGGATGGAGATGCGCCGCATGGCGCCCTTGTCGCTGGCGGCACGGAGCGCCGATATCTTGGCAAGGCCCGGCCAGTCCTCGTGCTTGAGCATGACGCAATTTTGCACCTCGTTGACGATGCGTTCGATCACCTTGGGCGCGATCGTCACATTGGTGGTGAGCGGATAATCCTGCAGCACGAAGGGCGTATCGCCGAGGGTTTCGCCGACCGACTGATAGAAGGCGAAAGCCTGGTCATCGGTCTTGACGGTCCAGGGCGGCGCGACCATGACGCCGGCCGCACCTTCGCCCATGACCGCTTCGGCAAGTTCGCGCATCGGCGCAAGCCCCGGCGCCGAGACGCCGACGACGACGGGCAGGCGCCCGTCGAGGCGCCTCAGCACACGCTCGACCACGGTCCGCGATTCCTCGGCGGTCAGCTTCGGGGCCTCGCCGAGCTGGCCGAGCACCGTCAGGCCGCTGACGCCGGCGCCTTCGTAGAAATCGACCATGCTGTCGATGCTGTCGAGATCGAGCGCGCCGTCATCGGTGAACGGGGTTACGGCGATCACATAGACACCCTTGGCGTCTTCGGTCAGTCTGGCCATTTGTTCGCTCCAATTCAGCGGCCGAAGAACAGCGCTTCGGCATTTCCAATTGAATCTTTCCGGCAATCTATGCGGCCAATCGTTCGTCCGGCAACCCTTTCTTAAGGGTATAGGCAATCCTGGCGAAGCCGTCGCAATCCGCACTCCTCGTAAGATGCACCGCCTTGTCTTTGCGGTTCCAATTGCATCGATTTGCGGGCATGGTCTCGCCCGATGAGCACAGATTCGTCCGATCTCTTTGGCGCGCTTTTCGAGGCACCGCCCGCGAACCGAACGGTTCCCGTGCTGGTGCCGATGCCGGCGCCCAAACCCTATTCCTATTCGGTGCCCGAGGGCATGGCGGTCGAGCCCGGCTCGGTCGTGCAGGTGCCGCTCGGGCCGCGGCAGGTGATCGGCGTCGTCTGGGACGGCGGCGAGGATGGCGTCGACCCGAAGAAACTGCGGCCGATCAGCCATGTCTTCGACTGCCCGCCGCTTTCGCGGGAGATGCGCGATTTCATCGATTGGGTCGCGACCTATACGCTTTCGCCGCCCGGCCTCGTCGCCCGCATGGCGCTGAGAGCGCCGAACGCCTTCGAGCCGGAGCCGATGGTGGAGGGGCTGAAATTCGTCGGCGGCGAACCGGAGCGGATGACGCCGGCGCGCGCCCGCGTGCTTGACACCGCCTCCGACGGTTTGTCCTGGACGCGCAGCGGCCTCGCGCATGCGGCGGGGGTCTCGACCAGCGTCGTCGACGGACTGATCACGCTCGGCATCTTCGAAACGATCTTTCTGCCGCCGCCGCCGGTCGTGGCGATGCCGGATCCCGAATTTGCCGCCGCCCGCCTCGAAGGGCCGCAGAAAGAGGCGGCCGCGGAGATCGTTTCCGATGTCCGCAAGGGCGAATTTTCGGTGTCGCTGATCGACGGAGTGACCGGATCGGGCAAGACCGAGGTTTATTTCGAGGCGATCGCCGAGACGTTGAAACGCGGCAAGCAGGTGCTGATCCTGCTGCCGGAGATCGCGCTAACGGCAAGTTTCATGGAGCGTTTCCAGGATCGCTTCGGGGCAAAACCGGCCGAATGGCATTCCGATCTGGCGCCGCGCATGCGCGAAAAGGTCTGGCGCCAGGCGGTGACCGGCGAGGTCCGCGTCGTGGCCGGCGCCCGCTCGGCGCTCTTCCTGCCCTTCGAGGATCTCGGCCTGATCATCGTCGACGAGGAGCACGATCCGGCCTACAAGCAGGAGGATCGCGTTTTCTACAATGCCCGCGACATGGCCGTGGTGCGCGGCCGCATCGGCGATTTTCCCGTCGTCCTGGTGTCGGCGACGCCGTCGGTCGAAAGCCAGGTCAACGGGCGGAGCGGGCGCTACACCACCGTCCACCTGCCGACGCGTTTCGGCGACGCGGCGCTGCCGGACCTGCATCTCATCGATATGCGCCGGCACGCGCCGGAGCGCGGCGGCTTCCTGTCGCCGGTGCTGATCCGGGCGATCGGCAAGACGGTGGAGAAGCGCGAACAGGCGCTGCTCTTTCTCAACCGGCGCGGTTATGCGCCGCTGACCCTCTGCCGGGTCTGCGGCCACCGTTTCCAATGCCCGCAATGTTCGAGCTGGCTGGTCGAGCATCGTTTCCGCAAGCAGCTGCAATGCCATCAATGCGGCCATGCCGAGCGCACGCCGGAGGCCTGCCCGGAATGCGGCACGCTCGATCATCTCGTCGCCTGCGGGCCGGGCGTCGAGCGCATTGCCGAGGAGGTGGAGCGGCATTTCCCGCAGGCGCGCACCATCGTTCTCTCCTCGGATATCATGGGCGGGGTGAAGCGGCTGCGGCTGGAATTGGAGGCGATCGCCAAGGGCGAGGCCGATATCGTCATCGGCACTCAGCTCGTCGCCAAGGGGCATAATTTTCCGCTGATGACTTTGGTCGGTATCGTCGATGCCGATCTCGGCCTTGCCAATGGCGATCCGCGGGCGGCCGAGCGCACCTTCCAGCTTCTGTCGCAGGTGACCGGCCGGGCCGGGCGCACCGGCCTCAAAAGCCATGGGCTGCTGCAGACCTATCAGCCGCAGCATCCTGTCATGCAGGCGATTGTCTCAGGCGATTCCGACGCCTTTTACGAGCGCGAGATCAGCGAACGCGAACGCGCCATATTGCCGCCCTTCGGTAGGCTCGCTTCGATCATCGTCTCGGCCGAAACCCGCCATGATGCCGAAAACCATGCGCGCGGCATGCGCAACGCCGCACCGCAGGTCTCCGGCATCTCGGTGCTCGGCCCGGCCGAAGCGCCGCTGGCGCTGGTGCGCGGCCGCCACCGCTTCCGCCTTTTGGTGCACGGCCGGCGCAACTCCGACATGCAGGGTTTCTTGCGGGCGATGTTGTCGCAATCGCCGAAGGAGCGCGGATCGGTGCAGGTGCAGCTCGACATCGATCCGCAGAGTTTTCTCTAAAACTCCACGCCGCCATTTCCTCCCTTTCCGCCCCATGTCATAAAACACTGATTCTTCCGGGTGATTTTGGGGCTGATGCATGGATTTCTATTTTCCGACCGAACTCGGCGAGCAGCTGGCGTTCTGCTCCGCCGCCTTCACGGCGCTCGCCGGCTTCATCATGATGTTTGCACCCGGCCATACTTTCCGTCTTCTCGGCCTGCAGGCGCAGGAGGGGCGGCCGGAAGGACATGGCGAGGGACGCTCGATGGGCGGTTTCTATCTCGGCTTCGGCCTGTCGGCGATCATGCTCGCCCAGACCACGATCTACACGGCGTTCGGCGCCGCCTTTACGATGGCGGCCTTTGCCCGTGTTATTTCGATCCTGTCCGATAAGGGGAGTAATCTCGTCAACTATTTACTCCTGGTTGTGCAGATTGTTTTGGCGGCGTTGCCGCTGCTCTATGTGTTCGGCTTTATCTAGACTGAAATTTCGTCGCCGGCAGACGGCGTCTCCGGCCTGCTTTCAGGCCGTTGCGCAATTTTGCGAACAGAAATTCATGTGAAAGGCGTATTCGGGCATTACGCGTGTTGCGAGTCCGAACATCCTATGTTAGACGGACCCCGAATTTCGGAAGAAGCAAGAGGCTTCTCTTGTGATTTCTGGGGGAAATCAAAACGAATTCAAGATCATAGGTTCGGCGCCCGCCGAGAGCCGGGTTTTGGGTTGAAATCAGGGAAATTTGTGCCAGTGGCAGACACGTCCCAGCTTACATCTGGTGTTGCCGAGCGCTATGCCTCGTCGCTTTTCGATCTGGCGCTCGAGCAGGGCGCCATCGACAGCGTAACCGCCGATCTTGACCGTTTCCAGGTGATGCTGGACGAGAGCGCCGATCTGAAGCGCTTCGTCGCAAGCCCGGTTTTCTCTGCCGAGGACCAGCTGAAGGCGATCGTCGCTATCAGCGAGAAGGCCGGAATCAGCGGCTTCTTCGCCAATTTCCTGAAGGTCGTGGCGCGCAATCGCCGCCTGTTTGCCCTGCCGGGCATGATCAAGGCCTTCCGCATCATCGCCGCGAACCATCGCGGTGAAATCTCCGCCGAGGTCACCTCGGCGCATGCGCTTTCGCAAGCGCAGGAAACCGAATTGAAGGTGGCACTCAAGAGCGTTACCGGCAAAGACGTGACGATTGCTGTCACGGTTGATCCGTCAATTCTTGGTGGTCTGATCGTAAAGGTCGGGTCCCGCCAGATTGATACGTCTCTTCGTACCAAACTCTCCACTCTTAAGCTCGCATTGAAAGAGGTTGGCTGATGGATATCCGCGCCGCGGAAATTTCCGCAATTCTCAAAGACCAGATCAAAAATTTCGGCAAAGAGGCAGAAGTCTCGGAAGTCGGCCAGGTTCTCTCCGTCGGTGACGGTATCGCCCGCGTCTATGGTCTGGACAATGTCCAGGCCGGCGAAATGGTCGAGTTCCCCGGCGGCATCCGCGGCATGGCTTTGAACCTTGAATCTGACAATGTCGGCGTCGTTATTTTCGGCTCCGACCGCGACATCAAGGAAGGCGACACCGTCAAGCGGACCGGCGCCATCGTCGACGTTCCCGTTGGTCCCGAACTGCTCGGCCGCGTCGTCGACGCACTCGGCAATCCGATCGACGGCAAGGGCCCGATCAACGCGACGCGCCGTTCGCGCGTCGACGTCAAGGCTCCCGGCATCATTCCCCGCAAGTCGGTTCATGAGCCGATGTCGACCGGCCTCAAGGCTATCGATGCGCTGATCCCGGTCGGCCGCGGCCAGCGCGAGCTCGTCATCGGCGACCGCCAGACCGGCAAGACCGCAATCCTGCTCGATGCCTTCCTCAACCAGAAGGCCATTCACGACAACGGTCCGGAAGGCGAGAAGCTTTACTGCGTCTACGTCGCCGTCGGCCAGAAGCGTTCGACCGTTGCCCAGTTCGTCAAGGTGCTCGAAGAACGCGGCGCACTGAAGTACTCGATCATCGTTGCCGCCACCGCTTCCGATCCGGCGCCGATGCAGTTCCTGGCTCCGTTTGCCGGCTGCGCCATGGGCGAATATTTCCGCGATAACGGCATGCATGCGCTGATCGGTTACGACGACCTGTCGAAGCAGGCGGTATCCTACCGCCAGATGTCGCTGCTGCTGCGCCGCCCGCCGGGCCGCGAAGCCTATCCGGGCGACGTTTTCTACCTGCACTCGCGCCTGCTCGAGCGCGCTGCGAAGATGAACGACGACAAGGGCGCCGGTTCGCTGACCGCTCTGCCCGTCATCGAAACGCAGGGCAACGACGTGTCGGCCTTCATTCCGACCAACGTGATCTCGATCACCGACGGCCAG
This sequence comes from Rhizobium sp. N122, assembly GCF_002211295.1. Classification (NCBI taxonomy): domain Bacteria; kingdom Pseudomonadati; phylum Pseudomonadota; class Alphaproteobacteria; order Hyphomicrobiales; family Rhizobiaceae; genus Rhizobium; species Rhizobium sp. N122. Next base: position 50,073 of record NZ_LOKU01000004.1, on the reverse strand, counting down.
ATCTTCCTTGAAACCGACCTGTTCTACCAGGGTATCCGCCCGGCCGTGAACGTCGGCCTGTCGGTCTCGCGCGTCGGTTCCGCCGCGCAGATCAAGGCGATGAAGCAGGTTGCCGGCTCGATCAAGGGCGAACTCGCCCAGTATCGCGAAATGGCCGCCTTCGCCCAGTTCGGTTCGGACCTCGACGCTGCGACGCAGCGCCTCTTGAACCGCGGCGCACGCCTGACCGAACTCCTGAAGCAGCCGCAGTTCTCGCCGCTGAAGACGGAAGAGCAGGTCGCGGTGATTTTCGCCGGCGTCAATGGCTACCTCGACAAGCTGCCGGTGGCTTCGGTCGGCAAGTTCGAGCAGGGCTTCCTCTCCTATCTGCGTTCGGAAGGCTCCGCCATTCTCGACGCGATCCGCACGGAAAAGGCAATCAGCGACGATACCAGGGGCAAGCTCACTGCTGCTCTCGATAGCTTCGCAAAGTCTTTCTCGTAATCAGGCCCTAAGTTAGGACGGATCACGGATGCCTTCACTTAAGGATCTGAAAAACCGGATCGCCTCCGTCAAGGCGACGCAGAAGATCACCAAGGCGATGAAAATGGTCGCCGCGGCGAAGCTTCGGCGTGCGCAGGAGGCGGCCGAGGCCGCCCGGCCTTATTCGCAGCGCATGGGTGCGGTTCTGGCGAATATCGCCAAGGCCGTCACCGATGCGGACGGCGCACCGACGCTGATGACCGGCACCGGCAAGGACCAGGTTCATTTGCTGGTGGTCTGCACGGCCGAGCGCGGCCTTTGCGGCGGCTTCAACTCGCAGATCGCACGCTTTGCGCGTGATCATGTGCGCAAGCTGGTTGCCGAGGGCAAGACGGTGAAGATCTTCACCGTCGGCAAGAAGGGTTACGACATTCTTCGCCGCGAATTCGCTTCGCTGATCATCGAGCGCAAGGAATTGCGCGACGTCAAGCGGGTCGGCTTCGAGAATGCCGATCAGATCGGCAAGCGCATCATCGAGATGTATGACGCCGGCGAGTTCGACGTCTGCACGCTGTTCTATTCCGAATTCAAGTCGGTGATCAGCCAGATCCCGACGGCGCAGCAGCTCATCCCGGCTTCGACCGGCGCGGTGCAGGCCGAAGATGCGGCGCATGCGGGCGCGGTCTATGAATATGAGCCGGATCCGGCGTCGATCCTCGAAGATCTGATCCCGCGCAACATTTCCGTCCAGATCTTCCGCGCGCTTCTAGAGAACGTCGCCGGCGAGATGGGCGCGAAGATGAGCGCCATGGACAATGCGACGCGTAATGCCGGTGAGATGATCAACAAACTGACGCTGAGCTACAACCGCCAGCGTCAGGCGCAGATCACCAAGGAACTCATTGAAATCATTTCGGGCGCGGAAGCGCTCTGAAGCTAGGAAAAGAGGGTCAGAAAATGGCTGAGGCAGCTACCCCCAAGACCGGCTCTGTCGGCAGAGTCACCCAGGTTATCGGCGCCGTCGTCGACGTTGCTTTCGAAGGCGAACTGCCGAAGATCCTGAACGCGCTGGAAACCACCAACAACGGCAACCGCCTGGTTCTCGAAGTTGCACAGCACCTTGGCGAAAACGAAGTCCGCACCATCGCGATGGACTCGAGCGAAGGTCTGGTCCGCGGCCAGGAAGTCAGCGATACCGGCGCTCCGATCATGGTTCCGGTCGGCAACGAAACGCTCGGCCGCATCATGAACGTCATCGGCGAGCCGGTCGACGAAGCCGGTCCGCTGGTCACCGCCCACAAGCGCGCCATCCACCAGGATGCGCCTGCCTATGTCGAGCAGTCGACGGAATCGCAGATTCTCGTCACCGGCATCAAGGTCGTCGACCTTCTGGCGCCTTATGCACGCGGCGGCAAGATCGGCCTGTTCGGCGGCGCCGGCGTCGGCAAGACCGTTCTGATCATGGAACTGATCAACAACGTCGCCAAGGCGCATGGTGGTTATTCGGTTTTCGCAGGCGTCGGTGAACGTACCCGCGAAGGCAACGACCTTTATCATGAAATGATCGAATCGAACGTCAACAAGCATGGCGGCGGCGAAGGCTCCAAGGCTGCGCTGGTTTACGGCCAGATGAACGAACCGCCGGGCGCCCGTGCCCGCGTTGCTCTGACCGGCCTGACGGTCGCCGAACATTTCCGCGATCAGGGCCAGGACGTTCTGTTCTTTGTCGACAACATCTTCCGCTTCACGCAGGCAGGTTCGGAAGTGTCGGCGCTGCTCGGCCGTATTCCTTCGGCCGTCGGCTATCAGCCGACGCTCGCAACCGACATGGGCCAGATGCAGGAACGCATCACCACGACGACGACCGGCTCGATCACCTCGGTCCAGGCCATTTACGTTCCGGCCGACGACTTGACCGACCCGGCACCGGCAACCTCGTTCGCGCATCTTGATGCGACGACGGTTCTGTCGCGCTCGATCGCCGAAAAGGGCATCTACCCGGCCGTCGACCCGCTCGACTCGACCTCGCGCATGCTCGACCCGATGGTCGTCGGCGAAGAGCATTACGAAGTCGCCCGTAAGGTCCAGTCGACGCTGCAGCGCTACAAGGCCCTCCAGGACATCATCGCCATCCTGGGCATGGACGAACTGTCGGAAGAGGACAAGATCGCCGTTGCCCGCGCCCGCAAGATCGAGCGTTTCCTGTCGCAGCCGTTCTTCGTCGCCGAAGTCTTCACCGGCTCGCCAGGCAAGCTGGTTGCTCTCGAAGACACGATCAAGGGCTTCAAGGGCCTCGTCAACGGCGAATACGATCACCTGCCGGAAGCCGCCTTCTACATGGTCGGCTCGATGGAGGAAGCGGTCGAAAAGGCCAAGAAGCTCGCAGCTGCTTGATGAGCGACGCGCTAGACGAGATATTCTGCTGCGATTCCCTGAAGGGGGTCGTGGCGGATCTTCCCGAGCCAGCCGCGCCGACCATCTATCGCGCCGATAACGGCGTGCTGATGATGGTTGTGGGGCTGGTTCAGAGCGAGGAAGGCCTCGGTTATCTCGACCAAGCGATAATGCACTGCCCGTTCTGCGGGACCCAATTGCAAGATGCGAAAGCCATAGCCGAGAAGGTAAGTCACTGATGGCTGACAATTTCAACTTTGAGCTCGTTTCGCCGGAGCGTCTGCTGCTGTCGGAGATGGTGACCGAGGTCGTCATCCCCGCGACTGAGGGCGAAATGACCGTCATGGCGCACCACGCGCCAACGATGACGACGGTCAAGCCGGGTGTCGTGAGCGTGCGTTCGGCGTCCGGCAAGAAGCAGGATTACGTTGTATTCGGCGGTTTTGCCGATATTCTGCCGACCGGCTGCACATTGCTTGCCGAATCCGCCGTGCCGGTCGAGGAACTTCACAAGGACGAGCTGACCCGTCGCATCGAGGCCGCCCGCGCGGAACTCGAGAATACCGAGCTGCATGAGCACAAGTCGAAGCTCGAGCATTTCATCATGGAACTGACGCATCTGAGCGGCATCGTCCAGCAGGATTGATCGTAATCACTTTTGCAACAATGAAAGGCGGCTCAACAGCCGCCTTTTTGTATTTTGCTGATCTCTGGGGGCGGGCGGGCAGTGCCCGTTTGGTGGCTTCAAACCAGGAATCGGCCGCTATAGCCGCTTTGCCGACAGGCCGGATAGCCTCAGAAGCCGGTACCGCCGCGCAGCTCGATGATAAGCGTCTTGAATAGAATCTTCAGGTCGAGCAGCAAGCTGAAATTCCGGACGTAATAGATATCGCTGGCGATACGGGCGCGGGCCTGCAGCGGTCGCGCCGTCGGGCCGCGCCAGCCGCGTGTCTGCGCAAGGCCGGTGATGCCGGGGCGCATGATGTGGCGCTGGTGGTAGTCCGGCACCAGTTCCTCGTAGAGCCGACCGGCTGCGCGCATGTTGATCGCATGGCAGCGTGGACCGACCAGCGACATCTCGCCGAGAAGGACGTTGAAAAGCTGCGGCAGCTCGTCGATGTTGGTCCTTCGGAGCACCGCGCCGATGCCGGTCATCCGGCTGTCGCCCTTGACGGTCTGCCGAATGCCGCTCGGATCACAATCTTCGGCGCGCATCGAGCGGAATTTGAACACCACGATCTTGCGGCCGTTCAGTCCCCAGCGGATCTGGCGGAAAAATACCGGGCCGCCATCGTCGAGTTTGATGAAGAGAGCGATCGCCAGAAAAAACGGCGCCAGCACGATGAGGGCGCTGACGGAGGCTGTGATGTCGAATAGCCGCTTCACGCCCAGGCGCATGGCCATCTTTCTTTCAACCGGCGAAAAGCTGCTCGGCTGGCGAATATTGGAGTTCGCGACAACCAGGGTCTTGGTTTTGTCCTGACGCTGAGACGGATCGAAGCGTGAATTCGTCTTCGAAGTAAAAGCATTCATTACGCAAGGTCCACAAGTTTAGATGCGATACTGAACTACAGGGAGACAGATACATGGTCATGTATCGTTTGTCATCGGTATAAATAAGAATCCGGTAACCCTAAAGACGCCAAAAATGGGAGTATTTAGCGGTTAACCTTAATGCCTCTAGTTGAGATGATGAGAAATTTATACTTTGAAAGGAGTAGCCCGATTGGATGGGCGGGGTGTTAGGCGGTTGCCGATGTCGATCGCTGGTCGTTCCAGCAGATGATAGCTGAGGCTGGCGACGAGGAGGACAAGCGCCGCCGCCAAACCGCAGGACTGCAGCCAGCCGGTGACGACATTTTCGGTGGACGCGCCGAACGAACCGGGGTCGAGCCTCTGGATCGATATCAGGATGATCTCCTGCCAGATATAGATGCCGAAGGAGATCTTGGCGATGGAGCGGACGGGAGCGTTGTCGAGCAGCCTGCCGAGGTGTTGCGAATGGCAGAGCGAAACGAGCGCCGTTGCGATCGCCAGCGGAAAGATCGGAAAGCCATAGGGGATGTCGAGCCAGCCGTAGGCTTCAGGGGTGCCGCCGGGCGATATGACGAGGCGGTAGCCGGCAACGGCGAGGGCCAGCAGCGCTGCGGCGTCGAACCAGAAGGAGGGCCGTCTTGCGATCATCACCTCGACGCCGGCGGCAAACGCACCGAGGGCGAAGACTGTGAAGAAGCTGATCGGATTATACCGCGGCATCCACTCCTTCGCCCCGCCCTGGAGGCCGTATTGCCAGCCGCGCCCGATGTCGTCGAGCGGAAAGAGGATGAGGATCAGCAGATGGGCAAGGAGGACGCCTGCGATCACGCAAAGCCAGGCGACGCGGGCAAGCAGCGGACGCTGCTTGAGGAGTGGCAAACGAAACAGCAGGAGAAAGCAGACCGGCAGCAGCACATAGCTGGTGGCCTCGAAGGGAATCGACCAGAGCGGGCCGTCGGCTTCGACGGGAAAGAAGGTGCGCCAATGCCACTGGCTCATGAACAGCAGCCCCGAGACGTAGCGGAGCGTCAGCTCCGGCGTCAGCGGCAGGGCAAGCAGCGTCAGGCTGAGGGCGAAGCTGACGCTTGCGGCCACCCAGAAGCCCGGCGCGATGCGCGCCGCCCTGCGGATCGCGTAGTGGCGCAGGCTCGGCATGTTGCGGCCGTCGTCGAGCGCGCGCCAGAAGGGATGAGCGAGAAGGAAGCCGCTGAGCACGAAGAAGATGGCAACGCCGAAATTGCCGAAACGGAGGATCTGCGCAGCCGTTCCCAATTCGTCGGGAATTCTGCGCATATCCAGCCGGAGCGCGAGATGGTGGGCGAACACCAGCAGACAAGCCGTCGCGCGCAGAAAGTCCGCTCCGGCCAGTCTCTCTTGTTGTCGCATCCTGTCCCTCGCCCTACACGATGACTTTGCCGCGGAACGCCGCGGCGGGCAAGGCGAGGGCTGGGCTCAGGCCAAGAGATCGTTGGTATAATAGGTGGAAAAGTCCGGCTTCTCCTTGAGTGCGGCGCCGTTCGCATCGACCAGAATGCCGTTCTCGAGCAGGAAGCCGCCGATGGCATCGGCCTTTGCCGGGTCGAGCGTGCCGATCACGCCGGCCTCGGACTTCAGGAAGTGCCCTTCGATCAGGGCCTTCTGCGAGGCTTTTACCAGTTCGGTGTTCATCAGTGCGCCGTTGCTCCCGGATATCAGCAGCGCGCAGGCTTCGTCGGGATGATCGACGGAGTAGGCATAACCTTTTTGCGTTGCCTGAATGAAAGCGCGGGCATTGTCCCGATTGGCCGAGAGATAGGTGTCGCTGGAGACGATGACCGTCGTCTGCTCGTCGGGAATGCCGTAGTCGGAATAGTGGAAGCGGGCGATTTTCCGGTTTTCCAATTCGGCGGCAACGCCTTCCCAGGTATAGATTTCCAGGGTGAAATCGATCGAGCCATTGTCCAGCGCCTCGTAGGCGGAGGTGCCGAGCGTGACGGTCTTGACCTCGCCTTTGCCGCCATCGTTGCGGATCATTGCGGAGACCAGCGCGCTTTCCCAGGTGCCGCCGAAGCCGCCATAGGTCTTGCCGTCGAGATCCCTGGGGCTCTTGATGTCGTCGCGTCCGCCCTTGAAAATCAGCCGCGCTGTTTCGGTCTGGACGACGCCGTAGACCATCTTCACGTCGCCGCCGGCGGCGCGCTGGGTGATGGCCTCGATCTCGCTGCTGATGCCGAAATCGGCGACACCGTTCGATACCAGCGTTCCGGCGCTGGTGTCGGTGAAGGGAAGAATTTCGACATCGAGGCCGGCGGCGGCATAAAAGCCCTTCGCCTTGGCGACATAGATGCCGATATGGTTGGTGTTCGGCGTCCAGTCGAGCGCGATGCGGGCCTTTGCGGGCGCCGACTGGGCGAAGGCCGGGCGGCCGGCAAGGCTTGCCGCGATGGCGGCGAAGATCGTCTGGCGACGGGTGAGAAGCAGCATGGTGACCTCCTCAGGTCTCTGGAGCATGATGCCGAAAAGCGTGAGCAGTTCTCGGCATCATGCTCTAACTCTTTAAATGAGAACAGGATTCAGATTTCAGGCCGACCGGCTTAAGATCATCCTGTTCAAGCGGATGCAGCAGGGTTTGCAGGATTTCGGTTTCGATCGCCTGGGCCGCCGGCGAGCCGAGATCGGCAATGCTTCTCGGACGGGGCAGGGGAACGTGGAATTCGCGGATGATACGCGCCGGACGGGCCGAAAGCACGTAGATGCGGTCGGAGAGAAACACCGCCTCGCGGACATCGTGGGTGATCAGCAGCGCCGTCCAGCGGTGTTCGGTCCACATGCCCTGCAGCCATTCCTGGATCTGCGTGCGCGTCAGCGCATCGAGCGCGCCGAAAGGCTCGTCGAGCAGCAGCATATCCTGGGTCTGGACGACGGTGCGCAGCAGTGCTGCGCGCTGGCGCATGCCGCCGGATAGTTCGGAGGGATAGTGGTGTTCGAAACCGGCAAGGCCGAAGCTCTCGAACAAAGGCGCCACAGCGGCGCGGGCCGCGCGACGGCTCATGCCCTTTACCTCGAGGCCGAGGGCGGCATTGTCGATGATCCGGCGCCAGGGCATCAGCGCATCACGCTGCGGCATGAAGGCGAAGGAATGCGGCGCTTCTTCCAGCGGCGCGCCGTTGAAAAGCACGGTGCCGGAATCGGGCCGAAGCGCCTGCGTCAGCAATCGCAGCACCGTCGATTTTCCGGAGCCGGACGGGCCGACGATCGAAACGAACTCGCCGTTTGCGATGCTGAGCGATATATCGCCCAGCACCTCCATGCCGTCGAAAGATTTCGCGATATTGCGCAGTTCAACCATTTTGTCGCTCATCGGCGCCGCTCCCCGGATGGCGGCCAGGGCATCAGGAGGCGCTCTATCAACAGCGTCAGGCCGAAGAGGCAGAGGGTCAGCACGGCGCTGACGACGACGGCGGCAAGCACGAGATCGGGACGGAAATTGTTCTTGGCGTTGAGAATATAGATGCCGAGGCCGCTGGCGGCGCCGGCATATTCGGCAAAGATCGCGCCGACGACGGCATAGGTGATCGAGATTCTCAAGCCGGCGAAGAAATAGGGCAGCGCGGAGGGAAGCCGCGCCAGGCGGAAGATGCGCCAGCGGCTCGCCTTCATTGAGTTCAGGAGTTCGGCGATGTCGCGGTCGGTCGATTCATAGCCCTGCAGCAGGGCGACGAGCAGCGGGAAAAAGGTGACGAGCGCCACCAGCAGGATCTTCGGCAGGAGGCCGAAACCGAACCAGAGGACGACAAGCGGCGCGATTGCCACCAGCGGCAGGGTCTGGCTGGCGATGAAGATCGGCAGCAAGGCCCGACGCATGAAAGGCGCAAAGTCCATGAGGATCGAAGCGCCGAAGGCGAAGGCCAGCGACAGGGCAAAACCGCCGAGTGTAGCGCCGAGCGTCGGCCAGGTGTTTGATATCAGCGCCGCGCGGTTCAGCCAGCCCTGGAGGACGATGCGCGAAGGCGCCGGCAAGATGGAGGGCTTGATGCCGGAAAGACCGACATAGAGTTCCCATGCCGCCAGAAAGGCGAGGCCGGCGAGCAAGGCGGGCAATGCCCGGTACAGGGCGGCGCTGAGCGCGGCAAGGCGCGAATCCAAAGGTCGTGGCAGTGTCATCAGCGTTTGATTTCGGCCTCGATGCGCAGCCGGTCGCGATAGGGATCGAGCGCCTTGACGGCATCGAGAATGATGCCGACGACATTGTCCGGCATCGGATAGAGTGACACTTCTTCGTCTAAGAACATCTGAACCTCGCTCCGCTGGCATTACCCAGATCAGCTTTGAAGGGTCCAGAGGCTTGCACCTCGCATCTCAGCCCCGGCAATACGGAGCTCCCCTGTATTTCGGCGGAAACTATCACCCGGGTTTTCGTCCCGCAACCGCAAAATTGCAAACCCGTCCGCTCGGTTGGAATGGATCTGATGAAGGGAAACACCCGAGCGGAGGTCCCGCCCGGGTGCTCCTCGGTGGGCCCGTACCTGCCGGGAACGGGACCGCAGCTTGCTGCCTCAGGCGGCGATATCGGCGTGCGCCCGCGGGCGTCCGATCGGGCTTTACGATTGCAGGCGCAAGGGTTATAAAACCTCAACTAATATTGAGGTCAAGAGGCGATGGATAGGATTCCGGCAGCGCCGCCCGGCAAGCTCCTGACAGTCGGCGAGGTGGCGGAGCGCAGCGGCCTGGCCGTCTCGGCGCTGCATTTCTACGAGACCAAGGGTTTGATCTCGAGCATCCGCTCCCGCGGCAACCAGCGGCGCTACGGGCGCGACGTGCTTCGCCGCCTCGGGATCATCAAGGTGGCGCAGCGCGTCGGCATTCCGCTTGCGGAAATCCAGGCGGCGTTCCAGTCCCTGCCGCAGGGGCGCACGCCGACGGCCGCCGACTGGCAGACGCTGTCGGCACGATGGAAGGACGATCTCGACGCACGAATCAGTCGGCTGAGCCTGTTGCGCGACCGCCTGGCCGGCTGCATCGGCTGCGGCTGTCTGTCGATCGAAAGCTGTCCGCTGCGCAATCCGTGCGACCGGCTCGGCAAGGAAGGACCGGGTGCGCGGCTGCTGGAGACCGAAAACTAGTATGCGGGAGAACCAGTCGCTTCAGGGAGAGGCCGCGTCTCTTCGGGAAAGACCGAGCTGCCGGAAAGATCGATGCCTGCCTTTCTTTCGGTCGCGGTGCTCATATGTTAAGGGCGAGTGACGCAACCGAGGAGGACGGCTTCGTGTTTCATCCCAGACTGTTCGAAAATCGCAATGTCGTCGTCACCGGCGCCGGCCGCGGCATCGGCCTCGAAGTCGCTCGGCAGTTTCTGGATTGCGGCGCGAAGGTCATCGTCCATACCGGGCGCAAGCCGGGGCGGGACCTGCCGGATTTCCTGCTGACGGCCGAATCGGAAAGACGGGCGCTGCTGCTGCATGCCGATTTCTCCGCCGCCGGCGGGGCGGCGCAATTTGCCGAAGATGTTCTCGCTTTCTTCGACAAGGTGCATGTGCTCGTCAACAATGCCGGCACGATGCTCGGCCGTTTCCCGGCTGCCACGCTGACAGACGCGGAATATGAGGCGGTCATCCGGCTCAACCAGACATCGGTGGTGGCGCTGACGCGCGCCTTGCTGCCGGCATTGAAGGCGGCCGAGGGTGCTGCCGTCGTCAACACCGTTTCGATCTCGGCGCTGACCGGCGGCAGCCCCGGTTCCTCGATCTATTCGGCCTCGAAGGCGTTCGTCGCCACCTATTCCAAGGCGCTTGCCCGCGAGCTTGCCCCGGACGGCATCCGCGTCAACTGCGTCTCGCCGGGAACGATCGAGACGGATTTCCACGAGCGCTATTCCTCCAGGGAAAAGCTTGAGCAGACCCGGAAATCCATCCCGCTGCAGCGGCTCGGCACGTCGGAGGATTGCGCGCCCGCCTATCTGTTCCTGGCGGCTCCTTCTCTCTCCGGATACATTACGGGCCAAGTCCTCGAGATCAATGGCGGCCAGCTTATCTGCTGATTTACTTGGACCTTTTTTGGCATTTCATCACTATTGACCAATTCGGTTGTGCGAATATGCTATTGTGCTGATCTACCACATCGCCTCCCTTCCGAGATATCGAATGCCGTTGCCCAAACCGGAGCCGGGGATGACCGGCCAGGACTTGCACATACTCGCTGGAAAAGCCCATGAAGCGAGCGATCTGCTGAAAGCTTTGGCGCATCACACCCGGCTTCTGATCCTCTGCATACTGGCGAAACAGGAGCGGACGGTCGGTGAAATCGAAAATATTCTCGGCATCCAGCAGGCGATGGTCTCGCAGCAACTCGCGCGTTTGCGGCTCGAAGGCCTGGTCAATACCCGCCGTCAGGGCAGGATGGTTTACTACAGCATCGGCAATGTCAGCGTGCTGGCCTTCCTCGAATCGCTGTTCGATCTTTTTCCGATTGCAGAAAACTGTTAGCGACCATCCCTTGCGAAGCGCGGCTGCTATGTCGAAGATGAGGCCGGACGCTGGATGCAGCGGGAGACCGGATGATCGACAAGCTGGAATTCTTCATCGCCCTTGCCAATGAAAAACATTTCGGCCGCGCCGCCGAAGAATGCGGGATTTCACAGCCGACGTTGTCGGCCGCAATCCGGCAGCTCGAGGATCAGCTCGGCGTCATGTTGGTGCAGCGCGGTTCGCGGTTTCAGGGGTTGACGCCGGAGGGGCAGCGCGTGCTGGAATGGGCTCGCCGCATCGTCGGCGACGCCCGCACCATGCGCGAGGAGATGCGCGCGGCGCGCCGCGGTCTTTCCGGCCATATCCGTCTCGCCGCCATTCCGACGGCGCTCGCCATGCTGTCGCGCATCACCACGCCGTTTCAGGAGCGGCATCCCGGCGTCACCTTCTCGATCGTCTCACGCAATTCGCTGCAGGTGCTGAGCATGCTCGAAAACCTCGAAATCGATGCCGGCATCACCTATCTCGAAAACGAACCGCTCGGCCGTGTCACCAGCGTTCCGCTCTATGCCGAGCGTTACCATCTGATCACGGCTGCAGGCAGCCCGCTGTCCGATCGCGACAATGTGACCTGGAAGGAGGTCGGCGATCTTCGGCTTTGTCTATTGACCGCCGACATGCAGAACCGCCGAATCATCAATCGGCACCTGACGGAAGCAGGCGCGAGTGTGCATCCGACGCTGGAATCCAATTCGATGATCGTGCTGTTCTCGCATGTTCGAACCGGACGCTGGGCGAGCATCATGCCGCGCAATGTTGCCAAATCTTTCGGTTTTCCCGTGGAAATCCGCATGATTCCGATCGTCGAGCCGGAGGCGCATCATCTGGTCGGGCTCGTGGCGCCTTACCGCGAACCATTCACGCCGCTCGTTTCGGCCTTGCTGCACGAAGCGCGGGTGCTCGTGCGGGATGAGGAACTCTGATAGAAAAAACCTATCGATCCACAGGATAGCTTTATTGATCGCGCTCGGCTTCCCTGAGATGCTGGTTATGGAATGGTGATTGGCTGGGGAGTCTGCCATTCCCGTAACGAGCAAGCGGCTGGGAGGGCTGCCTTATGACCATTCATATCGCCGAAGGCGATATCACAGCGCGCACCCGTGCCATCATCGCCGAGCTTCGCTTTCTCGAAGGGCCGCTGCTTCCCATTCTGCACGAGGTTCAGGAAGAATTCGGCTATGTGCCGCAGGAAGCCGTGCCTGTGATAGCGGAGGAACTGAACCTTTCCCGCGCCGAGGTGCATGGTGTGGTGACCTTCTATCATGATTACCGCGACCATCCGGCCGGCCGGCATGTGCTGAAGCTCTGTCGGGCCGAGGCCTGTCAGTCGATGGGCGGCGATGCAGTGGCCGAACGTGTCAAGACGCTGCTCGGCATCGATTTTCACCAGACGACGCTCGACGGCAGTGTGACGCTGGAACCGGTCTACTGCCTCGGGCTCTGCGCCTGCGCCCCGTCGGCGATGCTCGACGGCGAGGTCTATGGCCGGATTGACGATCAGACGGCGGCCGAACTCGTTGCGGAGGCACGCCGATGACAGTCAGGATTTATGTTCCGCGCGATGCCGCTGCGCTGGCGCTCGGGGCCGGAAAGGTGGCAAAGGCGATTGCCCAGGAGATCGCCGCCCGCGGCCTTGATGTCGAGATCGTGCGCAACGGCTCGCGCGGAATGTTCTGGCTGGAGCCGCTGGTCGAAGTCGAGTGTGCCGGCAAGCGCATCGGCTACGGACCGGTGAAGGTAAAGGATGTGCCCGTTCTGTTCGATGCCGGGATCATCGATGGCGGCGAGCACCCGCTCTGTCTCGGGGAGGTTGAAGACCTCCCGTTCCTGAAGGAACAGACCCGCCTGACCTTCGCCCGCTGCGGCGTCATCGATCCGCTCTCGCTGGCGGATTACGAAGCGCATGGCGGCCTTGCCGGTCTTCGCCGCGCCGTTTCGATGGCGCCTGCCGAAATCGTCAAGGAAGTCACCGATTCCGGCCTTCGCGGACGCGGCGGCGCGGGTTTCCCCACAGGCATCAAGTGGAAAACCGTTCTCGATGCCGCTGGCGACCGCAAATATATCGTCTGCAACGCCGATGAGGGCGACAGCGGCACCTTTGCCGACCGGATGATCATGGAGGGTGATCCCTTCGTGCTGATCGAGGGCATGGCGATATCAGGACTTGCCACCGGCGCCACGAAGGGCTTCATCTACACGCGTTCGGAATATCCGCATGCGATCGCTGCGATGAGCGAGGCGGTCGGCATCGCGCGCCAGGCAGGGATTCTCGGCCCGTCGGTGCTCGGCTCGGGCCGCGCTTTCGATATCGAGGTGCGCACCGGCGCCGGCGCCTATGTCTGTGGCGAGGAGACGGCGCTGCTGAACAGCCTCGAAGGCAAGCGCGGCGTCGTGCGCGCCAAGCCGCCGCTGCCGGCGCATCAGGGGCTGTTTGACTGTCCGACCGTCATCAACAACGTGATCTCGCTCGCTTCCGTGCCCGTGATCATGGAGAAGGGGGCGGCCTTCTATCGCGATTTCGGCATGGGCCGCTCGCGCGGCACCATCCCGCTGCAGATCGCCGGCAATATCAGATATGGCGGTCTTTACGAAACGGCCTTCGGTCTTTCGCTCGGCGATATCGTCGACAGGATCGGCGGCGGTACGGCGACAGGACGGCCGGTCAAGGCCGTGCAGGTCGGTGGGCCGCTCGGGGCCTATTTCCCGCGGGCACTGTTCGACACGCCGTTCGATTACGAAGCCTTCGCTGCCAAAGACGGGCTGATCGGCCATGCCGGCATCGTCGTCTTCGATGACACCGCCGACATGCTGAAGCAGGCGCGTTTCGCCATGGAATTTTGCGCCGTCGAAAGCTGCGGCAAGTGCACGCCCTGCCGCATCGGCTCGACGCGCGGCGTCGAGACGGCCGACAAGATCGCCCATGGCATCGAGCCGGAGAAGAACCGGGCGCTGCTCACCGATCTCTGCAATACGATGAAATTCGGCTCGCTCTGCGCGCTCGGCGGTTTCACGCCCTATCCGGTCATGAGCGCAATGACGCATTTCCCGGAGGATTTTTCGCCGGCGCCGATGGTGGAGGCTGCGGAATGATGGCTTTCTACCGGTCAGCTCCCTCCGAATTGCTCATTTTCACTTCCAGACAGGAGGCCGACCATGTCTCTCATCCATGAAATCGACTACGGCACTCCCGCTTCGACATCCGAGGTGATGGTGACGCTCACCATCGATGGGCAGCAGATCAGCGTGGCGGAGGGCACCTCGATCATGCGCGCTTCGATGGAGGCCGGCATCGAGGTGCCGAAGCTCTGCGCCACCGACATGATCGACGCCTTCGGCTCCTGCCGGCTCTGTCTCGTCGAGATCGAGGGCCGCAACGGTACGCCGGCCTCCTGCACGACGCCGGTGGCGGCCAACATGGTCGTGCATACGCAGACGGGACGGCTGAAGGATATCCGCCGCGGCGTGATGGAGCTTTATATTTCCGACCACCCGCTCGACTGTCTGACCTGTGCAGCCAACGGCGATTGCGAATTGCAGGACATGGCGGGCGCCGTCGGCCTGCGCGACGTGCGCTACGGCTATGACGGCGACAATCATGTCAGGGCGCGCAACAATGGCGAGATCAATCTGAAATGGGCGCCGAAGGACGAGTCCAATCCCTATTTCACCTTTGATCCTTCCAAATGCATCGTCTGTTCGCGCTGCGTGCGCGCCTGCGAGGAGGTGCAGGGCACCTTCGCGTTGACGATCGAAGGGCGTGGTTTCGGCTCCAAGGTTTCATCGGGTGCGCATGAAGCCTTCATCGATTCCGAATGTGTCTCCTGCGGGGCCTGCGTCCAGGCCTGCCCGACGGCGACGCTGACGGAAAAGTCGGTGATCGCGATCGGCCAGCCCGAGCATTCGGCCGTCACCACCTGCGCCTATTGTGGCGTCGGCTGTTCCTTCAAGGCGGAAATGCGTGGCGAGGAGCTGGTGCGCATGGTGCCGTGGAAGGACGGCCAGGCCAATCGCGGCCATTCCTGCGTCAAGGGCCGCTTCGCTTACGGTTATTCCACCCACAAGGACCGCATCCTCAACCCGATGATCCGCGAAAAGGTCAGCGATCCCTGGCGGGAGGTGAGCTGGGACGAGGCCTTCGCGCATGTAGCGTCGGAGTTCCGCCGCATCCAGTATCAATATGGCCGCGAGGCGATCGGCGGCATCACCTCCTCGCGCTGCACCAATGAAGAAACCTACCTGGTGCAGAAGCTGATCCGCGCCGGCTTCGGCAACAACAATGTCGATACCTGCGCCCGCGTCTGCCATTCGCCGACCGGCTACGGCCTCGGCCAGACATTCGGCACCTCGGCCGGCACGCAGAATTTCGACAGCGTCGAACAGTCCGACGTCGTCGTCATCATCGGCGCCAATCCGACCGACGGCCATCCGGTGTTCGGCTCGCGGCTGAAGAAGCGGCTGCGCCAGGGCGCCAAGCTCATCGTCATCGATCCGCGCCGCACCGATATCGTCCGCTCGCCGCATGTCGAGGCCTCCTATCACCTGCCGCTGCAGCCCGGCACCAATGTCGCCGTCATGACGGCGCTGGCGCATGTGATCGTCACCGAAGGGCTTTTTGACGAGAAATTCATCCGCGAGCGCTGCGACTGGTCGGAGTTCGAGGATTGGGCCGGCTTCGTCGCCGAGCCGCAGCACAGCCCCGAACAGACCGAGATTTTCACCGGCGTGCCGGCGGCGGATCTGCGCGGCGCGGCAAGGCTCTATGCCAAGGGCGGCAACGGCGCGATCTATTACGGTCTCGGCGTCACCGAACACAGCCAGGGCTCGACCACCGTTATCGCGATCGCCAATCTGGCGATGGCGACCGGCAATATCGGCCGTCCCGGCGTCGGCGTGAACCCGCTGCGCGGCCAGAACAATGTGCAGGGCTCGTGCGACATGGGTTCCTTCCCGCACGAACTGCCGGGCTACCGGCACATTTCCGACGATGCGACGCGCGATATTTTCGAAAAGCTCTGGGGCGTGAAGCTCAACAACGAGCCGGGCCTGCGCATTCCCAACATGCTGGACGCGGCGGTCGACGGTTCCTTCAAGGGCCTGTATGTCCAGGGCGAGGACATTCTCCAGTCCGACCCCGATACGAAACATGTCGCGGCAGGCCTTGCGGCGATGGAATGCGTCGTCGTGCAGGACCTGTTCCTCAACGAGACCGCCAACTACGCCCATGTCTTCCTGCCGGGCTCGACCTTCCTCGAAAAAGACGGCACCTTCACCAACGCCGAGCGCCGCATCAACCGCGTGCGCAAGGTAATGTCGCCGCGCAACGGTTATGGCGACTGGGAGGTGACGCAGAAACTTGCCCAGGCGATGGGGCTCGACTGGAACTACACGCATCCGTCAGAGATCATGGACGAGATCGCCGCGACGACCCCGAGTTTCGCGCTCGTAACCTACGATTATCTCGACAAGATCGGCTCGGTGCAGTGGCCCTGCAACGAACAGAGCCCGCTCGGCTCGCCGATCATGCATGTCGACGGTTTCGTGCGTGGCAAGGGCAAGTTCATCCGCACCGAATATGTGGCGACCGACGAGCGCACCGGGCCGCGATTCCCGCTGCTGCTGACCACCGGCCGCACGCTTAGCCAGTACAATGTCGGGGCGCAGACGCGCCGCACCGAGAATGTCGTCTGGCACGCGGAAGACCGGCTGGAAATCCATCCACACGATGCCGAACAGCGCGGCATTCGCGACGGCGACTGGGTGAAGCTCGGCAGCCGCTCCGGGGACACGACGCTGAGATCCCTGATTACCGATCGTGTTGCGCCGGGGGTCGTCTATACGACCTTCCATCACCCCAATACGCAGGCAAACGTCATCACCACCGACTTCTCCGACTGGGCGACGAACTGCCCTGAATACAAGGTGACAGCGGTGCAGGTGTCGCCCTCCAACGGACCGAGCGAATGGCAGCGTGGGTATGACGAGCAGGCACGGCAATCGCGCCGCATCGCCGGCAAGCTCGAGGCAGCGGAGTGAAAATGCGGGAGTGGTTTGGCAAGAAGAGATTTCCATCATGACCTTCCAGACCACCGCCCATGCTCCTGAAACCGCCCGCCGCAACGGCCTCATGCACTCCGGCTCTCGCATCGTGCCGGAAGAGGTGCCGATTGCCTTTTCCTATGGCGGCAGCTCGCATGCGGTGATGATGGCAACGCCCGATGATCTTGAGGATTTTGCCGTCGGATTCAGCCTGACCGAAGGAATCATCACAGGGCCGGCGGAGATATCCGGCGTCGAGGTCGTCGCGGCTGAGCAGGGGATCGATGTGCAGGTGAGCCTGGTCGACGACGTCGCCAACCGGCTGCGGGCCCGCCGCCGCAGCATGGCGGGGCCGGTCGGCTGCGGCCTGTGCGGCATCGAGTCGATCGAGCAGGCGGTGCGGCCGGTGCCGGATGTCTCGGCATCGCCGCTGGCGCTGTCGCATGCCGACATCGTCCGGGCCGTTTCGCTGCTGAACGAGGCGCAGCCGCTGCATCGGGAGACGCGGGCGGTGCATGGCGCCGGCTTCTACCTTCCCGCCAAGGGATTGCTTGCCGTGCGTGAAGATGTCGGCCGGCACAATGCGCTGGATAAACTCTGCGGCGCCGTCATCCGTGCCGGCGAAAGCGGCGGGAGCGGGGCCGTCGCTGTCACCAGCCGGCTCTCGGTCGAGATGGTCCAGAAGGCGGCGATCCTTGGTTCTCCCGTGCTGATCGCCATTTCGGCGCCGACCGCTCTCGCCATCCGCACGGCCGAGGCGGCCGGCATGACGCTCGTCGCGCTGGTGCGCGGCGAGGATTTCGAGATTTTCACCCACCCGCACCGCATCTCGCCCGAAAGCATTGCCGATGTCGCATGATACCAAGGCCAAGCTCGTCTATATGGCAAACCAGATCGCCACCTTTTTCAAGAGCCAGCCGGCAGATGAAGCCGTGCAGGGCGTTGCTACCCATATCAACAAATTTTGGGAGCCGCGGATGCGGCGGCAATTGTTCGAAATTCTCGAAAAGGAGGAAAACGGCCTGGATGCCCTTGTGCTGCAGGCCGCTCCGATGATCCGTAAGCCCGAGCCGGAAGCAAATCAGGCCAGGTAGTATTGATCGGTTCATGCAGGAAGGGAGCAGGGGCAAGCTGTCTTGCGAATGGGCCTGCTTGGGCGCTCCTTACCGCGTATGCCGGGCAGTAAGATCAAGTGCCGCCGTGCGGCGGCAGCTTAAAATGGCAATGTGCCGGAAGGCTGGCATCAAAACTCTTCCCAGCTCTGTGCGGCTGCAGCAGTCGCGCCGTTGGCCTTGGCGACCCGCGAAATCAGATGCAGCGCCGGCGAGCCTGTCTGCCTTGCTTCCAGCCTGCCGGCGGTCTGCGGCCCGGCCTGAGTCAGGGTCTGACCGGGTAGGCGGAATCGTGTCAGCAGGACCCGCAGCGTTTCGGCTTCCTTTGCCAGGCTATGGCTGGCGGCGGTACTCTCCTCGACCATGGCGGCATTCTGCTGGGTTGCCTGATCCAGCGTATTGACCGCCTGGTTGATTTCCTTGAGGCCGGTTGCCTGTTCCCGAGAGGCTTCGACGATGGCGGAGACATTACCGTCGATATCGCCGACCTGGGCGACGATCTCCTCGAGCGCCTTACCGGTCTGGCCAACGAGGCCGACGCCGTTTTTAACGAGGTCGCTCGACGTATTGATCAGCGCCTTGATCTCCTTGGCCGCCTTGGCGGAACGCTGGGCGAGTTCTCTGACCTCCTGGGCGACCACGGCGAAACCCTTGCCGGCTTCGCCGGCACGCGCCGCCTCAACGCCGGCATTCAGCGCCAGCAGATTGGTTTGGAAAGCGATTTCGTCGATGACGCCGATGATGTTGGTGATCTCGCGAGAGGACTGCTCGATTTGATCCATGGCGGCAACGGCGTTGCGGACCACGACGCCCGATTGCTCGGCGCCCTGCTTCGTCACGGCGACGAGGCGGCCCGCCTCATGGGCGCGGCGGCTGGAATCGTTGACGGTGGTGGTGATCTCCTCGAGCGCGGCTGCGGTTTCTTCGATGGATGCGGCTTGCTGTTCGGTCCGCGTGGAGAAGGAATCGGCCGATGTGCCGATTTCCCGCGAGCCGGCGGCGATTGCGCCGGCATTCTCACCGATCGTTTTCATCGTCTTGGCAAGACCGTTGATCGTGGTGTTGAAATCGTGGCGCAACTGCTCCATCGATGGAACGAAGGGCGTGTCCACCGTCCTTGTCAGATCGCCTTCGGAAAGATGGCGCAGCGCATCGCCAAGCTGGGAAATCGCGCTCATGCGCTGGGTGACATCGGTCGCGAACTTCACGACCTTGTAGACTTTGCCGTCGGCATCGACGATCGGGTTATAAGCCGCCTGGATCCAGATTTCACGGCCGCCCTTACCGAAACGGACGAATTCGTTGGCGATGAACTCGCCATTGGCAAGGCGCCGCCAGAAGCTGCCATACTCCTCGGTGCGGGTATAGGCCGGATCGCAGAAGATGCTGTGATGCTTGCCGGTGATCTCGGCTAGGGAATATCCCATGGCCTGGCAGAAGTTCTCGTTCGCCGTCAGGATGTCGCCGTTGGGTTTGAATTCGATCACCGCCTGCGAGCGCGAGATCGCTTCCAATTTGCCGGAATCCTCGATCGATTTCTTCTTCGTGGCGGTGATGTCGGACGCGAATTTCACGACCTTGAACGGCTTTCCACCTTTTGAAACAGGATTATAGGAAGCCCGGATCCATATCTCGCGATTGCCCTTGCCAAGACGCTTGTATGCGCCGGCATCATATTGCCCGCGTCCGAGCCGCGCCCAGAATTCGCGGTACTCCGCGGTTGCGGTATAGGCCGGCTCGCAGAAGATGCTGTGGTGCTTGCCGATGATTTCGCTCAGGCTGTATCCCAGCGCGTTGCAGAAATTCTCGTTCGCCGTCAGGATATTGCCGCTGAGGTCAAATTCGATGATCGCCTGCGATTTCGAGATGGCGTCAAGAATGTATTTCGAATCGGAAGCTAGACCAAACATTCCTGTCCCTTTGAGATGCACAGCTTTCGCTGTTTCGGCCGGAGAAGCGAGGGGCGGACGTGGTGTGCCGGTGCCGGGAAGGACCGATAGCCGGTTATCACTCCCATGTACCGAAAACTCACCATCCGTATGCTGGTCACCATATTGAGGGAGCGTGGTTAATATTACGTATAAAAGCTATCGCTAATAATAGGATGAGATAATGAACGCCGCGATTACCTGGGGCGCACAAAAAACCGCCCGGGACGGGCGGTTTTCAACTCTTCGAATTGTCTTGATGGCGATCAGGCCGCCAGTTCATCCGTCTCGTTTTCCTTGAACATCTTGGCGAGGTTCAGGAAGCAGATCATGCCATTTTCCGAGGCGATGATGCCTTCGCAATAGGCGCGGTCGAAGGAGGCGGTCACCTCAGGCACCGGCTGGACCTGGCTGGAGGAGATGGTGAGAATATCCGAGACACGGTCGACGAGCATGCCGATGACCATGCTGTGAACTTCGGCGACGACAATGGCGCTGCGTTCGTTGGCGACCGTGCTCTTCATGCCGAGCTTGTAGGCAAGGTCGATAATCGGGATGACCGAGCCGCGCAGGTTCATGACGCCGATGACATCGGCCGGCGCATGCGGGATCGGCGTCGACGGCGCCCAGCCGCGAATTTCGCGGATGGTCGTGGTCTTGACGCAGAATTCCTGATCATGCAGGCGGAAGGCAATGATTTCGAGCGTATCGCCGCTGAAGCTTGTGGAATTGATCGTGGTCATAGAATTCTTCCCAACTGTCGTAAGCCAGGGCAGAAGCGGGCACGCCACCATTGGCGCGGACAAGCTTTGCCTTCACACCACGCGATGGCTTTGCGCTCGGCCAAGCATCGTTACGGTTAATGACGACATTAGCGGAAGAGTGTTGCCCAAATCTAAATCGGGAACCGGATTTGCGACGGTTTTCAGCCGCGATTTGCTTCAGCCTATCGTTTTTTCGATCTGCGAGACCGCCCAATCCACCTGCTCCCTCGTGATGACCAGTGGCGGAGCGAGGCGAATCGTATGGTCGTGCGTATCTTTGGCGAGCAGGCCGCGTTCCTTCAGCGCATGGCAATATTGCCGCGCGCCGCCGGCTTCGGGTTCCAATTCGACGGCCATCATCAGGCCGCGGCCGCGCACGTCCCGGACGATGTTCGACCGGATCGACCTAAGGCCTTCGAGAAAATAGTCGCCCATCTCGGCGGCGTTCTCGATCATGCCCTCTTCCGTCAGCACCTTCAGCGCGGTGCGCGCCACTGCGCAGGCGAGCGGGTTGCCGCCGAAGGTGGAGCCGTGCTGGCCGGGCTTCAGCACCCCCAGTACCTCGGAATTCGATAGCACGGCCGAGACCGGATAGAAGCCGCCGGACAGCGCCTTGCCGATCAGCGTCACATCGGCCTCGATGCCTTCATGCTCTTCGGCCAGCAGCTTGCCGGTGCGGCCGAGACCGGTCTGGATCTCGTCGAGGATGAGGGTGACGTTGTTATCAGTGCAAAGCTCGCGGATGCGGGTGAAATAGCCGGCCGGCGGGATGATGACGCCGGCTTCGCCTTGGATCGGCTCGATCAGCGCGGCGACCGTATTGCTGTTGATGGCCGCCTCGAAGGCTTCGGCATCGCCGAAGGGAATGGTTCGAAAGCCCGGCGTGTAGGGGCCGAAGCCTGTGCGGGCGTCGGGATCGGTGGAGAAACTGATGATGCTAAGCGTCCGGCCATGGAAATTATCGGCGCAGACGATGATCTCCGCCTTGCCTTCCGGCACGCCCTTGACCTCGTATCCCCATTTGCGCACCGCCTTGATGGCTGTCTCCACGGCCTCGGCGCCTGAGTTCATCGGCAGGATCTTGTGCGAGCCGGTGAGAGCCGCGAGCTCCTCATAGAGGTAGGCGAGCTGGTCGTTGCGAAAGGCGCGGGAGGTAAGCGTCAGCCTGCCCGCCTGCTCGACCATGGCGGCAAGGATCTTCGGATGGCAATGGCCCTGGTTGACGGCGGAATAGGCCGATAGGCAATCGAGATAACGATTGCCGTCGGTATCCCAGACATGAACGCCTTCGCCGCGCGTCAGCACCACGTCGAGCGGCTTGTAGTTGTGGGCGCCGAGCCGCTGTTCGGTGGCGATCAGTTTTTCCGAAGTGTTCATGGTTCTTCCCCTCTAGATCATGATGCCGACAAGTGAGTTCCAGGCGGCGCGTGCCGTCTATGCGGCGCGGGTTGGGCGATCGAAGATACGGCGGCCAAAGAGGCTTGCCGTCAGTTCCACCAGGACGCGGGCGCTCTTGCCGCGATCATCGAGAAACGGATTGAGTTCGACGAGATCGAGCGATGAAACGAGGCCGCTGTCGGACAGCATTTCCATCACCAGATGCGCCTCGCGGAAGGTCGCGCCGCCGGGCACCGTCGTGCCGACGCCGGGGGCAATGTCGGGATCGAGGAAATCGAGGTCGAGGCTGACATGCAGCAGGCCGTTGGCCTTGGCGACGGCCTCGAGGATCTCACGCATGATGGCGCCGATGCCCTGTTCGTCGATCGCCCGCATATCGAAGACGTTGACGCCATGCTCGTGGATTTCCTCGCGCTCACGCGCATCGACCGAACGGATGCCGACCTGAAAGACATGCTTCGGGTCGACGAAGGGACGGTCTTTCGGCAGGATTTCGGCGAACTCCGCCTCGCCGCAGAAGAAGGCGACCGGCATGCCGTGGATATTGCCGGAGGGCGAGGTGGCGGGAGAATTGAAATCG
The DNA here is from genome assembly GCF_002211295.1 of Rhizobium sp. N122. Lineage (NCBI taxonomy): Bacteria > Pseudomonadati > Pseudomonadota > Alphaproteobacteria > Hyphomicrobiales > Rhizobiaceae > Rhizobium > Rhizobium sp. N122. The sequence goes on along the minus strand of NZ_LOKU01000004.1, from coordinate 27,360 downwards.
GCATGGGCATCGAGCCAGAGCACGAAAAGCGGCCGGCCCTTGCCGGCGGCATATCGGGCCATGCCGGAGACGCTGCCCATGGAAAGGCTGTGGTCACCGCCGAGTATCAGCGGGAAACGGCCGGAGGCGGCGACGTCGTAGACGCTGCTTTCGAGCGCACGGGTGAAGGCGCCGACGATTCTGAGATTATGAGCTTTCGGATGGTTCGGCAGGTCCATCGCCGGCACGATCCGGAGATCGCCGAGATCGGCAACGTCATGGCCGAGCTCGATCAGCGTCTGGTCGACGCCGGCGATGCGCAGCGCTGCCGGGCCCATGGCAGCGCCCCTGCGGCCGGAGCCTTCTTCCAGCGGCGCGCCGATGAGGGTGACAGATCGCGATTGGGCATTCATGCGAGGGCTCCGCGGTTAGGCCTGTTTTGGCCAATAGTGGGGTAAAGGCCTGGCGGCAAAAAGATGGAAAAGTGTCAGAAATGGATTATGATTGCGCAAATTGATAAACCTATTTTGACAAAGTGATCATCGTGGACGATCTCGATACCGAGCTTCTGAGTGCACTTCGCCACAATGCCCGGATTTCCGTCTCCTCGCTCGCGGCGATGACGGGCGCCTCACGGGCCACGGTTGCCGCCCGAATCGACCGGCTGGTCGCCGGCGGCACCATCGTCGGTTTCACCATCCGCACCGGTCATGAGACGCGGTCGGCCGGCGTGCGCGCCATCGTCATGATCGAGGTGCTCGGCAAACTCGCCGACAGGGTGGCCGATCAACTGCGCGGCCTGCCGCAGGTTCGCGCCCTTCACAGCACCAACGGCAAATGGGATTTCGTCGCCGAACTCGAGGATCGCGACCTTGCCGCCTTCGACGAAACGCTACGCCGCATCCGGCTGATCAACGGCATCAATTCGACCGAGAGCAATATTCTGCTGAAGACGAGCAAGATTGGCTTTTAAAGGCCTGCATGAAGTCCTCTCCCCAACCCCTCCCCACAAGGGGGAGGGGCTAAGCTGGCGCACCGTGTATGGCGCTAAGCAGCAACCTTCCCGCGGATGAAACAGTGAAGTGGAACAGGTCGGGCGCGGCATCTAAGCCTCTCCCCTTTGTGGGGAGGAGTTGGGGAGGGGAACTCCTCCGTACCGGACAGCCCTGGAAAACGCGTCTTTTTCTTGAATTAAGCCGGCTCAATATTCCCGTTCGTAGACGACGCCCGCTTCGCCGGCACCATTGCCACCGGCAGCACCGCGCAGCTTGACGCCGCGGCCGACGTCGAGGTTGATGATCGCCTTGGCGCCGGCTGCGCCGCCCTGCTGCAATTCGAAATAGGTGCGGTCGTTGAGATAGCGGCCGACGCTGACGCTCGTCTGGCCCTTGGAATCGGTGCTGATGTCGAGATCGTCGACGCCGAGCTGATTGCGAAGGCCTTCGAAAAGCGAGGTCGAGCGGTTGCCGGCCAGCTGGCTGACGGCGTCGGCGAGCTGGGCGATCTGCACCGGCGAGAGCTTCGACATTGATTGGCCGAAGATCAGTTGCGCCAGCACCTCGTCCTGCGGCAGCTGCGGCGAGGAGGAAAAGGTGATTGCCGGGTCGGTGGCGAGGCCCGCGACGTCGACGGTGAGCGTCGTCGAGCCGGAGGTTGAAGTGGCTTCCATATCGAGCGCCGGCGTCAGGTCGCCGGCAAATGTGATCCGGCTTTTGTCGGTGAAATCCAGGCGGCGGTTGAGAATGGTCAGGCGGCCGCGGCGCATGGTGAAGCCGCCGGTCACGATCGGCGCTGCCGCCGTTCCGCGGATCGTCACCTTGCCGCCGAGCTCGGCATCGATGCCGCGGCCGCGTGCGAAGATATGTGACGGTGCGTCGATTTCGAGATCAAGGCTGATCGTGGAGGATTTCTCGGAGGGTTTCCGCTCGCCGTCGTCGCGCAGCTGCGCAAGCACCGCCCGCGGCGCATTCTTGTGACGGATATCGATTTCCCTGAGTGAAGTCGGCAATTTTTCCGGGACGGTGATCGAGGTCTTGTCCAGGCGAAGCTTCCCGCTCAACGTCGAATTCATGATCGGACCGCGCAGGCCGAGCGTGCCGTTGACGGTGGAGACGACAAGCGTTCCATCGACATAGACCGCTTTGTCGAGCTTGATCGAAATATCGGCGGGAAAGCCGCCGGCCGGCTGGATGCCGATGGTGCCGCTTGCCGAAATCGTGCCGCCGCCGCCAAGATTGCCGCTGAGGCGCGAGATCACCGCCTGATTGCCGTTGAAGCTGATCGTCGCCGCGAGATTGTTGACGGCGAGATTGCGCCGGACGTCGACGAGTTTCGCGCCATTGGTCGCGACGGTGCCGGTGATGACCGGTGCCGCGGCCGTCCCGCCGATCTCCAGGTTGACGGTGGCGACGCCGTCGGCGACGAGGCCCTGCTGCGCCAGCGGCGCACCGAGCACGACGAAGGGCAGATTGCCGTTGAAGCGCATGTCGAGGGCGCGGTTGCCTGTGATCACGACGCTGCCGCCGCCCTTCAGCGACATGCCGGCGTCGCCGGCAAGGTTGGTATCGACCGTCAGCCGGTTGCCGGCAAGTTTGCCCGATGCGCCGATGGTGAACGGCGAAAGGCCGGCGCCCTTTGTCTGGCTCGTCGCGGCGTTCTTCCAGTCGACCTTAAAATCGACCGACGGCGCCGATAGTGCGCCGGTCGCCTTTGCGGTCGCCGTGACAGCGCCTTCGGCGCCAAGACCGGGCACAAAGCCGTTGGCGATGCCGGCCGGGACATTGGTGGCATTCGCCGTCACGTCGACCGCGCGGATCGAGGTGCCGGCGATCGAAAGATTGCCGGCCGCCTTCAGCGCAATGCCGCCGCTGCCGCTGAGGTCGGCATCGAAATCGAGCCGGTCACCGGCATATTTTCCCGTCGCCGCCAGCGCCAGGCGGGGGAGGCCGGCAGCCTTGGTGTGGCTGGTCGCGGCATCCTTCCAGTCGAGCTTGAAATCGACGATCGGCTTTTCAGGCGTTCCCGAGGTGACGGCATTGGCCGAAAGTGTGCCCTCGGCCCCGAGACCGGGAACGAAGGCATTGGCGATATTGGCCGGCAGCGCCGGAATATCGGCATTGACCGACAGGTCGCGGATAGCCGTTCCGGCGATGGTGACGCCGCCGGTGGCCTTGGCCAGCACCCCGTCCTTGCCGGCAAGGCTGGCATCGAAGTCGACCCTGTCATCGGCGTATTTGCCGGAGGCCGCGGCACTCAGGCCGGAAAGGCCGCTGCTCCTGGTCTGAGCGGTGGCGGCGTTCTTCCAGTCGAGCTTAAAATCGACGGCGGGTTTGGGCAGCGCGCCGGAGGCGGATGCCGTTCCCGATACCGTGCCCTCGGCGGCAAGGCCGGGCACGAAGCCGTTGGCCAGGGCTGCTGGCAGGCTGGCAAGATCGGCCTTGACGTCAAGCTTGCGGACCGAGGTGCCCGATGTGGCGACATTGCCCTTGGCTTTCAGTGAGAGGCCGTCCTTGCCGCCGAGATCGGCATCGAAATCGAGCCGGTTGTCGGCGAAATGGCCGGACGCGGCAAGCGCCAGTCCCGAGAGGCGAGCGCTTCTGGTTTGGCTGGTCGCGGCATCGGTCCAGGCAAGCTTGAAGTCGGCATTCGGTGCTGCGGGTGTGCCGGCGGCCGACAGGGTGCCCGATATCGTGCCGCCGGCCGCCAGATCCGGAACGAAGGCATTTGCAAGGTTCGCCGGAATCCTGGCGATCTCGGCATCGACCTTGATGGTTTCGACCGTCGTGCCGGCGAGGGCGACATTGCCGGTGCTCTTCAGCGACAGGCCTTCTTTGCCGCTGGCCGCTGCTTTGAAATCAAGCTTGTTGTCGGCAAATTTTCCGGATGCGGTCAGGCCGAGGGCGGCAAGGCCGGCACGCTTGGTGTGGCTGGTCGCGGCGTCTCTCCAAGCGAGGTCGAAATTGGCGGTCGGGGCGGCAAGCGAGCCTGCGGCCGAGACCGTGCCGGAGATTGCGCCTTCGGCGGCCAGATCGGCGACGAAGCTGTTTGCGATGCTTGCCGGGACATTGGTGAGCGTTGCATCGACCTTGACGTCGCCGATGGTCGTGCCGGTGACGGCGACATTGCCGTTTGCCTTCAGCGAGAGGCGGTCGGCGCCCGATATCGCCGTGTCGAAATCAAGTTTGCTGTCGGCGAATTTACCGGATGCCTTCACCGCGAGGTTTGCAAGGCCGGCGCGCTTGGTATGGCTGGTCCCAGCGCCCTTCCAATCGAGATCGAAATCGGCGACCGGTGCGGAAAGCGGTCCGGTGGCCGAGAGCTTGCCGGTGATCACGCCTTCGGCGGCAAGATCGGGAACGAAACCATTGGCGATGCGGGCGGGCAGATTGAGAATATCGGCGTCGATATCGAGCACCGGCGCGGTGGGATCGGTAAGCGCGACATTGCCGGCGACCTTGAGCGACAGGCCGTCAGCACCTGATATCGTCGTGTCGAAATTGAGCCTGTTGTCGGCGAATTTGCCGCCGGCGGCGATGCCGAGCGGCGCAATCCCCGCGCCCTTGGTCTGGCCTGTCGTCGCATCCTTCCAGTCGAGCTTGAAATCGGCGATCGGTGCGGCCGGCGTTCCGGTCACCGCGATCCTTCCGGAGATGGTGCCGCCGGCTGAAAGGTTCGGTACGAAACCATTGGCGAGTGCTGCCGGCAGCTCGCGGATATCGGCATCAAGTTTCAGCGTTTCGCCGGCTGAACCGGTGACGCTCACCGAGCCGGTGCCGGTTTTCAGCGTCAGCCCGCTCAAGCTGGCGGCGCCGCCGACGATTTTGACCTGCGTCGGGGCGGCAAGTTCGACCGGGATATTGCGGGGGCTTGCCGAGAAACGTTCGAGGTTCACGCCGATCGTGCCGTCTGTCGTCTGGATATTGCCGGCGGCCAGCACCGGATTGCCGTCATAGGCGGCATTGAGATCGAAATCGGTCTGGTTCTGCTGCCTGGCAAAACCGAGCGAAAGTCCGGCAAGCCTGTTCGCTCCCGCATTCACCTCGTCGGCCTTAACCGTGCCGTTTGCGGCAAGGGTGGAGAGGTCGCTGACCGTGACGTCGATATCCGGCTTGACGATCGCAAGCGTATCGCCGCGGATCGAGCCGCCGGTCGCACGCAGCTTGAGCGCGATTTTGCCGTTGTCGCTGCTGACGCCGAGCGAACCCTTGAGATCGCCCTCTGCTTTTTGTCCGCCGAGGGCCGAGAGTCCGCCGATATTGGGGAAATCGAAGGTCAGCGCGCCGGTTGGTTCCAGCGAGGGCGAGAATGCCAGATTGCCGGTCAGCCGGTTGCCCCCGATATCGGCGGTCAGCGCCGGAAGGATAATCCTGCCGTCCTGCGAATTGATGTCGCCGTTGACGGCGATCGGCTGGCCGTCGATCGTGCCGGTGGCGGCGATCCTGCCTTGCGGCGCCTTGGGATCGGCGACACCAGAGAGGTCAATATTGAGATTGCCGAGTGTGCGGCCGGCCATTTCAAGACTGGGGGCCTTGAGATTGGCCGTCACCGAGATCGCCGGCAGTTCGCCGCCCACTCTCAATGCATAACCCGCCCCGCCGCTGGCGCCGGTCATGAGTTTGCCGATGTCGGGCAGGCGGCCGGAGAGATCGGCATTCACCTTCGAGCCATCGAGTGCGACGTTGCCGGCGGCCTCAAGCGTGCCGGAGCTCAAGACGAGGTTGGACAGTGCGAATTTCGACGGGATGGTGCCGGCCAGCTGGCTTTCGAGCGAGATCGGTCCGTCGAACCTGCCCGAGACCGCAACCGGCAGGGCTGCCGGAGCGATGGTGAGCTTGACGTTGCCGGTCAGCGCCTGGTCTGCCAGCCGGTAGGAGCCGTTGAGGCCGCCGTTGATATTGGCGCTTTCGATGGTGGTGCCGTTGAAGCCGATGCTGCCAGGCGTGATCTGCAGCGGCGAGGCGATCGTGACCGGACCCTGGACGGCGCGATTGAGGTTCGGCTCCGCAAAACTCATGTCGCCGGCAACCAGGCGCAGCTGGACGCTGCCGGATCGAGCGGCGAGATTGAAGGCGTCGCTCTTTGCCGTCAGCTTGACATTGCCGATATCGGCCTGCGGCAGGGTTGCGGTATCAAGCGAGCCGCTGACATTCAGTCGGGCCGCCTGCGCATCGCCCGTCAGCGCCAGGTTGAGACCCGAAATCAGGAAGCGCGCTTCGCCTTCGGCGAGCGGCCAGCGGAAATCGACAGGCCCGGATGTGCCGAGCAGATTGGCATTCAGACTGTTGTTGCCGGCCGGATCGAGGGTGCCCGAGGCGGCGATGACGACGCTGCCGGTGGCGATATTGCCGGTCTGGATGTCGATCTTGCCGCGGTTGTCGAAGGTGGTGGCAAGGTCGATATTGGTCTGGCCTGAAAAAAGCGGCCGGAACGCTGCGGGAAGCAGCGAGCTCAGGTCGCCGCCGCCCTTGAGGTCGAGGTGGTGCAGTCCGTCCGCACTGATCTGATGCCGGGCCTCGATTGCGGCACGCTGCTGTCCGTCGAGAGCGGCCTGCACTTTGCCTCGCCAGTCGGATATCGGTCCCTGGCCGTCGAGATCGATGTTGACGGCGGGGCTGTCCGGCAGGCCGAGAAAGCCCGCCAGCAGCCCGCCTTTCGGTTCGGCAAGCTGCGCCTTCAGCTGCAGCCGGTTTTCGGCCGGCGCATAGGCGATGTCGGCGGTGAGCCGCGCATCCGGCACGGCGTGGCGGCTGACATTGACGATCGCCTCGCCGCCATCGCGGTTGGCCGACAGGCTGCCTTCGGCGGCGAGCGCGAAGGCGCGCCCGGCAAAGGGTTCGGCCAGTTTGATGTCGGGCAGCGCGACGTGGTCGATATCGACCTTGATCGGAAGGCTGAAGCCGCCGGAATTTTCCGCTCCGGGCCGTGAGGGCAGGGTGCGCACCGGCTTGCGCAGCACGTCGATCGCTTCGATTTCGAAACGTTGGGCGTGGAACGTTCCGGTCAGCAGCGCCAGCGGGTTCCAGTCGATGGCGATGCCGTGGATTTCGGCGAAGACGCCCCTGGTGTCGGAGATCGAGATTTCGGCGGCGCGAAGCCCGCCGGTCAAAAGACCCTGCGGTTCGCGCACCCTAATCGTCATGTCGCGGTTGGACAGCGTCGAGGCTATTTTTTCGGTGACGATGCGGGCGCCAAAGGCGGTGAAACCGAAGATCGCCAGTGCCAGGACGGCAAGAATCAACGTGACGCCCACGCCATAGGCGGTGAGCCGCAGGAACCAATTGACGATTTTTGCCAGCATTTGCATCGGCGCGGACACTACCCCGTTTTCACGATGGTTCAAAAATCGACATCGGCCATTCTAGAAGGATTGGCCGATGCCGGCGTAGATTCCATAATCTGTGCCACCTTCGTACTTGTTCAGCGGCATGGCAAAATCAAGCCGCAGCGGGCCGAAAGGTGTGGCATATCGTATTCCGGCACCCGCACCGGCGCGGATATCGGAAAAACCGGGAAAGGTGCTGTCCGATACAGTGCCGACATCGATGAATGGCACGATGCCGATCGTGTCGGTGATCTTGATGCGGGCCTCCAGCGACGTCGTGACGTAGGAGCGGCCGCCGGTGGGGTCGCCATTGTCGTTATAGGGCGAGATTTCCTGATAGCTGTATCCGCGCACCGAGCCGCCGCCGCCGGCAAAGAAGCGCTGTGTGGCGGGGATATTCTCGATGCCGCCACCGCCGATCAGCACGCCTGCGGAGACCTTGCCGGCCAGCACCAGGCGGTCCTCGGCGCCGAAGGGCAGATAGCCGGAAATCGAGCCCTGGAAGGCCGCATAGGGCGTGGCGTTGAAGATCTCGTAGCCGGGCTTGGCCGAAAATGTCGCGCGATAGCCTTCCGTCGGGTTGAACTTGTCGTCGCGGGCGTCGCGGTCATATTGCAGCGGCAGGGTGAAGGTCAGATAGTCGTTGGTGCCGAAGGCATCGTCGTCACGCTCCCAGCTGACCTCGCCGCTCGCCGAGACGGTGTCCCGGTCGGTCAGTTCGTAGGAGAGGCCGAGCGAGGCGGTGACGAGCGTCGCATTATAGGCATCCGGATTTTCGGTCTTGGCGACGATGCCGGCCTTCAGCGTGGCGGCGGGGAAGAAGGCGCCGGGCTTGGTGAAGAGGATCCCGGCGGAATAGTCGAGGCTGCCGACATCGGTGGTTTCGCCAAGCCGCGACACCGATCCTTCGATCCGCAGCGTCTCGGCTTCGCCGAACAGATTACGGTGGCCCCAATAGCCTTGAACCCCGAAGCCGTCGGTGGTGGAATATTGGGCGCCGACGCCGAAATAGCGCCGCTTGCCTTCGGACACCTCGATCGTCATCGGCAAAGTGCCGTCCGGCGCCAGCGCATCGGCTTCGTGAATGGTGACGCTCGAAAAGACGCCAAGGGCGCGAAGCCGCTCGCCGGCTTTCTTCAGCGCTTCCGGCGAATAGGCTTCGCCCTTGTCGAGCCGGGAATAACGCTGGATGAACCCCGCCTTGACGGTCTTTTCGCCGGTGACGCCGACATCGCCGATCGGGGCGACCGGGCCGCCCTCGGCCGCAAGGACGATATCGACGGTGTCGCTTCTGTGGTCGGCGACGACCTTGCGTTCGGTCAGCTTGGCAAACGGCCGGCCCTCGCTCTTCAGCTGCTCGACGATCTTGTCGCCGGCCTTGATGATGACAAGCGAGCCGGCCTCGGCGCTCGGGGCGAGATCGTAATCGGCGGGATTGTGGTTTGCGGCATCGCCGCCGAACTGGACCTCCCTGACCTTGAAGACCGGGCCGGGCGCAATGTCGACGGTGACGGGGACCGGCCCGGACCGGTCGAAGGTCGGATTGGGCGGCAGGTCGTCGATATTTTTGCCGTCGATGGTGATCGTCACCACGCCGCCGTAACGGGCCTTTTCATACAGGGTGGCGATCAGCCGCTCGCGATCGTCGCGCGCCTTGACGACGACGCCGAGATCGCCGGAGACCGGCTGCTTCTGGTCGCCCACCAGCCGCGAGCTGTTTTGCAGCGCTTCTTTCAGGTCGGGATCGGCGGTGTCGGCTTTGAGGTCGACGCTATAGCGCACCGGATCGGGCACCTGCTGCGTTTCGTCCGCGTCCTTGCCGAAGATGGTGATGCCGAAAAGCTTGAAGGCGTAAGCGTCGCCGATCAGGACCGGTGAGAACGCAGCTGCCGCTGCGACCACCATCATGGTGCCTGTTCGCCGATACGCAATACCTGTTTTCGGGCCTGTCCCTCTAATCCGCATACGCCGCTTTTGGTTCGGTCTACAATGAAGCTTCGTTGCCCAGCCGTGAACAGCTTAGCGGCAAAATCGCGCTGGGTGTACCATTTTAAATTGCCAGCGCACTATTTCAGCACAAAAAATCCCGGATGTGTGTCCGGGATTTCCTGATTTGGCCGGTGTGCAACCGCTCTCAGCGCGGGCAGGTGTCGATATAGCGGCGGCCATAGCGGTCGCGATAGTAGCACTGGCCGGGCTGTTCGGCGACGCTGCCGATGAGGGCGCCGGAGACACCCCCGATAGCGGCGCCGACCGCCGCGCCGCGAACATTGCCGGTGACCGCGCCGCCGATGACGGCGCCTGAGGCCGCGCCGATTCCGGCGCCCTGCTGGGTCGGCGTGCAGCTTGCGACCGACAGGCCGATCAATGCGAGTATGACAGCTTTTTTCATTTCTTTTCTCCTGGGTTGTCGCCCAATGGGCATAGGCCGTCCCTAGTCTTTTTTTGCCACGCTAGTGCGAAAACTATGTCGGAAGAAAGGGTTGTCCACTCTTGTGCCGATTTTTTTGCAATATGGACATGGTCGCCGCCGGACGGTTTTCACGAATTTCACGCGTCTCTGCCGCATCGATTCATTGATCCGCGCTTGCGTATTTTTTTATCTGGAATCATTCAAAAAACTGGGCCTTTTGCCGCAGTTGATGTTAAAGCAAAGGGTAAGCATTGACGCGCGGACGTCCGGTCGGCAAGAACGGCCGCGCGATACTGGAGCAGATGATGGATTTCGAAGCGTTTTTCAAAAACGAGCTGGACGGGCTTCATGCCGAGGGCCGTTACCGCGTTTTTGCCGATCTCGAGCGCCACCGCGGCAACTTTCCACGCGCGACGCGCCATACGGCCGATGGCGAAAAGGAAGTCACGGTCTGGTGCTCCAACGACTATCTCGGCATGGGCCAGAACCCGAAGGTGATCGAGGCAATGAAGGCCGCCATCGACCACTGTGGCGCGGGTGCGGGAGGCACCCGGAATATTTCTGGCACCAACCATCATCACGTCATGCTCGAGCGTGAACTGGCCGATCTGCACGCCAAGGAGGCGGCGCTGATCTTCACCTCCGGCTATGTCTCCAACTGGGCAGCCCTCGGCACGCTCGGCGCCAGGATTCCCGGCCTGATCATCTTCTCCGACGCGCTGAACCATGCCTCGATGATCGAGGGCATCCGTCATGCCAAATGCGGCAAGGTGATCTGGAAGCACAATGACGTCGCCGATCTCGAAGCCAAGCTTAAGGCCGCCGATCCGAAGGCGCCGAAGTTGATCGCCTTCGAGAGCGTCTATTCGATGGACGGCGACATCGCCCCGATCAAGGAAATCTGCGACCTCGCCGACAAATACGGCGCCATGACTTATCTCGACGAGGTGCATGCGGTCGGCATGTACGGCCCGCGCGGCGGCGGTATTGCCGAGCGCGAGGGGCTGATGGACCGGCTGACCGTCATCGAAGGCACGCTCGGCAAGGCCTTCGGGGTGATGGGCGGCTATATTGCCGCTTCGGCCGCGCTTTGCGATTTCATCCGTTCCTTTGCCTCCGGCTTCATCTTCACCACGGCGCTGCCGCCGGCGCTTGCCGCCGGCGCCGTCGCTTCGATCCAGCACCTGAAGGTCAGCCAGTTCGAGCGGGCCCGCCATCAGGACCGGGTGCGCAAGCTCAGGGCGCTGCTCGACCAGAACGGCATTCCGCATGTGCCCAATCCGAGCCATATCGTGCCGGTGCTGGTCGGCGATGCGGCCAAGTGCAAGTGGATCTCCGACCTGCTGCTCGACAATTGCGGCGTCTACGTCCAGCCGATCAACTATCCCACCGTGCCGAAGAAGACCGAGCGGCTGCGCATCACGCCGACGCCGCTGCATTCCGACGCCGATATCGCCCATCTCGTCGAGGCGCTGCATTCGCTCTGGTCGCGCTGCGCGCTGGCAAGGCACGTCGCCTGATTTTTCGATTGGCCACGCCTTAGTTCAGGGCCTCCATCGAGGTCCTGACGGTGATGAGCCGTGCCCTTATGGGGTCGTGCCAACCTCCTCCACATGAATCGGTTCTCCGCTCGGCGTCGGCCTCGATGCAGATGATGCGTCGCGGTCTCTCGGGCCGTGCGACGGACAAACGTGAGAAAACCTTTTCTCACTTGACATCGCAGTTGGTAAAAGCTTTTCTCACGTCACTTCAGAAGGACGTGATGCTCTGAACTTAACGGGAGGAAAAAGAGGCAGGATCACCATCCATGAGGTGGCGGCGGCTGCCGCGGTGAGCATCTCGACGGCGTCGAAGGCGCTCAACGACACCGGCCGGATGGGCGCGGAAACGCGCGAGCGGGTGAAGCGGATCGCCGGCGAAATCGGCTATCGGCCGAATGCGCTGGCGAGAGGTCTTCTCAGCAAGCGCAGCTTCACCGTCGGGCTGCTGACCAACGACACTTACGGGCGTTTCACCCTGCCTGTGATGGCGGGTATTTCGGACGCGCTGGTCGACCATGGGGTTTCGGTTTTCCTCTGCGCCATCGAAGACGATCCGGCCCTCGCCCAGATCCATGTCGATGCGATGCTCGACAAGCAGGTCGACGGCATCATCGCCACGGGAAAGCGGCTGGACCGCCGCCTGCCGGTCGATCTGTCGAACTTGCATGTGCCTGTCGTCTACGCCTTCACCGAGGGGACGCAGAACAGCGTGACCTTCCGCTCGGACGACGAACAGGGCGCGCGGCTGGCGGTGGAATGGCTGACCAAGGTCGGGCGGCGGCGGATCGCCCATATCACCGGGCCGGAGGATTTCTTTTCGGTGCGCGAACGCGCCGGCGCCTATCACGAGGTGGCCGGCCACCGCGAGCCGGTGCTCTACGGCGTCTGGTCGGAAAGCTGGGGTCATGAGGCGGTGGAGCAGCTCTGGAAGAGGCCGGGAGAAAAGCCAGACGCGCTGTTCTGCGGCAATGACCAGATTGCCCGTGGTGCCGCCGATGCGTTGCGCGAGCGCGGCGTCAAGGTGCCGCAGGATGTCTCGGTGATCGGCTTCGACAATTGGGAGATTGTCGCGGCCCAGACCCGGCCGCCGCTGACGACGGTGGATATGGAGTTGAAGGAGCTCGGGCGGCAGGCCGGATTGACGGTGCTGGCGCTTGCGGAAGGACGGCCTGTCGAGCCGGGAGTGAGGAAATTGCCGTGCCGGCTTGTCGTCCGGCAGTCATGCGGGGGTAAGACCCCCAATGAGTGAGACTAAGGGAATAAGACCAAGGGAATGAGCAAAGGCGCAGGGAGATGCGCCATATCGGGAGGAGTGTCATGATCAAGCGTCTATTGGCGGCGACCAGCATCGCCAGTTTATGCCTGTTTTCGGCTGCGTCGGCGGCTGAAAATGTCGAAATGTGGGTTCGTTCGGGCATCGGCGACGCCTTCAAGAAGGTCGTCGAAGCCTATAATGCCGGCCATGAGACCAAGGTCGTGATGACCGAGGTGCCGTTCTCCGAGCTGGTGCAGAAATATGCAACGGCAATCGCCGGCGGACAGGCGCCCGACGCGCTGTCGATGGACCTGATCTATAACCCCGCCTTTGCCGCGGCCGGCCAGCTTGAGGATCTGACGGACTGGGCGAAATCGCTGCCCTATTTCAACTCGCTGTCGCCGTCGCATGTCCGCCTCGGCACCTATCAGGACAAGATTTACGGCCTGCCGCTGTCGGTGGAGACGTCGGTCTTTGCCTGGAACAAGGACCTCTACAAGAAGGCCGGCCTCGACCCGGAAAAGGCGCCGGCGAATTGGGACGAAATCACCGCCAATGCCGAGAAGATCCGGGCGCTGGGTGACGATACCTACGGCTTTTATTTCTCCGGCGGCGGCTGCGGCGGCTGCATGATCTTCACCTTCACGCCGCTCACCTGGGGTGCCGGCGCCGATATCCTGTCGGCCGACAGCAAGACGGCGACGCTCGATACGCCGCAGATGCGCAAGGCCGTCGATATCTACCGCAACATGGTCAAGAAGGACCTGGTGCCGGCGGGTGCGGCCAGCGATACCGGCGCCAACTTCCTGACCTTCACCAATGGCAAGATCGGCCAGCAAAGCCTCGGCGCCTTTGCCATCGGCACGCTGGTCACCGAGCATCCGGATATCAATTTCGGCGTGACCCTCATTCCGGGCGTCGACGGCAAGCCGTCGTCCTTTGCCGGCGGCGATAATTTCGTCATCACCAAGGGTACGAAGAAGATCGACGCGGTGAAGGGCTTCCTCGAATATGTCTATTCGGAAGACGGCCAGAAGATCATGGCGAAGTACGGCAGCCTGCCGACGCGCGGCGATATTGCCGACAAGGTGCTGGAAGGTCTCGACCCGCGCATGCAGGTCGGCCTCAAGGCGATCAGTGTCGCCAAGACGCCCTATACGCTGCAGTTCAACGACCTGATCAACAGCGCCAACGGCCCTTGGGCAAGCTTCACCAACGCCGCGATCTTCGGCGACGATGTCGACGGCGCGTTTTCGAGCGCCCAGTCGGAAATGCAATCGATCATCGATAGCGGCCAGTAACTCTCCCCCGGCCGCGGCCGGGGAGCGGTGGCAGCTTCCCGGCCAATCCCAACCGACAGATGCGGAGCGTTTCGATGACCGATTCCGGTTCAGAGATCCTATTGCCTCGGCGCAGGCGACGGCGCCAATCGAATTGGCGCGGCCTTGCCTATATCGCGCCGGCCATGGCGCTGGTCATCGTCTTCTTCATCATGCCGGTGCTGTTCACCGGGTGGATGAGCCTGCACAACTGGCCGCTGATGGGGGCATCGCGCTGGATCGGCTTCAACAATTATTACCGCATGATCAACGACACGCGCTTCGTGACGGCGCTGAATTTCACCGCCTATTATACGGTGATCGTCACCATCGCGATCTTCGCCGTCGCCTTTCCGCTCGCCATCTTCGTCGAGAAGGAACGGCAGTTCGTCAGCGCCTATCGCACCGTCATCTTTTTGCCCGTCGTCGTCGGCCTGGCCACCGCCTCGCTACTCTGGGTCTGGCTTGCCAATGTCGATAGCGGCTTCATCGGCCCGGCCCTGAAAGCCCTCGGCCTTGTCGAAAAGAGCCCCAATCTGCTGGCGACCTTCGATATCGCCTTCCTGACCGTGGTGGTGATGGTCGTCTGGAAGATCGCCGGCTTCACCATGATCATTCTTCTGACGGGGCTGCAGGCCATTCCGTCCGAGCTGACGGAGGCCGCCCGCATCGACGGCGCCGGCCGCTGGCAGCGTTTCCGGCATCTGACGCTGCCGCTGATGCGCAAGACGATCGCGCTGGCGCTGATCGTCTCGGTCACGGGCTCGATCCTTGCCTTCGACCAGTTCTACATCATGACCTCGGGCGGGCCACAGAACAAGATGATCTCGGTGGTCTACTACATCTTCAACCAGTCCTTCGTGTCGTTCAATCTCGGTTATGGCGCGGCACTGTCGATCGTGCTTCTCGCCATCCTGGTGGCGATCAGCATCGTCCAGCTCTGGCTGCTGCGGGTCGGGGAGGAGCGTCCATGATCACCTCAAGAAAACGCCGTGCCCGCAAGGCCTTCCGCGTGAAATCGGCCTATCATCTCACCGGCATCGCCATCTCGATCTTCTTCCTGGCGCCGTTTGCGATCACGCTGCTCGCCTCCTTCCGGCAGGGGACGGAAGCCAGTCTGCCGCCGCTGCCGCCATGGCCGAGCTCGGGCGTCAGCTTCGATGCCTATGCGCTGCTCGATACGTTCGGCGCCGGCATCTGGCGGCACATGATCAATTCGCTGTTGGTCTCGGTCGCCACCGTGGTGTTGACCGTCACCGTCAGCCTGCTCGCCGGTTACGGCTTCTCGCGCTACCGCTTTCCGATGAAGAACGCGCTCTTCGTGCTGATCATCGCCACGCTGATGATCCCGTTCCAGTCGATCCTGACGCCGCTCTTCATCATCCTGGCCAAGCTCGGCCTCAACAATTCGCTCATCGGGCTGACGCTGGTCTATGTGACGCTGCAGTTGCCCTTCTCCGTCTTCATGATGCGCAACGCCTTCGATGCGGTGCCGAAGGAAATCGAAGAGGCCGCTCGCATCGACGGCGCCCGCGATCTCAGGCTTCTCGCCCGCGTTCTGCTGCCGCTGGTGCTTCCCGGTGTGGCGACGGTGGCGATCTTTGCCTTCCTCAATGCCTGGAACGAGTTTCTCGCCGCGCTGGTGCTGCTCTCCAGCAATGAGAAATACACCCTGCCGGTGCTGATGACGGCGGTTCGCGCCGGACGGCTCGGCGCCATCAACTGGGGAGCGGTCCAGGCCGGCGTCGTCGTCATGACGATCCCTTGCCTGATCGTCTTCCTGCTCCTGCAACGCTACTACATGCGCGGGCTGATGGCCGGCGCGGTGAAATAACCCTAGGGAAAGTCGAACCCATGACCAAATCAAGCAACGACCGCCCGTTTCGTCCCGTCGCCGTTCCCGATGTCGAGCTCGGCGGTTTCTGGGGCAAATGGCAGGACGCCGTCTGCAATTCCACCGCCGAGACCCTGCTCGACCGCTGCGTCGAGGCCGGCATGCTGAAGGCGATCGATGTCAACCAGCCGAGCCCCGGCGTCGTCATTCCCATTCAGCCCTGGGGCGGGACGACGCAGATGTTCTGGGATTCCGATCTCGGCAAATCGATCGAGACCATCGCCTATTCGCTCTATCGCCGGCCGAACCCGAAGCTGGAGGCGCGCGCCGATGAGATCATCGACATGTATGAGAGGCTGCAGGATAAGGACGGTTATCTCAACGCCTGGTTCCAGCGCGTCGAGCCCGCCCGCCGCTGGACCAATCTGCGCGACCATCACGAGCTTTATTGCGCCGGCCACCTGATGGAAGCCGCGGTCGCCTATTACCAGGCGACCGGCAAACGCAAGCTGCTCGATATCATGTGCCGCTTTGCCGATTACATGATCACGATATTCGGCCATGGCGAAGGTCAGTTCCCCGGCTATTGCGGTCACGAGGAAGTCGAGCTGGCGCTGGTCAAGCTTTCCCGCGTCACCGGCGAAAAGAAATATCTCGACCTGTCGAAATTCTTCATCGACGAGCGCGGCACCGAGCCGCATTTCTTCACGGCGGAAGCCGCTCGCGACGGCCGGAGCGCTGCTGACTTCCATCAGAAGACCTATGAGTATGGCCAGGCGCACCAGCCGGTGCGCGAGCAGACCAAGGTCGTCGGCCATGCGGTGCGCGCCATGTACCTCTATTCGGGGATGGCCGATATCGCCACCGAATATAAGGACGACAGCCTGACGGCGGCGCTGGAAACGCTCTGGGACGACCTGACCACCAAGCAGATGTACATCACCGGCGGCATCGGCCCGGCCGCCTCCAACGAAGGCTTCACCGACTATTACGACCTGCCGAATGACACCGCTTACGCCGAGACCTGCGCCTCCGTCGGCCTGGTCTTCTGGGCAAGCCGCATGCTCGGGCGCGGACCGGACCGGCGTTATGCCGACATCATGGAGCAGGCGCTCTATAACGGCGCGCTTCCCGGTCTTTCCACCGACGGCAAGACCTTCTTCTACGACAATCCGCTCGAAAGTGCGGGCAAGCACCACCGCTGGAAATGGCACCATTGCCCCTGCTGCCCGCCGAATATCGCCCGGCTGGTGACCTCGATCGGCTCCTATATGTATGCCGTTGCCGACGACGAGATCGCCGTGCATCTCTACGGCGAAAGCACCGCCCGGCTGAAGCTTGCCAATGGCGCCGAAGGGGAGCTGGAGCAGGCCACCAACTATCCCTGGGATGGGGCGGTTGCCTTTACCACCAGGCTGAAGACGCCGGCGAGATTCGCGCTGTCGCTGCGCATTCCCGATTGGGCTGAAGGGGCCAGCCTCAGCGTCAATGGGGAAATGCTCGATCTCGCCGCCACTATCCGGGACGGATATGCCAGGATCGATCGCCAATGGGCCGATGGCGATCGTGTCGCCCTCCACCTGCCGCTGGCATTGCGCCCGCAATATGCCAATCCGAAGGTGCGCCAGGATGCCGGCCGCGTCGCCCTGATGCGCGGGCCCCTGGTCTATTGCGTCGAAACGACGGATAATGGCGAGGATCTCAACGCCATCGTCCTGCCTCGTGAGCTTCCGGCCGCCGAGACCATCGTGCTGAAGGATCTCAACGATGCGGTCGCCCTCGATCTCAAGGTCGAGCGCGAGGAGACGTCGAACTGGGGAACACCGCTCTACCGCAATGCGCCGGCCGAAAGGCAGGTCGCCACCGCGCGTTTCGTGCCCTATCATCTTTGGGACAACCGCGCGCCCGGAGAGATGCTCGTCTGGGTCCAGGCGGACAAGTAGGTCGTTTGGGGATGACGAACGGTATGGCTAACAAGAGCGTCGTGCTCCAGGACGTGCGAAAAAGCTATGGCAATCTGCAGGTGGTCCACGGGATCGACCTGACGATCGAAGAGGGCGAATTCGTCGTCTTCGTCGGCCCATCCGGCTGCGGAAAATCGACGCTGCTTCGGATGATCGCCGGTCTCGAGGACGTGACCGACGGCGAGGTCGAGATCAAGGGACGCATGGTCACCGATCTCGATCCGTCCGAGCGCGGCATCGCCATGGTCTTCCAGTCCTATGCGCTCTATCCGCATATGAGCGTGCGCGACAATCTGGCCTTCGGGCTGAAGATGGCGCGCACCCAGCCGGCCGAGATCGAGACCCGGGTGAAAGCGGCCTCCGCCATACTGAAGATCGATCATCTTCTCGACCGGCGGCCAGGACAGCTTTCCGGTGGCCAGCGCCAGCGTGTGGCGATCGGCCGGGCGATCGTGCGCAAGCCTGATGTCTTCCTGTTCGACGAGCCGCTGTCCAATCTCGATGCGGAACTCAGAGTGTCGATGCGCATCGAGATCGCCCGCCTGCACCGCGAGCTCGGCAACACGATGATCTACGTCACCCATGACCAGACCGAGGCGATGACGCTCGCCGACAAGATCGTCGTGCTGCGCGACGGCCGTGTCGAGCAGGCCGGAACGCCAAGGCAGATCTACGAAGATCCCGCCAATACCTTCGTGGCGGGCTTCATCGGCTCGCCGAGGATGAACCTCTTGAATGCCCGCTGGGGCGAGGGCGGAGTGGTCGAGGTCGCCGGCTCCCGCATCGAAACCGCCTTAATCAGCACGGGCCGGCCGGCCGGAGGCGCGGTGACGCTCGGTCTGCGGCCGGAGCATCTGAAGGTGGCGCCGGATCGATCGGGCAAGCTGACGGCCACGGTCGATTTTTCGGAATATCTCGGGGGAACGCAATATCTCTATTGCCAGCTTGCCGATGGCCAGTCGCTGACCGTCGAGCACCGCTCACCGATCAGCATCGCGGCAGGCAAGCAGGTCGGCCTGCTGTTCGAACCGTCGGATTGCCGGTTGTTCGATGAGGCTGGCAACCGGCTGCGGTAAGCTTCAGCCGGCGATCTCCAGTTTCATCAGCTCCGCAGCCCTCTGCCGGGCCTGCCTGTCGGCGGCGAAGACGTCGTCCATTCCGGCGGCCGGCGGCAGGCCGGCCAGATCGTCCATGACCCTCTCGGTGATCTCGGCCATGGCGAGGAAGGGCAGCCGCCCTTCGATGAAGGCTTCGAGCGCCACTTCCTTGGCGCCGTTCAACACGGCGCCCTGAACGCCACCGCGCGTCATCGCCAGGCGCGCCAGCCGCAAGGCCGGAAAGCGCAGCTCATCCGGCGCCTCGAAATCCAGCCGGGCAAGCCTGGCGAAATCCAGCCGCTCGATCGGCAGGTTCGGCCGGCGCGGAAAGGACAGGGCGTAACCGATGGCGGTGCGCATGTCGGGGGCGCCGAGCTGGGCCAGCACCGATCCATCGCTATAGCCGACCATCGAATGGATGATCGATTGCGGATGGATGATGACCTCGATCTGCTCGGGCGTGAGGCTGAAAAGATGCCGGGCTTCGATCATCTCCAGCGCCTTGTTGAACATCGAGGCGCTGTCGATCGAGATCTTCAATCCCATCGACCAGTTCGGGTGGGCGCGCGCGGTTTCCGCCGTCACACCGGCCATTTCCTTCAGCGAGGCAGTGCGGAAGGGGCCGCCCGAGGCCGTCAGCACGACGCGCTCGATGGCATGGCGCTGATTTTCCTCCAGCACCTGGAAAATCGCATTGTGCTCGCTGTCGACGGGAAGCAGCCTGCCGCCGCCCTTGCGGATCGCGCTGATGAATAGATCGCCGGCCGAAACCAGGCATTCCTTGTTGGCAAGGGCGATATCGGCGCCGCGCCTTGCTGCTGCCAGCGTCGGCGCCAGGCCCGCGGTGCCGACGATTGCCGCCATCACCCAGTCAGCCTCGCGGTCGGCCGCTTCCATCAGGCCGGATTTTCCGGATGCGACTTCGATGCCGCTGCCGGAAAGCGCGCTTTTCAGCGCTTCGTAATGCCGGTCGCTTGCCGTCACCGCCATCCCAGCGCCCGAAGCTTTCGCCTGCCGGGCCAGCAATTCGACATTGCCGTTGCCTGTTAGTACGGAGATTTCGAAGTTCTCCCGCCCGCCCAGGTGATCGACGACATTGAGGGTGTTCTGGCCGATCGAGCCGGTCGAGCCGAAGATGCTGAGGCGCCGCGGCGCGGTTTTGCCGGTCATTATCTGCAATTTCGCGAAGGTTTTTCTCGTAGGCTCAGGCTCTACTAGGCTTTGGCGGGGGCGGCAAGTGTGCGGTGCAGCAGATTTCGGGCGTCGAGGGGTTTACAGAGCGGCGGCTGGATGTGATCCTTGCGTCGTTGCCGGCGGATTTGAAATTCGTCGCACCGTTCACGGTCGCATGGCAATTCGGGGCGCCACGGCGTCTTTCGGAAACAGGCACTGGGTGCCGACGGCCTTCCGGCCAAACATTAAAACCGAGGATGAACCGGAACGGGCGGCTTGGCCGCAATCCCTCATCGCGTCGCTGCGGGCCATTGATAGGCGTTGCAGCCCCTGTGTCCGTGGAAATGTTGGATTTCATGACGATATTCAAAACAGCCAGCCTTCTCTTCGCCACCCTGCTCTCGTTCGCCTCGGCGGCGAGGGCCGATGACCTGCTGATCTGGGCGCCGGGAAAACTCTCGGACCGGTCCTACAAGGCGACGATGGGTTTCCGCCTGCCGGCGGAATGGGAAACCAGCGCCGGCGCCGATATCGCGCTGGCCTCGACCAAGGGCGGAGCGCCGCTGCCCGATTCCGAACAGGCAATGCTCTGGGGCAGGATCGTCCGAACAAGCGTCACGCCATCAGGCCAATCGCAGCGGGGCGCAAGGATCAGCGTCGATACGCTGCGCGGCAGCGGCGCGTTGACGCTCAGCCGTTCACGCAGCTGGATCCTGTCGGATTCGCTCGACATGCAGTCGAGCCGGTCCATCAGCGTCCAATATGACGCGGTCGATATCAAGCAGGCCTCGGTAACGGCGTCGCAAGCGCTGAAGCTGATCCATCCCTGGACGGGCACCTCGCTTTCAGCAGGCGCCGGCATCAGCAATGCCAGCGGCGATTTTTCGAGTTCGGTTGCCGTCAACCAGGCGATCCTGCCCAATCTCAATCTCGATGCCGCGGTGAGCAATCCGTTTTCGGCGGGGGAGGCCGGCAGCGTCAATCTGCGTTATCGCCTCAACTGGTAAAGCATGTCGCGCAAAAGTGTGCCGCGGTTTTCCCAGGCAAAGCGCGAAGCGCTTTTGCGGCAACGATATGCGAGAAAATAAAAAGCTAAAGCACAAGGCGCGAATCTGAAAGATCGCGACGCGCTTTAGCCGCCCTGAAACCAAATCCGGCCGACGGGCGTTTCCTCCGCAGGTTTGACGCCCGGATATTGAGGAGAAACGGATCATGGTTTTCAAGGAACAGACATTCCACGGGCTCGAGCCCGAGATGGAAGCGGAAATCTCCAATCGCGCATCCGTCGAAGCGGCCGTCGCCAACGCGCTGGCAATTGCCGGCGGCATCGATGCGGCGGATGTCGAAGTGACGATGGAAAACGATCAGATCGTGCTGACCGGTACGGTCGGCACCGTCGGCGAGATCGAACGGGCGACCGCTGTTGCCAGGGCTGTCGAAGGCGTGCACGCGGTGCAGAACCGGATCCTGCTCGGCGGGCCTCCGATCAATGAGCGGCATTGAAGCGCCGCCATCTCCTAATCAGCGCTCAGCCGATTAACCGGCGAAGCGCTCGACCAGGAAGGACGAACCGGCCAGCCGATCGGTCTTCTGCAGGGCACCCGTCCCCTGCGGCTGATAGGCGATGGCAAGCAGCACGGCGCTGACGGCGACATAGGCGATTGCCAGAAGAGTCATCTTGATACGCATGACGCTTACTCCTTTCGCGAATAACGCGGCCGTTATAGCGAAGTTCCGCGCGACGAAATCAGATGAAAAGCCCGGCCGATCAGCCGGGCTTCGTGTGTGGATCGCCTATCGGCAGACCCTGGTTTCCTTGATGACCGTATGGCCGTGGCGGCGGATTTTTTCCGTCTTGGTAAAGCAGTCGCGGGACACGAAACGCCGACGCATGTCGTGACGGTAGTAGGGGCTGTGATGGCGGTAATAGGGACGTTCCGAATCACGGTAATAGGGGCGCTCATCACCTGTGGTGATCGTCACACTGGCCGCCTTAGATGGCATTGCGGAAAAGATGGATGCGGCAGCGAGTGTGCAGGCAAGGATAATCTGTTTCATGACAAGCCTCTCTTTCTCAGTTGCTCACGGGAGCAACTTGTTGGTCAGGGGAGCAACTCGCCGGAAGCGCTGTCGGTTCAATCACATAGCGTTACCGATTGTGTCGAACAGAAACCTTTGCGGCCGCGGATCGTTACCGCTGATGACCAGCCGGAGGCATCGAGAATGGGACCGATTGCAAGGATCATCGCCATCGTCGCCGGACTTGCCGGCGGCACGGTGTTTTCACAGGCGCCGGAATTTGCCCAGCAATACCGCCAGCGGATCGGCGGCGCGATCGACGAACTCAGCGTCATCGTCGAAGATTTTAACAGACAGGCCGCCGAGCACCACCTCGATCGCCAGCAGGCGCTGAACACCTATGCGCAATCCTCCGACGATTTCCTGCGCGACCGCGGCGTCTCTATGCAAAGCACGATCTCGCGCTACGAAACGCTGCTGTCGCAGCAGCTGAAACTTGGCACCGCCGCCCCGGTCGCCAAACCCTTCGTGCTGCTCCGCGAGCCGGACGATGTCGTATTCGCCAACACCTGGCGGGACTTTGTGCCGGGTGTGCCGGTCAGCTTCGCAGGTCTTGTCTGGGGTGCGATTGGTTTTGTCGGTGGGTGGGTTGCGGCGGCGCTGTTGGGATTGGGGGCGCGACGCGCGGTGAGGACACGGCGAGCCGACGGCTCCGCAATGTGATGATGAGACTAGCCAAGCTTTGGAAGACGATTTAGCTGCCGACGGCCGCCAGTTTTTGGAGAGGATCTGCGAAGGGCGCTATAAGCCAGCCGCCTTTCGCAATGCATCGTTCATCCTTGACTGCCAACCTTTGCCAGTGGCCTTGTAAAACTGGATGATATCGGCATCGAGACGAATGTTCAGGGGTTGCTTCGGGTTGTCCAGCTTGGGTCGACCGCGGGCTGCAATGGCCCTTTCCATCTTTTCGGCAACCTCAGGAAATGCCTCCTTGAAGGGCTTGGCGTTTGCCATCTCTGTCTTGGACAGAGGGGGATTGTCGGAGACGGCATCCCAATCCTCCTTGGAGTAGCCGCGGCCAGGCTGGAACTGCGTCGTTTTCCGGGCTTTGATAATCATCGGATCATGCTCCTTTCGTCCTTGCGGGCGGGGCGCATTGAAATGATCGAAAGCGCCTCAGAGCCCAGATTTACGAAGATTGCGACGATCGTTCCGTCAGCGAGGCGGCCTATGGCCTTGGGTCGCCCATCTTTGGCGGGAACGACAACGGAAGACAGGAAGAACTCGAAAGTCAGATCGGCGAAATCGAGGCCATGTTTCTCGATATTGGCAATCCGCTTCGGTTCGTCCCATACGATCTCCATTAAGTGTATCTACAATAATTCAATGCCACGGACAACAATTAATGTGGATACAGCGAGACGCGTCTGCAGATCGTATGCGAACATGACCTTGAAGGCATCATCGCGAAAGACCGCAACAGCCCGTATCTCAGCGGGCCGCCTCGGCGACTGGGTGACGATCAAATGCGTCCAGAGCGATAGCTTTTTGATCGTTGGGTATTAGAAGGCGGACAGCATCATTCGGCGGCATTGGGCGGCTGCTACTCGCCGCGGGCAAGGGAAACGAGCTCATCTATGTCGGAGGAGTGGGGACCGGCATCAATGAGCGTTCCACAGGTAAGCTCCGGCAGCAGTTGGACAAGCTGATCATTGGCAAACTCGCTGTCGGTACCGGATGGAATCGAAACGCAGTCTTTATCGATCCGAAGCTTGTTGCGGAGATTGAATATCGGGCGTGGACGCATGACGGCAAGCTGCGGCATGCCTCATACAAGGGGCTGCGGGAGGTGCAGGATAACGCTGCGGTTTGTCAGCTGGAATGCGAAGCCGCGTTCAGCCACACACAATCGAGGCGGCATAGGCATCGCTGTGAGAAAGGAAACAACCATGCAACGAGCGATTCCGAACACAGTTATGCACCTCTGCTTTGAGGCCATTTTGCTCCTGGCAGTTATTGGCCTCAAGCCAGCAGCCGCTACCCCTAAATGTCCTCCCCAAAGTGAACTGCTGGCCAAGGCGGAGGTCGTGGTTCAGGCTCGTGTGAAGTCGCTGTCGATGGGAGAATCAGGTTTGCTAGCGGCGGATCCCAACGTTCCGACCCGGATGATACGGATCGATTTGGAAATCACGCGGGTTATCAAAGGCAAATACCCACGCAAGGAAGCGACCGTGTACGGGGCAGCCTTTCCCCCAGGCCCTTTCATGGAACTGGCCAAAATGGCGTTGATTACCGGCCTCGGTGGTGACGACACGTTCGAATGGGAACTTTCACGGAACGAACTAGGTTCTGGATTGGAGTTCTATTCGATGAACAACTGCAGCTATTACAAGTTCCGGGATGATTTATTTCCCCGCTAATCGTCGGCTTCACACCATATCAAAATTCATGCCGACCCGCCCACGTTGCCGTCTTCATCAAGACTGTGCACCGGGAAATAGGTGTTCTTCTGTATAGGTGTCGACCAAACCAGCTCGTGCAGCTCTTGTCGCGTCAAAATGCGCTTCAGTTCCTCCGGAGTCGGCTCATCCATCATCTTGCTCGCTCGTTATGACCATTCTCCCGGCATTTGCCACGATACCCAGAAGATCAGCTTGGATACTTGGCTTGTTTGGGTCGATGCTTACTCCGTTCCATTCGGGATTGAATGTCTTGCGACTGTATTCGGCCTATTGTCTTGGCCGCGCATCTCCATGGCACTCTGCAAGCTTTGCGCTGGCCTTAAGCAATTGAAAAAATGGTGATCCCGACGCGATTCGAACGCGTGACCCCCAGATTAGGAATCTGGTGCTCTTTTGAGACCGATCCTTTGCTTACCAGTATTTACCACTTCCCAGGGTCATTGAAGAAAGCGGCGGGGTCAAGGGGCGACCGGAGCCACGCGCAAGCTTTAGCTGAGCATGGCGAGGATCGGGCGTAGCGAACCCTTGATGCCGCTGGTTTCTGACCCATAGTTTTGATGGTGGTGAAAACCGGCTCGCCGCAATCGCGGCGAACGGAAGTTCCACCGCCTGCCCATCGGCGAGATGGGGGGTCCAGGGTGGAAAGCCCTGGTCCGGCTGAAGGCCCCTGCGCAGCAGCAGAAAAATGACGGCCGAGGGCCGACAATTTTTGGTCCCGGCCCCGCTACGGCAATTGTGGTTTTTCCGCGAGAGATGGTAGGACACTGCTAACTTCAGGCTGGGTATTGATGCGTGTTTCATTTTTCGAAAATTGAGCGGAGCCTTCACCATTTTATTGTGAAGCAGGCGAGATTCCCGGGCGAAAGACGCCGATATCCTGTTCTTCGTGTATTCGGCTCGGACGGCGTCCCGCAAGTCGTCGTGCCCCTGATAGAGTTGTTTGATAATTATCGTGATACCAAGAGCGACCAATGGATGCTTTTAATCTCGCGTGGGCTGGGTCTTCTTGTAGACTTTACCATCCAAATGGGCCCTTGGGTCGGCGACATGCAAGCCCAGTGGGGCGACGACTATCTTGAGAAGGTGTGGGAGAAGTTCACCACCGCGCTAGTCGAAGGAACGGTGTCGACGGGCGGGGACAATACAGGCCTTTATTGGTTGCCCCGTAGCGTCAAGAGCGCTCGGGACCTACTGCGAGCAATTGAGCACTATATAGATTGGCTGGACGAAAAGGGTCACGCCTCGGCCTGGAAAAGCGACTTCGTGTTCGTCAATGGTCCAGCAAACGCCGTCAGCGGCTTTAGGATGGCGTACGCCCGGAAGGTCATACATGATAAGTCGCTGCTCTTTCATCTCAAGGGTAAGCCGACCGGGAGACGTAGTCGTGCCGCTGACCGCCTTCGGTCGCTGAGACGCGAAAAGGGACACCTCAAACGATTTCCGGAAAACTACGTCGTCTCTATGCTGTTCGATGGTTTCGCGCTGCCGAACGGTGAGTTCGATGAAACCGCAGAGATCATAGCACATATCCTCTTTTTGGGAGGATTACGCATGAGTGAGCCTCTTCACCTTTGGGTCCAAGACGTTCAGTTTGCTTCAGGTGTTCCCATAATAGCATTACACCATCCGCAGGAAAGTCTTGTGCAGGGGTTTGACGGCGTTACACGGAGTCGCGCGGAAACTTTGAAACGCTTTTTCCACATGGAATCGCGGAATGCGGTGTCTGGGAAATATTGGTCCGGTTGGAAAGGCATCCTTGGTGATTTAAACGATGCAATCGTTCATTGGCTTCCAATTGAGGGTGTCGAGGATCACATCTCATCGATATTGCGGCATTATCTGTTGGTCACGAGACCACGCATAATGGCACTGCGCCATGCGGCAGGTCTTCCCGACCATCCTTACCTTTTCGTGAGCACCGCAATAGACGGTGAAGAAATTGGGGCTCCTTATACAAGGTCCTCTTTCAGGGCCGCTTGGAAACGAGCCGTTAATCGGCTGAAGCGGAAGCATCGAGATGATGCACTTAAGCACCGTAAAGACCATGGCACGACGCCTCACGGTGCACGTCATTTTTATGGCCACTATCTCAGTCAGTCGCCCATTCAGCGTGAACTAATCCAACAGTGTATGCACCATCTCGATCCCTTCAGTCAGCTTGTCTACACGGAGCCTACTCCAGAAGAAGTCGATAGCGTTCTAAAGACGGGCGCACCGCTAAAAAGTAAATTCGACGGTTCGGTTTTTGCTGCTTTGCGAAATCAGCAAAGCCGTACCCACTGGGAAAAAAGGTTCAGATAAGGGTGGGCTCAACTTTTCCATTTGAGGCGGGAACGGTGAGATTGATGCTGCAAGCGATATACCTTAGCGCGGTATCTTAGCGCATTGCCACCTCGAAGGGCCGTTGCATGCTTGAGCGACGGTCACCGCACGAACTTGCAATTGCCGCCTCGGCAGAGCCCAGCGAAAACCAATATTTTTCATGGATGATGAAAAATTAATTCATTGTAAAATTTTGTATAAGTTCGATAAGTTGTTATATAAAAAATTCCGCGCGGATCGATCTTCTTTTATTTCAATTTTTTATATTATATTTTACGGAGCGCTGTGGAGCGAAGGTATTTAAGCTACTTCATGATGTGTTTAAAAATGGTTGTTATGTCGAAAATCTATATTCTATTATTTTTCTGACATTTCCTTTCTGCCTCATTTTTCAGGTATGTTTCCTTTTGCCTCGCTCAAGTTGATCTTTGTTGCGAGCAGTTTTGATTGTGAAAGCCAATTGCGTCGCTGAGAGCCTTAAGCTGGTCGCCGAAGAACAATCTTCCTCGCTTTCCCCATCAACCTTACTAAAGCCGTAAGCGTCCGGCGAACGCATTTTCGGGTGTCGAGAGATGGAATCTATAGGCCGCGTTTCATCTCATCGGCCATGATGCGGTCGATTATTTCAGGATCGCACTGTGTGTCGATGAGGAACTCGCGG